>JAZKFY010000003.1:0-126498 GCA_040386175.1 Patescibacteria group bacterium
CAGAACGTCGTGAGACAGTTCGGTTTATATCCGGTACGGACGTTAGGAAATTTGAAGAGATCTGCCCTTAGTACGAGAGGACCGGGGTGGACGAATCTCTGGTGTATCGATTGTGGCCACCTGCTGCATTGTCGAGTAGCTATATTCGGAATAGATAAGCGCTGAAAGCATATTAAGCGCGAAACTAACTTCAAGATTAGATTTCCCTATGAGGACACAGAAAGAATATCTGTTTGATAGGTGCAAGGTAGAAGCGCAGTAATGCGTGCAGCTGAAGCATACTAATAGTCCCACTGCCTTTTTATGTCCTTTTCACCAACTGTTAGATTTATCTAACTGAGGTGATAAGGTAGACTTAACGAGTAATTGGTGAGAATCAAGCGCGTAAGCGTTCGAGTTTTCACTAAGATAGTCAATTTTTTAAGCTTTCTTACAGTAAACACCGATACAATAGTTTCATACCAGCGAGGCAACTCGATGGTGGAGAATATTGGCATCGAAGCAAGGTTTTCCCTGGCCCACTGATTTGTTATATCAGCGCAAAGTGCCTCAGGAAGCCTTACTTCGGTGCCCATGGCGCTGAGGAAATACCTGTTCCCATTCCGAACACAGAAGTCAAGCTCAGTAGCGGCGATTATACTGCCACAAGTGGGAAACTAGCACGGTGCCGAATTATACAATAACCCCTGGTAATACCAGGGGTTTTGTCTTATTCAAAACCGTTTTCGCTTACTAGTTTGATCTCTTTATGACACTAACGTATAATCATAAACAGATTGACAAACTAGGAATACATGCATAGTACACGCAAACAATTAGGTTCTATTGTAGGCCGCAATTTCATTGTATTTTTAGCTCTCGGTCTTTTCGTCTCAACTATAACTATCGTTCTTTCACCTTATTTTGCTCATGCTACCCCTGTTGGTGAGTATGACTGGAGGCAGTCCAGCGGTGTAGGTAAAGGCATGGCAGGCGATCAATACAGCTGGGAATCAATCGTAGCTTCCTCTGACGGCAATAAACTCGCAGCAATTGCTGTCACCGAGGGTCCAATACTTACCTCGCAAGACGCGGGCCTGACTTGGAGAAAAGATGCGAGCGTGGGGTCAAAAGTATGGAAATCCATAGCAACATCTTCCGATGGCACAAAACTTATCGCTGTTGAAACGGATTGGGTTGGTTCTGACTATGTCGGTTCGGTATATACTTCTCAAGATAGCGGGACAACATGGCAGGAGCGTACCAACGCCGGTGTGCGTGACTGGAGATCTGTTGCATCATCCGCTGACGGTTCTAAGCTTGTCGCGGTTGCATGGGCTGGCTACATGTATACTTCGGAAGATTCCGGTGTTACTTGGCAAGCTCGAACGAGTACTGGAACGGGCTATTGGCAAAAAGTTACTTCTTCAGCTGATGGTACGAAACTCGCAGTAACTTTATGGCCAGGATATATCTATACCTCTCAAAATTCTGGAGCAACTTGGACGTCACACGCTGTTCCTAGTGGAGGAGATTGGGCCGGTATTACTATTTCGGCTAATGGAACAAAACTCGCTGCAGTCTCAAATTATTTCAACGGAACTTTCTTTACAAGTAAACTCGTTACGTCTCAAGACTCGGGGGCTACATGGGTAGAGCGCACGGCTCTTTCGTCGAAAGAACTGAGCTCAATTGTATATTCTGCCGATGGGAGTAAGTTAGTAGCTACGGCAGCGAATTTTTTTAGTACTCCAATACTCAACTATGTATATAGTTCAGCCGACTACGGTGCTACTTGGCAAGAAAATGTAAGCATAGGTTTAAGAGGCTGGAAATCAGCAACCGTCTCTGCGGATGGAACAAAACTGGCCGCCATTGCTAATAGCGGCTCGGCATACGTCTCCCAAGATTCTGGTGTTACTTGGCAAGAGCGTACAGTATTCGGCGCAAAGACTTGGACTGCAGTTGCATCATCAGTGGATGGTACTAAACTTGTCGCGGTTGCATGGAATAATTACATCTATACATCCCAAGACTCGGGTGCTACTTGGCAACAACGTACCACTGCTGGTATGAGGGGCTGGAATGACGTTGCCATATCAGCGGATGGTACTAAACTTGTCGCCGTAGAGGCGCCATACGATGGGTTGGCGTATTCGGGGTATATTTACACTTCTCAAGACTCGGGCGTAACGTGGCTGCAACACACTAGTGCAGGAATGAAAGATTGGCGAAAGATCGTAGCTTCTCCGGACGGAACAAAACTAGTCGCGATTGCTTTTTACTACAACAATGGTCAGTTAGAAAATTCTATCTATACTTCTCAAGATTCAGGTGAAACGTGGCAGGAGCGTATAAGTGCTGGTAAGTTAAGCTGGCAAACTGTCGCAATTTCAGCAGACGGGCTTACTATCGTTGCTGGAACAGATAGTGGCGAACAGTATCCTTATGTCTCTCGGGATGGAGGGGCTACATGGAGTGAGCTAGTGAATGTAGGCGTAGTAGGCGCTTGGTATGATATTGCCATGACCCCAGATGCAAAAACGATAGTAGCTGCTGACAGTGCCGGTTCCGATTGGAACGGAGGATACGTATATATTTCCAAGGATAGCGGTATCACCTGGATAAGGGCGGATAATTTAGAACCAAGGTACTGGAAAGATTACGGAGGGGCAGGCATCGCCATATCTTCTGATGGGCGACGAATCGCAATCCTTGATTCTTATGGTTCGGCTCTTAATGGAGATGATTGGGACGGCGGATATATTAACACGAGCACTGATGGTGGGATAACTTGGCAGGAGAATGTTAATGTAGGATACGACTATTGGGTGGGATTGGCTATGTCAGCAGACGGTAAAAGAATAATTGTCGCAAGTGATGGGAATTTTCGCCAAATTTTCGCAGGTGAACTCATTGAACCATCGGTTGGCTTTATCCCAATCAGCAATGATTCGGAAGCTACGATTACGCCAACTTCGACAAACCCTGCTCAGCCGCAAGCCATTTCAAATACACAACCTACCTTTACCGGTGTCACATATCCATTCGGAGAGGTGACTGTGACGGTGCACTCCGATCCAATTGTCTGTACGACAACTGCCGACGAGAATGGTAATTGGTCATGTACATTGCCGAGTACCATACCTTCTGGGAATCATACCGTTATTATTGCGTTGGTAGATCCAGCTACGAATCAAACGAGTAATCTAGGGCCGTATTATGTATCTGTTGCGAATACTACTATTACTCAAGCAAGCATTCCCGGAGCTCCAAATACCGGTATTGCGCCGCGCACTAATGGTGTTGAATTTGTATTATTGGCTGGTTTCCTTGGAATTCCACTTCTCGGCGTCGGTGTGGGCTGGGTGCAGGCCTCGCTAAGCCGAACTCGCTCATGGTAAAATAGGTATAGTGATTAGACATGAAATAAAGCAAAAACTAACACAAATATACAATCGGTTACCGCTACCGGCCTGGATTCTCTTAGGCCTATTTTTATTATTCAGCATTTCATACGGCCTTATTTTCGGCATTCATAAGCAGGTAGCTTTCTCGTATGCCGGTGAAACGTGCGTGCGTCAATTTATTTTCGGCCCAAGTACGCTTCAGCAGACGAATGAGTCGGGCTATGTCGTAGAAGTGAAAGAAGTGACATCAATCGGTAATGTACAGCTATTCGCCACATCGCTCTGTTTTACGCCTACCAAAACGCCAACCGTTGGTGCCAACATGGTTACGACTTCGCCTTTTGGTAGTTGGTTTGCCGCTAAATCATTTAGCGTAACGGTCCCAGAAGCACCAGTGGCGAATACTCAAAACCTCATCAATTCTACTGTTCCAACAACTCGCGCTCTTAAAATAGCACTGAGTGGTAAAGACGAAGTATTTAATTACGCACTTATCGCAGGGGATAAGAAAGCTACGTGTGATCATAAAGACGCAGCTATTAATTGTGACGTTCCATCACTCAACCTTGACCAGGGAGCTAGTTACGATGTATCACTTGAACGCCACTTTGAAGATAAGAAGGTAGCAACTCTGGCAACCGGCAAGGTTACCACCTTGTTGCCTATTCAACAAACTGCCGCCTCAGTAAGTGAAGCGCAAGTTGTGTACGATAAGCCGGCTCAACTTGCTTTTACCTACGATAAAGAGCTTCAAAAGGGCGATGCGGTATTGAAGAAGCAGGTAGGGGATATTTGGGAGGTGGTGCAAACAACGGTTAAAACAAACGGTAAAACGTTAGAAATTTCTCCGGCCGTTGAACTTTCTCGTAAGACTCAATTCGAACTTACTATTCAACATGCTGAGGCTAAGGACGGCAGTGCCTTGGACGGGCCGACTGTAGTACGCTTCAGCACCTCTGGTGGTCCAAAGGTAACTGGTGTAAGTGTTGCTTCTTATGGTATTTCACAAGCGGGAATAATCACCATTACCCTCGATCAAGAAGTGGCGAATGTGAATAAGATCCCTGAATTTGTTACTGCACAGGGTGCCGATATACAGGTAACAAAAGCAGGCAACACGCTAAGGCTAAATTATTCAGGTGCCGCTTTCTGTAGCCCAATCACTCTTTCAGTAAAGAAGGGATTAGAAAGTGCCGCTGGAATTGTGGGTGATGAAGACTGGGGCTTCGCGACACGAACTATTTGTCATACCTCGCGCACTATCGGTACTTCAACGAAAGGCCGAGCAATTGTCGCTCATACCTACGGAAGTGGCTCGAAGACAATCCTTTATACAGGATCTATTCACGGTAATGAACATTCTTCACGCTTATTAATGAATGCTTGGATGAACGAGCTTGAAACGAGCCCCGGTAATATCCCGGCTGGTACACGTATTATTGTTATTCCATCTGTAAACCCCGATGGCCAAGCAGCAAATACTCGTACAAATGCACGCAACGTCGATCTTAACCGAAACTTTAACGTAAGCGACTGGAAGAAAGATATTCAAACAGTTGGAGGGCAACCATTCCCAGGTGGCGGTGGTGAGGCCCCAGAGTCGGAAGCCGAAACGAAGGTGTTGGTAAACTTCACTAAAGAGGTCGCGCCGCATCTGACCCTTTCATATCACTCGCAGGCAGCCTATGCGATTGCGAATGGTTGCGGTAACTCGGCAGCGCTTGCGGCTAAGTATGCTCAATTAAGTGGTTATCGAAATATGACAGGTAACGGAAGCGCCTTTAGCTATGAAATTACCGGTACGTACGATGACTGGCTTTGTGAGAAACAAGGTCGCCAAAGTGTCCTTCTTGAACTGGCTAGTAGCTCTAACGCCGAGTTTAGCCGAAATAAGGCAGCGATGTGGGAGATGGCACGAAGCTAAACGTTGTCGTACGCTTCAACGACACTATCAACTAATACAGCCTGTGCTTCCGTTGAAGTGGTCTGTATCTCTGCGAGCCGAGCATATGCCTCACCAAGAGCTTTTTGGGCGGCATCAAAGGCGGCTTTATCTTCCTTAGAGTTAGCAGCGGCAAGTGAAGTATAGGCAGCCGCAATTGCCCCTGATACTTCGATAACCTTAGCGCCAACTGGTTTGAAAGCATCGTCGGTAATAAGGCTTTTATCATCGGCAACTTTTTGCCATGTTGCCGCAGCTGCGGTGTAATCAGTTGTAGAAGCAGTACCTTCTGTCGCCTGTTTCACGAGCACGGCAGCGGCAGCATCCTGCTTGTAGAAAACCTGCATATCAGTAAGGCTAGATGCTAATTCATCTGCAGCTTGTGCGGTAGTAAGACACGCTTGGCGATTATCTTTCAACCAAGGCAGGTTACTTTGCCATTCAAATAGGGGAGGAAGCTGGCATGGCCCCTGTGAGAGCGTGTCGTTGTACGACTTGAGGATTTCATCTATAGCTACCGGAACAGACGCTGGTGGCGTTTCAGTAGCGAGCTTGCTATCTACTGATTGTTTGAGGTCGGAAGAGGCCTGAGCGGTGCTAGAGATGGCCGTGTTCCATGCTTGAACGCTCGCAAGTACGTATATGGTAATGGCCGCAGCAACCACGACAATAGAGCCAATTAGAACGACTCGCTTCCAAGAAGGCTTCTTTATACCAGTTTTCATATTCGTGTACTCCAAAGCTCGCCTGCAGTTGGCCATGGGTTGAACTTGCAGCCTTGTAGTCCCATCGATTGCTGTTGCATTACAGGGGCAAGTTGGCCGGCACCGCCACAGTATACGTGGTCGTGGCCAAGCCAGTGCCCGGTTTCGTGGTTCACTACCATGTGGCGATAGTCACGCAAGCTTCCGCCGGCGGTATTCCACGAATCGGTAGCACCCATCCATCGATCATCATTAATAATGACATTACGGCCAACATTGCAGCTCCAGTCGGCTGAACACCCCGAAGAGTAACTTGGAAGTAGCGAAGCTTGTGCAAGTACGAGGGTGAAGGATCCACCGCTGGCAACTTGGACAAACCGAGCGTCTAACTGTGACCAGCCACGAGCGTCGTTCAGTGTTTCATTCGCCATAGCAGCAAATTCGGTCAGGTTTCCTTTAACGGTTCCATTAGAGGTCACAGAGTAGGTAACGGTCTTAGATTTGTACCACTGTGGGACAGGAATGGCAGGTGCAGTGGTTGAAGTATCCTTAAAGGCATTAACAGAGGTTAGGTTTGCTTTTAGAAGGTCGCTTTTACTGGTTGCTGCCTCGAGAGGAAGGCTAAAAACAGCCAATACCAATACAACAGCGAGTAACCCTCCAATAATTCCACGTTTCATGTATCTATTGTATATGAAAAAACGACCTATCTCGCAGATAAGGTCGTTTATTTATTTTATTGAATCTCTTTGTTTTGTAAGATTCAAACAGGTGCGTATTTATAATATCGCATCATATGGATATGTGCAACGGTAGCATAAACATAATAACTATATTTTGCCAATGAATATTAAATAATAAAATTGTGCTTGTGTATACTTGACATAATGCCTAAGCTATGATATTATGAATCCATACACATCGCGGTACATATATCGTATGTGAGGTATAAATGAGGGTTTCCACGTCGAAAGACATGTGGAAACTTTTTTATTAATGTGGAAACATCGCTTATAACAGTGGTGGGAAGAGGATATATATCATGGCTGGAACAAAAGCTGGTGGCCAAAAGGCTGCACAAAAGAACCTAGAACGAGACCCTAACTTCTACGCGAAGATTGGTAAAAAGGGAGGCCTTAACGGTCACACTGGCGGCTTCGCTGCTAACCCTGAACTTGCTCGTATTGCAGGTGCCAAAGGTGGACGTATCTCACGTCGCCGTAAAACTGCTGCTTAGTTAATAAGCGCATACGAAAAACTCCCGCTTTATTGCGGGAGTTTTTGTTTGTATCTGCGTAGTTCGCACACACGCGCTTCATTCACGCGCCATTCGGTATTACAGGCTGGGCAGCTGTAGGTATCTCGGCTAGTTTGATACCCTATGGCAGTACATTCTGGGCAAGTACTACGAGCATGAAGCCAATCTCGGTACGTATCAAGGTGATCTTCGGCAACGGCTTCGCTAATAGGGAAGTGGTAGGTTTTAGCCAGTTCTTTAGCCTTTTCCCAGGCAGCGGCTTCCATGGCTAGTAATTCGATGTCGCGTTTATACTCGCGGTGGTCCAAGAGGCCATGAGACACTTCATGTAATAAGAGTGCTTTTGATTGCGGCCCATCGTTTACGTAAAATACCGTTTTAGTTTCAGGTACCCATGCGAATGTGTCGCCAGTGACGAAGTGGACTTCAGGATAGTCTGTTTTTAGCTTATGAAGCAGTGATGAGGTCGAGCGCATAGTAATAACATCCATAAATAACTGCTTGTTCAGGGTGAGATGCTTGAACAATTTTTGGTAGGGGGATATGATCAGGGAGTTTTTCACGAAGGATAGCCTTTAGATCGTGGCTGTATTGATCGAAGTACGTACCAATGCTGCCACCGATGATGATGGAGTCTGGTTGCAAAATAGGGATGAGTGCCAAGAATCCACGGCTAATGCGGTCGGCAATTTGGTGCCATGTTCGCTTGCTGTGAATATCGCGAGCGTATTTTCCGTAGGTGTTGTAGATAGCTTTACCAGATGCGAAACTTTCCCATTCACGCACAACGCCGTCGTACTCAATAAGTGCGCGGCCAGCTTCGCTATAACGCATGGCTGGGTCGATTTTTCCTTCAGTAATGATACCGCTACCTATACCAGTGCTAACAGTCACGTAAAGTGAAGACATTGGTACGGGTTTTAGTTGACGAGTCTCAGCCAAGCCCGCAAGGTTTGCGTCGTTATCTACGTAAAGGGGAGCGCCACCTAGAATACCTTTTAGAGCACCAGCGACATCGAAGTTCTTCCATTTGAGATTATTACACCACACGGCCACACCATCTTTAACGGTGCCGGGAATACCAATAACAATGGCATCAACTTCACGTTCGCCGAACAAAATATCGAGATGATATTTTAGTTGTTCAATATATTCAGAGGTTTTTTGCGGGGTGGGAAACTTGTACTCAGTCGTAATTTTACCGGCTTCTGTATAGCCAGCAATAAGTGTTTTTGTTCCCCCAGTGTCCACCGCAACAATCATGTGCTTAGTGTAGCATGCTTGCCATCCTTGAGAAATAGATAATAATAGTAGTCATGGATACTTTTTCAATTGAACGAATAACTAAAATTACAGATGATATCGTTGAGGCTGCACAAAGGCTGGCGCTCCAGTTACACTCACCAAATCAAGGCACTATAACGCCCGAATACCTTGAGAAAATGGTGTCTAACCCCGACCATTACTGGCTCGTTGCTAGAACAGATGAAGGACGAATTATTGGTATGGCGTCACTATTTATAATGCGAGTTCCTACGAATATCCGATCAAGTTTGGAGAATGTTGTTGTCGATGAAGCTTCACGGAGCTTAGGTATTGGGCATGCGTTGCATAAAAAGGCATTTGAGATCGCCGATGAACAAGGGGTTAATACACTTCGTACAGCAACTTGGAAAGAGAATACTGCGGTTAAATCAATGCTTGCTGAACTAGGGTTTGAAATTGATACCGATTTAACCTATTACGAAGGTGATATTCACCAAGGCGCGCGTTTTTAGTTGGCACAGAGGTACGACTAAGGTACAATGAAAGTACTAACGGGAGAATACCATGGCGATACGAAGAGTAACGCGAGCTGGTGTGGGGCTTGTTGTAGGAATAATCATTTTAGCAGCACTTGTTTTTGCAGGGTTATGGTTCGTTCGCGAGCGCGGCGAACAGGCACGACGTGACGAGGCAATCAATATTGCTGAGGAGCAGCTTCAATCTGATAGCGATGAAGATATTGCAATTAAGCCTGATGAAAACTCAAACTCTGAAGAGGCTGAGAATCAAGGTTCAAGCCCAGCCCCTCAAACAGGGGCAACAACCAACCAACCGGCTAATGCGAATGAACTTCCGCAAACTGGTCCCGAGGCTGCTTCGGCAATCGTCCTTGGCCTTCTCACCTTTGCCACAGTAGCGTTTATTCGTTCACGCAAACTCGGTTCAAGCCAGTTGTAAACCAAGCGTTAAACTTTGACTTATCTCTGTATCTGAGGTAAAATAGTACCAATCGATGAGTCAAACCTTATTCTTTATGCGTCTAACGCATAGAATATCGTGCGCCTCCGAAATATATCAAAGAAGGGAGTCTGAATAAGACTTATGGCTAAAGCCGCAACAACAATAACTATGGATGAGTTACTCGCAATCGAAGATGCGAGTGTAAAGCAAGCAACTCAAGGAGAGGTAATCGATGGAAAGGTGCTTATCGTACGAAAGCACGAAATCCTCGTTGACCTAGGTCCTCAAGGTGTTGGTCTTGTACCACGCCGCGAAGTTGGATACTCACGTGCACTAAACGTAGGTGACGAAGTCAACGCTAGCGTTGTCGACACCGAACTAGAGAACGGATACGTTCTACTTTCACTCCGAAAGGCAGCAAAAGACAAGGGATGGGACGAAGTTATCGCTATGATGGAAAGCGGCAATATTATTGACGTTACCCCATACGACGCTAACCGTGGTGGACTACTCGTTGAATACGAAGGTGTTCGTGGGTTCCTACCTGTTTCACAACTATCAGCTGAACACTACCCTCGTGTAGGAAGTAGCGATAAAGATGAAATTCTTCAACGATTGAACGCTCTTATCAACCAAGTGTTGAAAGTTCGTATCCTCGATGCTGACCGCAAAGCCAACAAGCTTATCTTCTCTGAAAAAGAAGCTGTAAAAGAAGGCCTTGCAGCCCGATTTGAAAAACTTACTATTGGTGACACCGTTAAGGGTGTAGCTACTGGTGTAGTTGACTACGGTATCTTTGTAAACGTTGAAGGTATTGAAGGTTTGGTTCACATCTCAGAAATTAGCTGGGAGCGTGTAAACAACCCTGGTGACTACGTAAAGGTTGGCCAAACTATCGAAGCGAAAATTATCGCTATCGACAAAGAACGCCTTAGCCTTAGCATGAAACAACTCAGCGAAGACCCATGGTTGAGCGAAGTTGACCAATTCAAGAGCGGTGAAACTGTAGAAGGTACCGTTACTCGAATTACTCCGTTTGGTGCATTTGTTCAAATCAGCCCAGCTGTTGAAGCCCTCGTTCACGTAAGCGAACTTGGTGAAGGCGACAGTGCTGACCCTGAAAAAGTGTTCACACTAAACGAGCGTAAATCATTCGTTGTCCTCGACATCGAAAAAGATAACCGCAAAATTTCACTTGGTCTTCCAGGTGCAACTAAAAAATCTAAGTAGTTACAGTTTCTCGTAAACGTAACGTTCCGAAGGGGAGAATACTATGGCAGAAAAAGTCTTATCAATTGCTGATTCGATTACCGTTGGTGAACTTGCTGAAGTACTCAATCTTTCGGTGACAACCTTAGTGGGTGAGTTATTTAAGAACGGCATCGCCGCGACTATTAACCAACGTATCGATTTCGAGACCGCAACAATTATTGTTGAGGAACTCGGGATCGACGTTGAACTCGAGAAAAAAGAAGCCACTGTCACTACTGAGCGTCGTGTTCACGAACTCAGCGACAAAGCCACCGAACGTCCGCCAATTGTAGCCGTAATGGGCCACGTTGACCACGGTAAAACCAGTCTTTTAGACGCCATTTTGGGCCAAAAGGTGGTTGATGGTGAAGCTGGCGGTATTACTCAGCACATTAGTGCCTACCAAACTGTTCGTAAAGACCGTACCATTACATTGCTTGACACTCCAGGCCACGAAGCATTCGCAGCCCTCCGTCAGCACGGTGCGACTCTTACGGACGTAGTTATTATCGTTGTTGCAGCCGACGACGGCGTGAAGCCTCAAACTATCGAGGCTATCCGTTTTGCTCGTACGGCTAATGCAAAAATTGTTGTCGCTATTAACAAAATCGACAAAGAAGCGGCTAACCCGCAACTTGTTAAAACTCAACTTGCTACTGAACACAATCTAAACCCAGAAGAATGGGGTGGTGAAGTAGTGATGGTTGAAGTAAGTGCCAAAACTGGTGCTGGCATCGACAAACTTCTCGACATGGTACTGCTTGTTGCTGATATTGAAGAGTTGAAAGCAGACGTTGATGTGCCTGCTGAAGGCTTGGTGATTGAATCACACATGGAAACTGGCCGCGGTGCGGTTGTTGGCCTTTTGGTTGAACAAGGTGTTCTTACACCAAGCTCATTCTTAGTTGCTGGTACAGCATACGGTAAAGTACGTACGCTTCACGACTTTGCAGGTAAAACAATTAAAGCTGCCGGTCCATCAACACCTGTGACTGTGTCTGGTTTTAAAGAACTACCACAATTTGGTGACATCTTTGAAGTAGTGAAAAGCGAAAAAGAAGCCAAGGCTAAAGCAAGTATCGTTAACATCGAGCGCGAGCAAAACGCTGCAAGTACTAACGTTACTGGTGCCGACCTTCTTCGCCTCATGACTCAAAAAGAAGAAGCCGAAGACTTTAACGTCATTGTGAAAGCTGACGTTCAAGGTTCATTAACCTCTGTTATCGACAGCCTAAAAACTATCGACACTGGCGGAGAAGTAAACCTTCACGTTATTAGTAGCGGTGTGGGTAATATTACTGAAAACGACATCCGTTTAATTGCTGGCTCAAAAACAGTTATTTACGGGTTCAACGTCGATTTACCCCCTGCGGTGAAGCAACTTGCTACTCGTGAACGTGCTGAAGTGCGTTTGTACCGAGTTATTTACGAACTTCTTGATGATGCACGCCTTTCTATGGAGAAATTACTTGCCCCTGAAGTAGTTGAAACTCAAATCGGTACCCTCGAAATTAAGGGTGTCTTCCGTACAATGAAGGACGAAATCATCGCTGGTGGTTTGGTAAAAAGCGGTAAAGTTGTGCCGAACGTACTGGTTCGCATGAGCCGTGGTAAGGGTGATAAAGCTGAAATTCTTGGTGAAGCTGAAATTACTAACCTCCAACGTGAAAAAATCGAATCGAAAGAAGTATTTGAAGGCGATATGTGTGGTTTAAGCCTCAAGACTCACAAGAAGGTGATGCTTGAAATTGGCGATACACTCGAATTCTTTACACGCGAAATCGTTCAACGAACGCTATAATCGTATCGAATACCTCACTCTTGAGGTAGGGAATAACAAAAAGCTTGTGGTAACGCAAGCTTTTTGTTATATTAAGGCCAAACGAAGCTTCAAAATAAAAAACAAGGAACATAGAAATGGGTAAAAGAACCTCATTTGAATCAATTAAAGACGCATTACCGGGACGCAGGAAGAACCATGCCCCTGAGGAGCGTTATGATGACGAGGCTATTGCTGAGCTTGCTCAAGCCCGAGAAGAAGGCGCAGTTGAGAGCGCTGAAGTAGAGCAAGTTGCTGAGGCGGTACAGGAGAGCAACGCCAAAGCGACCGAGAGCTCTGAAGCGCAACGCCTTGTAGAGGAAATTACAGATGTTGAGGTTCGCATTGCTATGCTTCAAGCGAAAAGAGAGAGATTATTAGAGGGCGCAGCTGACCTTATAAAAGCCACTGAAAATGAATCAGCTCCAGAATTGCCCCAATACGAAACGCATGAATCACTGAGCTCTAAGCCGCGATTAATCGAAATGGGCCATGCAATTATTGATGCTACGCGAACAAACGATTTAATTAGCGAAAAGGCATTTGCTTCGACAAAGCAAGACACGCGTAAGCACCGTCGCGTATCTTTTGACCCAGTAAAAGACAGATTGCCACAAGTTGAACCTGTACTTGTAGAAAACACTGAGTCACAGCCTGAAACAGCGCCCGCGGAAGAAGAAGTGACCAAGAAGGCCATCACCAAGAGGTCTTGGGACTTAGTGAGCGAAGACCTTAAGAGGGTGCATGACAATGAAACAGCACCGACGCCAAAACCTTTACCTGAAGGTACTGAAGTGCTTCCGTGGCTTCGTGAAGCGGCTAAAACAGAGAAAGAAAGCACTGGGCCTAAGCGAAACGCCGAAAAGGCTGATCTAGAAGAAAAGCCGGTCAAGGTTACCGATAGAAAACTTACTGCTGAAGGTAAGCCAATCTTTGTTACCTACAAAGACGAAGAAGCAGAACCTCTAATAGTACATGAGACTGAATTACCTCAACAAAAGGTTGAAAAGGTTGATAGAGAAGAAAAAACCGAAGAAACTGCCCCTACAGAGCCGGGTGTATACCATAACAATAAGCTCGTCACGATTATTGACAGGCAAGCTTCTCCGGATGGAAAGAGCGCATTCGTTACATATAAAGACGAAGACGGCAATTCTCGTACGGTGCACGAGAGTGAATTAGTTATTATTTCTCCTGAAGCTGAAGAGCAGAATACAGAAGCTAAAGGCTGGTGGGACAAACACCGCAATAAGTTCGGTATTCACTACTGGCGTGCGAAGTGGGCGATTGCTGCCGATTACGTAGGTGATAAAGCTGGCGCATTGTATGGAAGGGGCTTGAACTATCAAGTCACTGAAACAATGACTGAAGTTGAAAAACAAGAAAAGCGTGAAAAGAACCGTAGAAACATCATAATTGGTGCAAGTGTTTTGGGTGTAGCTGTACTTGGCGGGCTGGCATACGGTCTTGCGAATGAAATTGCTAACTCAGGCGCCGATCTTCCTAAGGGGAATACTCCAGGCAATAGCCCAGGTGGGGAAGATATTTCTGACTGGCGAGCAAAAAGGTTCGGAATTCCAGCCGATGGTGTTAAAGACCTACCGTTAACTGACCTTGAGGTCGGAGTTGATGCACCAGCTCCTGCGTATGAAGCATATTCAAACCCGAATTATAATGCTGTGGATGGTATTGGCCTTGAGGAGTTATTCAATAATGTTGGCCTTGATGGTACGATGCTGTACGATAATGACGGTGCCTTACTCCAGCAATTGCGCGCAGAGTTCCCTCAAGATCTTTATGATATGAATGATGGCGGAGTAGGTATTAATGAGGGTTGGTTATCTCCTTCCTTACAACAACGAATTGAATCATTGAAGGGGTAGGAGTGTATATGTACCAAGAAGATCAACTTATTGAACAACTTGAAATCGGGCATCTATCAAAAGAGAGCCAAGCCGAGATTTTAGAAGATTTAAACCTTAGAATTGGCGAAGCCGTTTCGGCTGAATTAACCGAGCAGCAATTAACTGAATATGAAGCAATTATTAATGATAATCATGATGTCATTGATGCTTGGTTGAGCCAAAATGCGCCTGAGTACAAAAATTCATCAGCCTATAAAGAAATTGCTGCTGGATACGATCAAGATCCTGAACATATCAACCCGGATAAAGTATTTGCTTCGTTAGCGTGGACACAGCTTAATAGCCCGAATGCACAAGAAATTGCTGCAAAAGTTATTCAAGATTTCAAAAAAGAGCTATCTGAGCGATCATAGGTCGGCTACTGTTTATCTGCTATAATAAAGATAATTAACGGAGTGTACTATGTTTCAACTTGACGACCAATTCTTAGTAGATATCGGCCTTGCAGATCTTCCAGAAGACCAAAAGAAGCCATTTCTTCAGCATATCTACGACCAGCTTGAATATCGTGTTGGTGTTCGTTTAAGCGAAGGCATGAGTGATGCACAACTTGAAGAATTCGAATCAATTATTGATCGTAAAGAAGATGTAGTGAATAGCTGGATTCAATCGCATGCCCCTGGCTATGCTGCGGATGAAATGTTCCAAAAAATTCAGCAAGCAAGTGGCCTTACTGCCGATAACCCTGCTTTAAAGGCAGAATTTGCAGCTACCAAATGGCTTGAAGTAAATCGCCCTGATTACCGTGATGTTGTTGCTCGTACCCTCGAAGGCTTAAAGGGAGAAATTAATCAAAATCGCGACGCAATTTTAGGTGGCCCAGCGCAAGCTGATACTACTGGCCCAAACCCTGCTCAACCTGCAGCGTAGCCGTTCAAAAAGGCTTTGGCGTTCATGATTTTGCCGCTTGGTCCAATAAGTTCATCAATGCTTAAGAATTGCCCATCGGCACATTTAATATCAAGGATGCTTGAGGCAGTGCTTGAAACGTGAGAATTAGTGATAACCACAGAGTGACCAGCAATGGTCGCTTTTGTTTTTGGGTAGGCAAGGTACGCACGAATTTTCCGTTCGGCTTGCTCGGCAGTAAGAGCTTCGGGGTCTAAAATGCCATCTTCTTTGCTAAGAAGTTTACAGTAAGTAGCCACAGAGTCATTTTGAGCAATCGGTTGTAGCGCTCCTGCGATGATGCTTGGCAAAATGGTAACTAATTCTTGGGCACCAAGTGCAGCAAGGGTATTTTCAAGTTCAGGAGCGGTCTCGGTGTCGTTAAGAGGGAAGGCGATTTGCTTATACACAGGCCCAGCGTCCATTTCAGCAGAGAGCTGCATGATACTCACACCTGTTTCCATATCGCCGTTTAGGATGGCTGATTCAACTGGTGAAGGGCCGCGATATTTAGGCAGCAGGGAAGGGTGAACATTTACAATTCCTGGTTC
Source organism: Patescibacteria group bacterium (assembly GCA_040386175.1). Classification (GTDB taxonomy): domain Bacteria; phylum Patescibacteriota; class Saccharimonadia; order Saccharimonadales; family Saccharimonadaceae; genus Microsaccharimonas. Next base: position 15,954 of record JAZKFY010000003.1, read on the forward strand.
AAACAAATCAATAATAGATTGCGGAATGATTTTACCGTAACTTACTAAAACGCCCATTGGTTTTTCTTTGTTAGTTTCGGTAAGTACCTTAATTTGCTCGGCTATTTCGCTCATTTTGAGTGGCTGCCAAACAGGAATAGCATGTTCGGTAGCGATTTGTTTCACAAGAGGCGCTTGTAGCTCGCGGCCACGGCCTTTTCGGCTATCTGGCTTGGTAATAACGGCGCCAATAGTAAAGCCACGCTCAATCAGCTCACGAAGGCTAACGGCGCTGAAGTCATCAGTCCCAAAGAATAGTATTGTCTTTGATATGTGTGTCATAGTCGAGAGGCTCCAATTCACCCTTATCGTCGAGAGTGTAGAATGCTTTCGCCGCATCTTTAATATGGTCGATAAACACGATACCGTTCGTGTGGTCAATTTCGTGCTGAATCACGCGTGCAAGGAAGCCTTCGGCTTTAAAACGAACTTCTTGGCCGTCGGTGTTGATGGCTTTTACGCGGATTTTACTATAACGAGGCACGTGGCCGTAGACATCTTTAACGCTGAGGCAGCCTTCGTAATCTTCAACTAATTTACCTTCGTACTTTACGATTTCCGGGTTAATCAAAGTGGTGAATTCGTTTGATTCTTTATTGTCGAAGTCACTGCGAACAATAACAACTTTATACATAGAGTCGATTTGTACAGCAGCAAGAGCGGCACTAATTTCGTGAGGCCGTGAAGCCTCCCAATCAAGAGCAGCAGCAGTCATGCTGGTAATAAGCTGGTTAACCTCTTCGGTAATTTCGGTCACTTTAACCGACTTCTCTCGAAGATGTGGGTTTGGAAGGGTGATGATGTCTTCTTTTGTCATTACGACAAGTATACCAGAGGTGGGGAAGGGTGGCTAGTAGTTTGGTTTCAGGCTCCACTCAGTTAAAAAATACTTTGCAAATTTGACATATTAACAGAGAGAATATACAGTTAAGCATAACAAGTTTTGGGGCACAAAAAAGTAAAAATTAGGATCATATCATAATTACTCTTAATTCAATTAATGGGTCAAAAGTTCGGATATACCGGTTCTTATTTATTGGTATTCTTTCACTCACTCTTATTGTTTCCAGTGTTGTTACCGTGCTTCAGGTTAATTCGGCGGATGCGCTGGTAGGCGACTATGAATGGACAAAAAGTACAGGACAAGATAAGGGATTCACAGGCGATGAAGAAAGGTGGAAGGCGATTGCAATAAGTGCAGACGGTACTAAGCTTGCTGCGGTCACTATTATTGCCGGTGACCCTATATACACTTCGTCTGACTCGGGAGTCTCTTGGACTACACATGCTCTTGCAGGCTCAGCAGCTTGGAACGATATCGCTTCAAGTGCTGATGGAACAAAGCTTATTGCTGTCGGAAACAATTATATATACACGTCCTCGGATGCTGGCGTAACTTGGGTACAACGCCCAAGTGCTGGGAATAGAACATGGAGTTCGGTTGCCTCTAGTGCTGACGGTACAAAATTAGTGGCTTCTGCTTCTAGCAACTACCTATACACTTCTTCTGATAGCGGTACAACTTGGATTCAACGAACGTCTTCTGGTACTGGGATTTGGAGTTCGGTTGCCTCTAGTGCTGACGGTACAAAATTAGTGGCTTCTGGAAATAGTTACATATCTACATCTTCAGATAGCGGGGTGACCTGGGTACAACGTACTTCTCCTGGTTCAAGGAGCTGGACTTCAGTAACCTCAAGTGCAGATGGCACGAAAATTGCAGCTACTCCATATGGTGATAATATCTACACCTCATCTAACTCAGGCCTAACTTGGACCGAACGGGTCTCTTCGGGTGTACGAACCTGGAACTCTATCTCGTCATCCGCAGATGGCAGTAGAATCTTTGCTACAGAATATAATTTTAATGGTACAACCTGGGTTGGGCATATGGTCGGCTCTACTGATAGCGGTGCTACTTGGGTAGATTCAACTTCAGCGGGTAATCATGGGTGGAACTCGATCGCCTTAAGTGCGGATGGAACCAAAGTGGCAGCTACTGCAGCATTAGACTGGGGTGGTTCAATTTATACATCTATAAACTCAGGATCCAGCTGGGTAGAGCAAACTATTTCAGGTTCGAGAAGGTGGTCGAGTGTTGTTACGAGTAGTAACGGCTCTGTCATCCTTGCCGGTTCTTACGATAGCTCACTATACCTCAGTACTGATTACGGTGTTACGTGGACCGAGCAGTCTAGCTTGAATACTCGAGGTGGTTGGTTCAGTTTGGGTATGTCACGTGATGGTACAGTACTTGTAGCAACTGATTCTTATGGCGAAGATGGCTACGGGGGATACACATATATATCAACAAACGGGGGAGCTACCTGGACTCCTCAAACTAGTCTAGGTGCTCGCTATTGGATGGATTGGTATAACGCGATGGACGTATCTAATGACGGTAATACAATAGTCATTGCCGATCCGTACGGTTCGGACTGGAATGACTGGGATGGCGGCTATGTATATATAACACGTGACCGTGGTGCTACGTGGCAAACGCTATCTGGAATTGGTGTTGGAGAATGGACTTCGGTTACTCTGTCTTCGGACGGTACGAAGATGGCTATTAGTGAAGGTAATGGAAATGACGGCTATATTTCAACTAGTACCGATTCAGGAGCAACCTGGACTCAAAGAGTATCGGCTGGTTTAAGAGCTTGGAGCGGATTAATATCAAGTGATGATGGCAGTAAGATTGTCGCCGTTTCAGGTGATGACTATATCTATACTAGTACCGATTCAGGAGTAACTTGGACAGAAAGGACTGGTGTTGGTCTAAATAACGCTTATTGGCTTGGGTCAAATGCAGATGGTTCTAAGTTGATTGTATCCAGTTTTGACAACCACCTTTATATGAGCCTAGACTCGGGAGTTACATGGACCAAGCAGACTGCTGCTGGTGCTCGAAACTGGCAGCCAGTTGCAATGTCGGCTGACGGTACTCATATTGCTGCGGGTGTTTACTACGATTACCTTTACACCGCCACTCTCACTCAGCCAATCCTCGAATTCACCCCGAGTGAAAACCCTTCCGAAGGCCCAATAGTCCCAACTTCAACCAACCCAGCAGCACCGCAAACAATCACCCAAACCCAGCCTACATTCACTGGTGTGACATATCCAAACAGCCCAGTTACCGTGACTGTTCACTCTGATCCAATTACGTGTTCAACTATTTCCGATGCACAAGGGAACTGGTCTTGTACACTGCCATCCAGCATCCCCGCAGGTAACCACACAGTTATCATTGAACTGACAAATGCAGCAACGAGCCAGACCGAACTGCTAGGGCCTTATTATGTACAAGTATTAGGCGCGACAACCGTCACTAACGCAACACCATTAGCTCCAAACACAGGCATAGCTCCAAAAGCTAAGTCACTTCAATTTCTTTATTTATAACAAGCTTGAAGGGTCAAGGTCATATTGCCAATGTGTAGAAGGTATATGTTTAATAACCTCTGCTAAATCTTCGCGCTTTGTACTCTTTAATACCAATTGCCATCGGTAAGTATCATGCTGACGTTCGTAAAATGCTGGGGTAGGGCCAAGAACCTCAATACTATTAGGGAGTACCGACTTAAAGCTTGCAGAAAGTTGTTTGGCGGCCTTTACGGCAGCGGCCTCGCTTTTATATACGTCTGTAAGCTGTAAAAGGAATCTGAAAGGTGGGAAGCCACCTTTTTGGCGTTCTTTGAGGGCATATTCATAAAAGCCTTCATAATCTTGCTTTAAACCGAATTGCACAACCGGATGAGTTGGCTGGTACGATTGGACGATTGTTTGTGTATCTCGTTCGTCACGGCCAACACGACCAACGACTTGAGCTAATAATTGGAACGCTCGTTCGGCGGCGGTGTAGTCGGGGAGGGCGAGGCCGCTATCGGCTTGGATGACTCCAACGGTGTGAAGCTTCGGTAAATCGAGCCCTTTGGCGACAACTTGTGTTCCGATGGCGATATTGATTTCGCCTGAATACAATTCTTTGTACCGTTCGTTGACTGTCTCGGCGTTAGTATTGTCGCCATCAAAACGAGCGACGATTGCTTTAGGAAATAAACGTTTAAGCTCAGATTCAATAAGCTTTGTGCCAATGCCTTTATGGATAATATTGGCTGATGAACAGATAGGGCAGGCGGTTGGAACCTTTTGCTTTGTATCGCAGATGTGACACGACATTGTATATGTATCAGCATGTAATACCAGGGGTACGTAGCAGCGAGGGCATTGGGCGCTCCAGCCACATTTCTCACATAAAGTAGTACTGGCACTTCCGCGACGGTTATGGAAAATGAGGGTTTGACGGCCCGTAGCAATATTTTGTTCAATTGCCTCGAGCAGCTTATTTGAAAGGAAGCGGTGCTTGTTGAAGTTCTGGCGTTTCGTCATATCAACTAGTTCAACAGATGATTTCTTGGCGTTGCCTCGCGCAGATGTATCAAGTCGAACAATAAGAGAGCCATTTAGCTCTGCTAGGTAACGGTCAGTAATAAGGGGTGTGGCACTTCCAAAGACAACTCGTGAATTGCTTAGCCTGCCTAATACGCTTGCCGCTCGAAGGGCCGAGTAACGGGGAGCCTGATCTTGTTTATAGCTTGGCTCATGCGCTTCATCAACTATAATCGCCCCTAAATGACGCACGGGCATAAAGAGAGCAGAGCGCGGGCCGATAATAACAACAGGCTCGGTTGCCTCGAGTGCTTGCTTCCAAGCGATGTGTCGTTGTGCCTCGGTCATGTGCGAATGAGTAACGATAAGATCAGGGAAATCGTGGGTGAATTCATCGATGATTTGACTCGTAAGGCTGATCTCGGGTACCAATATAATGACAGACCGACCGTTAGAAATAGTCTGGCGAGTGATCTCTTTGTATACCTCTGTCTTACCCGAACCAGTCACGCCTTGCAATAAAACAGCACCAGTTTGCTGACCCATAATAGAGGTGACAGCGGCACTTTGAGCAGTATTGAGCACAATTTGTGTTCGGTCTCTTAGGCTCGTTTTCTCTAGCCGTTCTTGTACCCGACGCTTCGTCGTAAGCCCCCGTGGTAGTACAGTCTGTAAAACAGTCGCAAGGGGGGTGCGGTAATACTCGGCGAGCCATAACGACAAAGAAATGAGTGATTCAGGAAGGGGTGTATCTTCAATAACCTCAAGCACAGGCTTTGTGTCATACTTTGGTTTCGAAACTTCCTTAACAACAACACCATTCGAGCTCTGCTTCCCAATCCCAATCGTCACCAGCGTACCAACCTTAAGTGGCGCCTCCGACTCATACGTAAAAGTCGCCTGATCAGCACGAACAATCCGCATCGGAGCTACCTCATAAAACTTCATGTCTTTAGTATATCAGCATGAGTGTCTACGAATCGGGAGGCTGAAGCAGATATTTTCACGACCCCTGCAGCCTGAGTGAAATAAGGCGCTGAGGCCCTTATTGAACCCAGCGCGAAGCCGTCTGAAAATATCTGCTTCAGACTACAGATTCGCTTCACAGTCATGCTAGAATAAGCATATGTATTTTGAGAGTCGTGCACACGCTGGGCAACAACTTGCTGCAGAGCTTGTAGAGCGCTACCGTTACGAAGACTGCGCAGTCGTCGCAATTAGTGATGGCGGTGTTGTCGTTGGTGAGCAAATCGCTGCTGCGTTGCACTGTATTCTAACGATGCTTCTGATTGAAAATATCGATGTTCCTGGTGAAGGTCTTAGCTTTGGAAGTGTTTCTGAAACCGGAAGCTTCAGCTTCAACAGTGAGATTTCAAGAGGTGAGATGGAAGAATATACCACCGAGTACCATAGTTATCTTGAAGAGCAAAAGCGCGAAGCCTTTCAGCGCATGAACCGCTTACTTGGTGATGGCGGCCTTATCGATCACGATATGCTGCGTGACCACACAATTATTCTTGTGAACGATGGCTATGACAAGACAGTTATTATTGATGCGGCGATTGAATTCCTAAAACCAATCCGTATTACTCGTTTAGTAATTGTTGGGCCAGTGGCTTCTGCTGCTGCTATCGACAAGCTACACGTTGCCGCTGATGAGCTTCATATCCTTGATGTAAAAGCGAATTATTTTGATACTAACCATTACTACAATCAGAACGAAATTCCATCGCACGAAGAAACAATTGAGAAGATTAACAAAATTGTCCTTAATTGGCGTTGACCAATACGTTGTAAAAAGTGTAGAATAAAATGCAACAGAGTGTGTGAAGTAACTAAGTTTTTAAGGACAAAAGGGGAATATGTTAGACGTTTTTATTACATCTCGGGTGCGACGCAAGATTGTAGTGGTCTACGCTAAATATCCTGATTTCCGAACACACGTACGTGGGCTCGCAAAGCTCATTAAAGAAGATCCGGGCAATATTCAACGCGAACTTAAGCGTTTGGAAAAAGTTGGTTTCCTCCTTAGTGAACGTCACGGAAATACTAAAATTTACGCAACAAACAAGCAGTTCCCAATCTTTAAAGAACTCCAAAGTATCGTCATTAAATCTCAGCAACAAGCTGCTCGTCCAAAGCGCACCTCATCTGATATTGGATAATGAACTTATTTGAACGCATTCTTGAAGCCAGGGGGTTATCTGGTGAACGGAAGGCGATTTTCTTGTCGCCTAATTACGAATTAAAACACGACCCGTTCTTGCTACCTGATATGCAACCAGCGGTCGATCGTTTAGTTAAGGCGCATAAAAAACAAGAAAAAATTACCATTTACGGTGATTACGACATTGATGGACTCACCGCTACAACGGTGTTAATCGATGCTTTAAAAAGTTTCGGGTTTGAAAATGTTTCTGCGTTTATTCCAAACCGTTTCGTTGAAGGCTACGGCTTAACCGTCGATGCGGTTGAACGAATTGTTGCCGAAGGTGCCGAGCTTATTCTTACCGTAGACTGTGGGAGCTTAAGCCACAAAGAAATTGCCCGTGCCAAAGAACTTGGTGTCGATGTGATTGTGACGGATCACCATAATGTTGCTGAAGTGCAGCCAGAAGCGGTCGCTGTTATTAATCCAAAGCGATTACTGGCAGATTACCCAGATGAGTACGACCATTATCTTTTAAAGCCAGACTCTAAAAAGAAGCTATATCCCTTCCTTGATTTGGCCGGTGTTGGTGTAGCATTTAAACTCGTCCAAGCCCTTCAAACAGAACTTGAAGGTTTACCGAAAGGTCAGGAAAAGTGGCTCCTTGATTTAGTTGCTCTTGGAACGGTTTGTGACATTGTGACATTGGTTGATGAAAACCGCACAAATGTTTTTTATGGATTAAAAGTTTTAGCACAAACTCGCCGGCCTGGATTGAAGGCGCTCATGGCGGTTTCTGGTGTTCGCCCAGAAACGGTGAATGCAAGAAGCTTAGGCTTTGGCTTAGGGCCACGTATGAACGCATCTGGGCGGCTTGAAACTGCTCAATACACATTGGATCTTCTTACCGCAACTGACGGCATGGAGGCGCTTAGATTAGCTAATCAACTTGATGATATGAATAAAGCCCGTCGGCGCGAGCAAGATGAGATTTTTAAAGAAGCATTAATTCAGGCCGAAGAACTTTCGGGCGATTCTGTGCTAGTGGTGAACGCCGAAGGCTGGAACCACGGTATTGTTGGGATTGTAGCGGCTAAACTTTTAGAGCGATACCAAAAACCAACCTACGTATTAGCAGTGCATGGTGATGAAGCAAAGGGCTCTGCACGAAGCTACGGTGATTTTAGCGCCGCCGATGCGATTCGGGCTTCCGACGATATTATAACCAAAGGTGGTGGGCATAAGCTGGCTGCCGGTGTAACGCTACCAGCTAAGAATATTGATGCTTTTCGAAAGCGAGTGAATGAATTTTATAAAGAAAAAGAACTCTTCAATCAGGCTGCACTTTTATTACCAACCGCCGATACAAATGGAGAACTTGAAGAACTCACCGAGGCGTTCATAGACCAACTTGCAACCCTCGAACCATATGGCAGCGGTAACCCACAACCGATCATCCGACTCAATGATGTACTTGTTATGAACCAACGTCGAATGGGTGATAGCAACCAACATGTAAAACTTACTATTAAAGATGATAATGGACGAAAGATAGACACTTTAGCATTTAGCGCACCCCAACACTTTTTTGTTGAACCGGGCACGCGGATTAACGTGTGGTGTACCGTCGAAATAAATGAGTGGAATGGCAATCGTTCGGTTGAAGGTAAATTGCTTCACCTTGAAGTTGTCGCTTAAGGTTGCCTAGCGCGCTCATCGGTGGAATAATTTCATACATAACAATGGATGTCTCGCTGGTATAGTGCTAGCGACCAGAGTTTTGAGGAGTGGGAAGATGACGAGTCGTACCATCGATCACAAGGCAAGAAAACCGGGGAGCATAGCTGAGGGTGTGAAGCCTGTCGTCGAGCACTTTCCGCACGACTGCGAATCGCTGGTTCAGCTCTTCGTGGCATACAGGAGGGCGTTCGTCGAGTTCGGCGAAGTGTGTTCTCGATCTCTCGACGAGACCGGGAGTACAGCCCAGGAACTGGTGGAGGCAAGGGAGCGACTGGCGAGTTACAAGGTCAATTTCACCCTTCGTTACCCTGACTTGGGTCGAGTGCGAGGTGACACCGAGGGATTGCTGCCGGATCAGATCGAAGAAGTTTCGCTCACGCCGCACTCTCTGATGATCAACGCTGGCCAGCGGACCGTCTACGAGTTCGTCGGCGCTACCGACCGTCGCGTCTTCGCCATTCAAGTCGCTGAGGATGGCTCGGCGAAAGTCGACATCACGACCAATTACAACTAGTCCGTCTACGAGGTTGAGCCCGCTCCTTCGTGGGCGGACTCAACTGTTTTTTAGGCTAATCCTTAAATAGTTTCGAGAATTTAATCGTCTGGCTAAATTCAAGCGCACCCAACTTAAAGGCGCGAACAGCAACCCAAATGCTTATAAGCATAAAGAAGGTCATTACTCCAAGTGAGATCCATGATTGAACAAGGCCAAGGTTATCGACGGTATTGCGAACAAGGTTCACGACTGGTGAAGTGATAGGGAAGTACGTCAGGAAGGTAACGATTGGGTTTGTTGGATCGGTGATAATTACCGTAATAAAGTAGAACGGAATAAATGCACCAATAAAGAACACGGCTGAGAAATTATTCGCTTCTTTTGATGATGGTGCCGCTGCTGCAGTAGCGGTCATGAAACCGGCATACATAAGGAAACCGACGATCAAGAAGGCGAGCCCGAAGAAGATAGTTGTTGGGTCAAACACTACCTTTGAAAGGTCGAGGCCAAACGGCAGTGGTATGGCATTGCCCGTTTGACTCATGACAGTAAAGGCAATAACCGCTAATATCGCAAAGAACGCCACCTGGGTAAGGCTCACGAGGCTAACCGCTAGTAATTTACCAACAATTAATGTGCGTGGGTTTACATAGGTGAGTACCATTTCCATTGAACGATTTTCTTTTTCTTCGCTCACACTCGTAAGCATGTAGCTAATCGAGAAGGCAAAAATAATATAAAACAGAATAACGAAGAGGCCAGGCGCTATGTAGCCGTTAATTCCAGCCGACAGCTCTCCGCCTTCGTAGGTAGTAATTGTTGCGCTCGCGCCATTTTGAGCTAAGGCTATAATTTCGGCTGAACCAAGTGGCAAGAACAGGCTAACCTTTAAGATATTATCAGCGAGGGCGGTAACGCTACTACTTTGCGTTAAGTCGTTGGTACTAAGGTAAATTTGATACTTTCGGTCATTCTTAAGTGTTGATGGGTATACAATCAATGCATTCTTTTCACCGCTTTGCACTTGTTCGCGGAGTGCTTCAGTTTGGCCGGCCGGGCTTAATGACAACTCCGTAGCCGCAACAACATCTTTATTAATAAGCCCGCTATCATCAACAATGGCTACATTCTTCAAATCTTTAGAAAGCTCTTCAATACGACTGGCGCTTGATTGGCTACCAATAATACTCAGCGCAATAACCACTCCGATAAGCATTGGAATGGCGATCATTACAATCCAAAAGCTTGGTTGTTTCACAATAGTGAAATATTCGTGTCGAATGACGGATCGTAACTTAGACATGGGCTACCTCCGTACTCTTTTCTTTGTAGATTTGTACGAAAATGTCTTCAATCGATTTTGAATTGAAGTTCTTCTTCACTTCGGCAACCGTTCCGTAAGCGCGAGCTTTACCATCTTTCAAGATAAGCAAGCGGTGGGCGAGTCGTTCAACTTCTTCCATAAGGTGCGTGATATAAATAACCGCAGTACCTTGTTTCTGCAGTACATCAACAATATCAAGAAGCAATTTTCGGTTAACTGGGTCGAGCCCTTTGGTAGGTTCGTCCAAAATAAGAAGCTTCGGGTTTCCCATAATCGCCACACCAAGCTGAATTTTTTGTTGCTGGCCACCAGAAAGTTTTTTAATTTTCGTGTTGGCTTTATCGGCAAGCTCAACGCGCTCAAGGAATGTAAGCGAAAAGTCTTTAGCGGCTTCGCGGGTCATGCCTTTTAATTCTCCAAAGTAGATCATAGTGTCGAGTACTTTTGAGCGGGTGTAAAGTCCACGTTCTTCAGGAAGGTAGCCAACAATAGAAGCAGTTTCTGGGCTGAGTTTTTTACCATTTACTAGTAGTTTTCCGGTTGTTGGTTGGTAGATTCCAAGCAGGGAACGAATGGTGCTGGTTTTACCCGAACCGTTCGAGCCAAGGAAGGCAAAAACCTCTCCTGGAAGTATCTCAAAGTTAAGTTCTTTTACAATTTCTTTGTCACCTATAGTGAGGCTAAAATCTTTTACACTTACGATGGGCTTGGTAGTAGCTTTAGTCATTATACTTAGTATAACTGATCAAAACCAACATTGATAAATCATAAACATTATCTTAAGATGACAGCTATGGATAACAAGCCCGTCTTACCAGTTCGATCACCAGAGGAAACAAAAAAGATCCTTACTCCCACGCCAAAAGCTATAGTGGCATTAATACTATGCACCGTAAGTATTACAGCATCGATATTCGTTTTGTATTCGTATTTATCATTTTTTCACAGTGCAGCACAGAGCCATCTTGCTGATATAGGGCTCGTTCAATTTGGGGTGTTGTTCGTGATGCTGTTTCCTAGCGCACTAGCAATCTTACTTGCGTTTATCGGTTTTGGTTTAGTTGGTAATAAAGGAGATGCGAATAAGGAAATAAAAGTAATAAGTATATTTTCTATATGGCTATCATTCGCATACTTCGCCCTTCATACGATATCTCTTTGGGGATATGCAGCGATTGCTGTGATTGTCTCGACGATACTGTATATGGCCAAGTCTCCGAAGTTTAAAAGCAGGAACCAAAAAATTCTCACGATTATCATTGTCGTAATTGTCGAAGCTTTAGTCGCTATTGGAGTTAACGTATTGTTGAGAACAATAGCCGTGTCGGATCCAGTTCTAAAACTCATATTTTTTGTATAGATTAGGAACTAAGGGTTGATTGATGGCCGTTAATCTGTTAAAATGATTCCGATATGGTACAAGTAACCCGAAAAGACGAACGAGAAGCGAACGAAAATATTATTCGTCGTTTCAATCGAAAAGTGCTACAAAGTGGTGTTTTAGCTGAGGCTAAAGCGTCAATGCGTTTTAACAAGGACATTAGCAAGGTAGAACGCCGTAAAAAAGCTATCATCCGTAAAGAACGTAAGGCTGACAAGCTTGCAAAAGCTCGTCTAGGCCTACGCTAGGCTATTTGCCCAGTGGCTCTTAAAGCACAACTCGATAACGATTTAAAAGCCGCCCTTTTGGGCGGCGATCGTTTTCGTGCAGAAGTACTGCGCGGCTTAAAAGCCGTTATTTTGAATGAAGAAGTTTCTCAAGGAAAGCGCGACGAAGGCCTTGACGATACAACTATCGAAACCCTTATTGTTCGAGAAGTAAAAAAACGTGCCGATAGCGCTTCTCAATATGAAGCAGCTGGCCGTCCTGAACTCGTTGAAGCTGAAACGGCTGAATCGAAGGTGCTCGAAGAATACCTTCCGCAACAAGCTTCAGAAGAAGAAGTTAAAAAAGTTATTATTGAAACAATCGCCGCTATGGGTGTAAGCGGACCTCAAGCCATGGGCCAGGTAATTGGCGCCGTAAAGGGCAAACTTGGCAACTCGGCCGATGGTGGAACTATCGCTCGGCTTGTTAAAGAATCTCTCGCGTAACTTTACCCCTCGCGCTTTTTTGGTATACTAAGCAGTAATGAAGCAGTGGGCACGCAAACAATCCGGTTTTACTATCGTTGAACTTCTTATTGTAGTGGTTGTTATTGCTATCCTGGCAACCATCACAATCGTGGCTTATAACGGCATTCGTCAACGAAGCGAACTCAGTGCAATGCAATCAACGTTATCGCAAGCAGCAAAGAAAGTTCAATTATATGCAGTCGATAACGCCGATCAATATCCGGCGACTTTGTCAGAGGCTGGTGTAACTGATAATGGCTCCATAACTTACCAATACAGCAGCGATAATACGACTACGCCGAAGCAATATTCTATTACTGCAACAAAAAACAAAACTGATTCGTATTACGTATCGAGTACGGCTCCAAATAACTATCAATCCGGCATTTACCCGGGCCATAATACGATTGTTTGGTACGAAAATGATTTGACTGCACCGTTACCAATACCTAATGGTGTTGTTGACTCTGCATCTCCGCATAGTGCGCCATCCTCAATTCGTCTTGGGCCAGGTGTAGTTGGGGCAAGCCTTCGAAACTCCCCATATTCTGTCGTTCAAGGCCAAACGTACACTGTTAATCTTTGGGTGCGCTCTGACTCTACCTGGAACGGAACGATGTCGAATTCAAAAATTCGTATTGCAAATCAAGTAGGGGGAGCTCTTATAACAGCCTGCTCGTATAATGGCGTAAAGCTAACCTGGACCCAATTTAGTTGTAGTTATACAGTTGCCGCAGGCATTACGGGCATATCAATTTCAGCTGGCAATGACGGCACAATTGGAAATGTTTGGTTAGACGATATTAGTCTATCAATAACAGGTCCATAAATACCGCATTTTTAAGGGGTGGTGTAAATGGTTAAAACCGTTTATCATAGAAGCAATGATTATATTTTTTGGTCCAGCCGGAGCTGGAAAAAGCGTTCAAGGTCAAATTTTAGCTGCTCGTATGGGCTGGCGTTGGTTAAGCACCGGTCAAATCCTACGTGACACACACGACCCAGAAATCTCTAAGTACATGCAAGAAGGAAAGCTTATTCCTTCTGATGTAAGCAATAAAATTATGGGTGAGGCAATTGTCCGTGCTGGCGATATCGATCAGATTATTCTTGATGGCTTCCCGCGACAAATGGAACAAGCAACCTGGCTTATCGATAGCCAGCCAGAACACGGCCGTTCAATCGGGCTCGTTGTTGTACTTGAAGTACCACGTGAAGAATTACTCAAGCGCCTTTCTATTCGTGGACGCGCTGATGACACGGCCGAGGCGATTGACCAGCGACTTCTTGATTATCGCCAGGTAATGTACCCAATTCTCGGTTTTCTTACCGATCAAACTATTCCAGTCGTTCACATTGACGGAACAGGAAGTGTTGGTGAAATCCATGACAAAATCGTTACCGAACTTACAAGTAGGGGAATTGCGAAGTAATGCAACGCGCAAAAACACCAGCTGAAATTGAAGCAATGCGCAAATGTGGCAAAATTCTTGCCACTATTTTCGAAGGCCTAAAACAGCAAGTAAAGCCAGGTGTTAGCGAGCTTGAACTCGACGCATGGGTTGAAAAAGAAATTAAAAAGCATGGCGCAGTCGCGACTTACAAGACCGACGAAGTAAAATTCCCGGCTGTTATTTGTATTTCAACCAATGATCAAATTGTTCACGGAATTCCTACAAGTTATGTTCTTCAAGAGGGTGACGTTGTCGGGTTTGACTTAGTAATTGCCTACAAAGGTATGAAAACCGATAGCGCCTTCACGGTGGTTGTGGGTGACAAGCCAAACGGTGTCAAAAAACACCTCGTATCTTATACAGAACGAAGTTTGTACGCTGGCATTGATGCTATTAAAGGCCCAACTCGCATCGGCGACATTGGTGCAGCCGTCGAAAAAGTATTACGTGAAGGTAAACTAGGCATTATTCGCGACATGGTTGGCCATGGTGTTGGTCATGAAATGCATGAACCACCTGAAATTCCGAACTATGGAAAAAAGGGCAGGGGTGGCTTATTAACCCCTGGTGATACCATCGCAATTGAGCCCATGGCCACACTTGGTGGCGAAAAAGTTATTATCGATGATGACGGTTGGACAATCAACACACGCGATGGCAGCTTAGCGGCGCATTTTGAACACACAGTATTAATAACTGAAACGGGTGCGGAGATTTTGACGACATTGTAGTATGTTGGCTCCGGAAGATTCACCAAGTTTCGTCGAAGATTATTACGATGTGGATGTTCCTGCTTATGATACTGTTGATTTCCCAACAAGCCCCGAAGTCTTTATAGAAACCAAAGATTACTTTAATCGAATCATTGCTTCGCTCGATCTTGGGTATCTCGCTACGATTGCCGTTATGAAGGAGAAAATCATACCTTCAACACCTGAAACAGGTACTCACACTAGGGAAATTTGGTTCGGTAATGCTCAGCATTTAGCCGCATTCTCTACGAAACGACTAGGTGATACACAACAAGAAATTCGCTATTCAAAATTCCGTCTAGAACCCGAAACTATCGATGCGATTGTTGAAATTCATGCGATCAGCAAAGAAATAGGCTAACAACTTACTCTTGTCTAACCTGTACCACAAGCGTTATACTAATCTTCATGCAAGAGTCTTCTCAATATGCTGTCGGTCTTGATATTGGTACAACAAAAGTTCGCACAGTTGTAGCACATATAGATAGTTCCACTGGCGTACCTACTATTGTAGGTATTGGTCAAGCAGCAAATACCGGTATGCGAAAAGGTGTCGTTGTTAACTTACAAGGGCCTGGCCACGCTATTGATGAAGCGTTAGGCGAAGCAGAACGTATGAGCGGTTACCAAGTACATTCCGCTACGCTCAGTGTTAATGGTGCTCACATTCTTACCACTCACGCCGACGGCATGGTGGCAGTCGGTGGGGCAGACCACGAAATTAACTCCGACGATTTAGCTCGCATTGAAGAAGTTTCAACCCTTGGTAAAGTACCAGCGAATCGTGAAATCCTCGATGTAATCCCTCACGCATACAAGCTTGATGGTCAAGACAACATCAAAGACCCACTCGGTATGACAGGAACTCGTTTAGAAATTGATGCACATGTCATTTCAGCACTTACACCTTACTTGGTGAATGTTCAAAAGGCTGCTGAATCTGCACAAGTACAACCGAACAATATTATTCCAACCAGTATGGCTGCAGCGCGTGCCGTGCTTGGCGAACAACAACTTGAAAACGGCGTAGCAGTAGTCGACATGGGCGGTACGACAACAAGCGTGGCTGTGTATGAAGAAGGCGACCTGCAGTATGTAGGCGTCGTTCCTATTGGTGGTGTAAATATCACCAACGACCTCGCAATCGGCCTTAAGACTGATCCTGAAGTTGCCGAAAAAATTAAATTGGAACATGCTTCGGCGGTGATTCGCGAATCAAATTCAGGCGTGAGCATTAAGCACGAAGGTGAAATCCAAACGTTTAATACAAATGATATCGATGAAATCGTTGAAGCTCGTTTAGAAGAAATTTTTGAAGGAATTGAAAAAGAACTCAAAAAAGCAGGGCGAGCTGGCCGACTCCCAAGTGGTGTTGTGTTAACTGGTGCTGCATCTCAACTAAAGAATCTTCCTGAATATGCAAAAACTACTCTTGGCTTAGCGGCTCGTTTAGGTCAGCCAACCGGCTACGGTGGTGTTGCTGATGATATCGACAAGTCTGCTTTTGCAACTGCAATTGGCCTTATGCTCGTCGATGCTGAACGCGCCGCTCAAGCTCCTACAAAGGGTGCAAAGTTCAAAACACCTTCTGCTAAGAACGTGAAGGGCAGTGTGAATAAAATCTTTGGTTGGTTTAAACCTTAATAAAAATATTGTTCGAACACATATCTATTGCCACTTGCCTCCTCGTGGTATACTAATAAATAACAGATAAGCGTGAATATAGTTTATAGGGGAGAGAGACAGGCATGCCTGAAGTAAAACCGAGTGACATTCAAACCTTCGCTAGCATTAAAGTTGTTGGTGTTGGCGGTGCTGGTGGATCAGCCGTAAATCGTATGAAAGAAGCTGGTCTCACCGGCGTTCAATTCATTGCAATGAACACAGACGCGCAAGCGCTTCATAATAGCAAAGCAGATATTAAAATTCACTTAGGCCATTCAACTACTGGTGGACTTGGTGCTGGTGCCGATCCTACTAAGGGTGAAGCAGCT
Organism: Patescibacteria group bacterium; assembly: GCA_040386175.1. GTDB lineage: Bacteria > Patescibacteriota > Saccharimonadia > Saccharimonadales > Saccharimonadaceae > Microsaccharimonas. The sequence goes on from JAZKFY010000003.1 coordinate 32,409, forward strand.
GCGAACGAATCACGTGATGACATTAAAGAAGCTATCGATGGTGCAGACATGGTCTTCGTTACTATCGGTGCTGGTGGTGGTACCGGTTCAGGTGCTGGTTATGTTGTTGCTGAAGTAGCTCGTGAAATGGGCATCTTGGTAGTGGGTGTTGCTACAAAGCCATTCAGCTTCGAAGGTGAAAAGCGTCGCCAAAACGCCGACTGGGCAATTAGCCAACTTCGTCGACACGTAGACACACTTATTACTATTCCAAACGATCGTCTTCTTCAAACCATCGACCGTCGTACGCCGCTTCTTGAAACCTTTAAGATTGCCGATGACGTACTTCGCCAAGGTGTGCAAGGTATTTCAGAACTCATTACCGAACACGGCCTCATTAACCTCGACTTTGCCGACGTAAAGGCAATCATGAGCAACGCTGGCTCAGCGCTTATGGGTATTGGCCGCGCAAGTGGCGACAACCGTGCTGCACAGGCTGCACAACAAGCGATTGAGTCACCGCTCATCGAAGTTTCAATTGATGGTGCCCGTGGCGTTCTGTTCAACGTTACCGGTGGTTACGACATGAGCATGAGTGAAATCCAGGAAGCTGCTGAAATCATCACCAGCGCTGTTTCACCAGATGCAAACATCATCTTTGGTGCAACCTTGAAACCAGACATCGATGACGAGCTCATCATTACCGTAATTGCTACCGGTTTCGACACTGCTTACTTCCAAGAAGAAGAACAGCCAGTTGCTACCGCTGAAGTTTCAGAACAAATGAGTGCTGCAATTGATGCAACTGAAGTTAAAGACATCGACATGAACCTCGATCACAGTGAATCTGCTGCAATTTTTGCTGAAGAAAACACTGAAAGTATGTGGAATCAATCTGTTGAACAAGAAGACGAGTCTGACACACCAGCCTTTCTTCGCCGACGAAAAAAGCGCGAAAAGAAAAACAAGGAGTAGTTAATGACAAGAGTAGTTATTGGTGACAGTCGGGTTATTGAATCTCGCGAGGTGAGTGATGGCGTTACAATTCGTCGTCGCCGCGAAGCACCGGATGGTACTCGGTTCACTACTTACGAGCGTATTGAAAAGCCGAACTTGGCAATCATTAAGAAGAATGGTGCTCGTGAACTCTATGACCGCGAAAAGCTTGCAACAGCTATTAAACGCTCTGTAGGCAAGTTCTTTACTTCGGAAGTTGAAGTTGAAGAAATGATTGATGTGATTGAAGATGGTCTATACGATTTAGGCGAAAGCGAAATTACTTCAAAGCAAATTGGCGACAAGGTGCTCGATGAATTAGCTGAACGAAATGAAGTTGCTTACGTGCGCTTCGCAAGTGTCTACCAAGAATTTAAAACACTTGATGACTTTGTTGAAATTCTTGAACAACGCCGCAGCCAAAAACAACAGAAACAAGGCCGGTAGGGTACGATATGCGCGTGGTGGTGATTTTTAAAGAACAAACCGACTATGCTCGACAAGTTCTCGATTTCTTACGAGACTTTCAGCGCCAAACTGGTCACGAACTTGAACAAGTTAACCCCGAAAGCCTTCCGGGTATTAGTTTTTGCGAAACGTACGATATTGTAGAATATCCAACTGTGGTTGCGCTATCTGATAGTGGGCAAATGCAAAACCAATGGCGTGGTGTTCCATTACCAACAATTAGTGAGGTAAGCTACTATGTTCAATAAAATCAAAGAAGTCGTTACGCACGAAAGTGAAAAGCGAGTTATCCGTAACTCGTATATTGTCATGCTTGTTGGTGCGGTGTTGGCACTCATTGCAGCCTTTGTTTTAAGCCTTGAAAAAATTCACTTACTTACAAACCCCGATGCGGTTCTTTCGTGTAGCTTTAACCTTGTTTTAAACTGTACGGCTGTTATGCAAACCTGGCAGGCGAGTGTGTTCTTTGGTATTCCAAACATGTACATTGGGCTGATTTCTTTCCCAGTTATTATTACAGTTGCCGTAGCGGCATTGTGGGGTGGTGCAGCCTTTAATAAAGGCTTCTTGAAAGCTACAAACGTCGGTATTTTACTCGGTACCATCTTTGCTTACTGGCTCTTCTTTAATAGTGTGTACGTTATTCAAGTACTTTGCCCATGGTGCCTTGTGGTTACCTTCAGCTGTACATTAATGCTGGCCGCAATTACGCACATTAACCTTCGCGAAAACACGTGGCAGCTTTCTAAAAAAGCTAACGAAAAGGTTCAAAACTTCTTGCAAAAAGGCTACCACCAATTGGTCGTTGCAAGCTGGATTGTGTTAATGATCGCTCTCGTATTTATTCAGTTCGGGGCTTCACTCTTTGCCTAAAAGCCCTGCTATGGCTTCAAATACTATCTATCAAATAACCTATGATCGCCTTGATGCGTACGGCTTATTTTCTGAAGAAACAATAAAAACGGTTGCATTGTATGCAGAAAAACAGGCAGCCTATAAAGACTACCAAGATTACTTTCAGAAAATAGGTATTCCTAAACCAAAATTATTTATTGCCAAGAATAAAGCAGGTGTTCCGGTTGTCGATATAGCTCCACGTAAAACAGAAGGAACGATTGTTTTACACCTCCCAATGGCAAACCCTCTTGATGAAAACCAACTCTTTCATATTGCGACGGTTGTCGGTACAAACCCAACATACCGTGTTATTGCCTTTGGAAACCCAAGCGGAAAACCTTATAAATTTAAAGAACAAAACTTAACGTTTTGGCAAAAGTTTAAAGTTGCCTTTACGAAGAATCAACGACCGTTAGTAGCTGCCGAAATAGAATACCTCCATACTAATAAAATTCTAAACGCACACCATGTCGGCTATTCATACGGAGCTCACAAGGCATTAATTGAAGTATATTATTTAAATCCTGGCGATGTTTCGTCAATAACTCTTCTCGATCCAGTTGCACACGCTCGCGGCTTTAAGCAACTCATCCACGATTTTCGAAATACATTTCAGCCAATGGGTGATTACGTTAATCACACACGCATTCCAAGCTATTTTCAGGCAAGAGAAGCTGCAGCTAAAACAAAACACCACGAGTCTGCGCTAAAGCGGCCAATAAACATTTCCATCGGTATACTTCTGCGCCGCCTAGATTTTGTAAAAATGCTTGAGAAAGATATCTCTCAACACCCAGCCATTTCTGCGGTCGTTGCATGGGGGAGTGCGAGCGAATTAGGCAACGATGCGCACATGAAAGTTAGCATGCACCGGCTTAAATATGATGCGAAAAAGAAAGTGAAAGCAATGCGATTAAAGGAGGGGCGGCACGCGTTCGCAAACGATATTCATTTACAGGCTGCAATCATTGTAGAGTCTCTGTTACAATAATGCTTATGAATAAAAGTGCGATCCAGTCAGCCATAAAGCGCAAAGCTGGTTTTACGATTGTTGAGCTTATTATAGTTATCGTCGTTATTGGCATACTCGCAGGTATTGTTATTATTGCGTATGGTGCATGGCAATCAAGGCTTGCAAGCGATGTAGTAAAAAGTGACCTCACTAACGTAGTTTCTGCGATGGAAAATACACGGAACTTCGGAGATGTAGGGTATCCTTCGGCCGTTCCGGCATCAATTGTAGGTTCAAATAAAGTCACCTTAGCAGGTGGCGGCCGGCCAGGTGGAAAGACTTTCTGTGTTGAAGGTACATCAACGGCAACGACTAAAAAGTTCTATGTATCAAATAAGCAAGTAGACCCTATAGAAGGAAGTTGTACGATGACTTCGGTAGCCTTTGCAGGCTCAGGGGCGTCAGGGTATGTAAATGCCGTAGGTACAGCGGCTTCTTTTAGTCGTATTGAAGGTATAGGGGTTGCTCAGGATGGAACGGTATATGCCGCCGACGAGGATCATCTCCGTCGAATAGCGACAAATGGGGCTGTATCGTTATATGACGGTACGGGTTCAGACGGATTTACAAGTGGGGTTGTTGGAGCAGATATGTTTAATGCTGCTCGTGGTGTAGCGGTTGATTCTTCGGGAAATATTTACGTGCTGGCTATTAATAATAACGCTATCTACAAAATTACCCCAGATGGAGTAAAGACGGTGCATACGCCAGGCATTCATGGTACCGATCTTATTTTAGGAAAAGATAATAACTTTTACGCATTGGTAGGTGATAACTACAGCGGTAAGTTATTCGTCACGACGATGGCCGGAGGAACGGCGACATTAATTGCTGGTAATGCAACGAACGCAACAGTTGACGGACAAGGCGCTGCCGCGTCGCTTCATGACCCCCGAAGCCTAGCACGTGCGTCTGATGGAACTATTTACATATGCGAGACCGGAAGTGGGTTGGTCCGTAAGGTAAGCCCGAGCAATTATGTAAGTACTTACGCTGGATCGGGCTCAAGCTATGCTGGGGGTGCGACATCCCCAATTAATGGCTGGTGTGGTGGAGTCGCTGTCGATAGTAGCGATATACTCTACGTTGCAGCTGGAAATAAGCTCCAAACAATTGATAAGAATGGAACTGTAACCGACTTTGCAACAATCAGTGGTGCAGCATCGAGTGTTGCTATAGATAATGACGGCAATATCTTTATTGGAACAGGCCGAGTACTCTATAAAATTATTGTTCCTTGACCCCTTACGTAAATACGTTAAAATAGAAGGAGAAACGTTCGAGCGGCTATCAACCGTAAGTTTTGGGAAGAACAGCTACGGCTTACTAGAACCCGACGCGCACGCTGTGTTAAAGCGACAACCAAGTGCTGATTAGGAAAATCCTTTCAGAAATCGGATGGTACCACCCACATACGGGTTCCGATGGATGAAGGATTTTTATTATTTTAAGGAGAACAATCATGGTTAAGTTCACATCCGGAAGTCGCCGCCGCGCAGTTGAATACGAAAAAGATATCGTCAACTACTGGAAAGAAAATAAAACTTTCGAGAAGTCTATCGAGCTTCGTCCAAAAGAAGATTCATACGTATTTTACGATGGCCCTCCGTTCATTACCGGTGTGCCACACCACGGAACACTCCTTAGTTCTGTCGTTAAAGATGCCATTCCTCGTTTCCAAACCATGAAAGGCAAGCGAGTTGAACGTGTATGGGGTTGGGATACGCACGGCCTTCCAGCCGAAAACTTCGTTGAAAAGAAGCTTGGCATTACCGACCGTCACGAAATCGGTACTCGCATTAGCCTTGAAGATTACATCAAAACTGCTCGCGAGAGTATGATTGAAACCGGTGATCTTTGGGAGCACACTATTGATCGTATTGGCCGTTGGGTCGATTTCAAGGGCGCTTACAAAACCATGGACAAAAAGTACATGGAAAGTGTGTGGTGGGCATTTAAGCAACTATACGAAAAAGGCAAAATCTACGAAGGCGAACGCGTGCTTATGTACGATACTAAGTGGGCAACACCTCTTTCAAAAGCTGAAGTTACTATGGACGCCGGTGCGTATGTTGATGTTACCGACCCGAGCGTATACGTAAAATTCAAGATTGGTACCGATGACAAAAAAGACCACGAAGAAGTAGGGAAGTCTACATACCTTCTTGCATGGACAACAACTCCATGGACACTACCAGCGAATACTGCCTTAGCAATTAACCCTGAAATTAAGTATGTTGAAGTAGATTACGAGGGTGCTTACTATATTCTTGCCGAAGCGTTGGTTGAAAAAGTATTCACCAACGAAAAACACCAACCGCTTGAATACCGCGTCGTTCGCCCAATCTCAACTATCGAACTTCTTGGCCGTTCATACGAACCACTCTTTGAAGATCGTGGGGAAAATGCTCACAAAATTTGGGCAGCCGATTACGTTACCACCGATTCTGGTACCGGTATTGTTCACCTTGCTCCAGCCTATGGTGAAGAAGACTTTATTCTAGCCAAAGAAAAGGGAATTCCAGTTATTCACGTGCTTGATGAATATGGAAAATACATCGAGGGAGCTTGGGAAGGTTTGGACGTTTGGGAAAATAACAAAGCCATCGCTAAAACACTTTTGGAGGATGGTCGTGTATTCAAAATCGATTACATCCGCCACGAATACCCACACAACCCTCGTACTGGCCACCGCCTTATGTATCGGGCCCATCCAAGTTGGTTTATGGACATCGATGGACAGCGAGTTGAAATGCTCGAACAGAATACCGAAAACATTAACTGGTTCCCAGACCACATTAAACATGGTCGCTTCGAACACACTATTAACACCGCACCAGATTGGAACTTAAGCCGAGACCGTTTCTGGGCAACAGCCATGCCTGTTTGGAAGGGAACCGATAAAGACGGTGTTGAGCACGTAAAAGTTATAGGTAGTTACGAAGAGCTCAAAGAGCTGAGTGGTGTAGAACTCGAAGATTACCACCGTCCATGGGTTGATGATATTACCTTCGAAATCGACGGCGTAACCTACAGCCGTATCGATAAAGTGCTCGACTGTTGGTTCGAATCTGGCTCAATGCCATTCGCTCAATTCCATTACCCATTTGAAAACGTTGAAAAATTCGAAGCAAACTTCCCAGGCGATTTCATTGTTGAATACGTCGGCCAAGTTCGTGCCTGGTTCTATTACGTACACGCTGTAAACGTTGGGCTCTTCGGCCACAACGCCTTTAAGAACGTGATCGTGACGGGAAACGTCGCCGGAAACGACGGCCGCAAAATGTCGAAGTCACTAGGTAACTTTACCGACCCTAACGAACTTATGGACAAGTTTAGCGCCGACTCGCTTCGCTTCTTACTCCTCTCAAGCCCACTGCTTTCTGGTGAAGACTTTGCTTTGCAAGATAAAGAAGTAGGCGATATTGCCCGTAAGCTAAGCATGGTTTGGAACATGTACGACTTCTTCACGATGTACGCCGAAGTAGACGGTTGGGAATTCGATGGTAACCTCGTTGACCCAAGTGACGAAGCTGAAAACCCACTCGACCAATGGATTATCAGTCGCGTACACCAACTCATTACTGAAATTGAAGAAAAGATGGAAAGCTACGACGTAGCTGCAGCCACCAAGCCAATCCTTCCATTCCTCGACGACGCTTCAAACTGGTACGTACGCCGTTCACGCCGTCGCTTCTGGAAATCTGAAGACGACACCGACAAAAACAACGCTTACCGCACCCTTCACTACGTACTCGTTCGCCTTAGCCAAGCAATTGCGCCATTCGTGCCATTCATGGCCGAAGAACTCTACCGCAAGCTTACAGACGGCGAAAGCGTCCACCTTACCGACTGGCCTGAAGTTGGCCACGCCAACGAACTCGTACTTGAACGCATGGCTCGCACCCGCGAAATCATCGAACAAGGCCTCGCACTTCGTATGTACAAAGATAGTGAACAGCAGCAAATTAAGGTTCGCCAACCGCTCGCAACCCTTACATACTGCGGCGAGCAGCTCGACGCCTTTTACGAATCGATTATCGCTGAAGAAGTGAACGTTAAAGAAGTTGTGTACGAAAAAGCTGGTGGGGAAGCAGTGGTATTGGATAAAAACATTACCCCTGAATTGAAACGCGAAGGCATGGCCCGCGAAGTTGTCCGCTACGTACAAGCAGCACGAAAGAACGCCGGCTTGAACATCGACGACCGCATTAAACTCAGCCTTAAAACTGATAGCGAAGAGCTACAGCAAGCAATTTCCGAGTACAAACAGCTTATTAGTGATGAAACACTGGCGAACACATTAATTGAAGATAGCTATGAAACAACAAGCCAGGCAACTGTTGAAGGTGCCGAGCTTGAAGTGTCACTTGAGGTCGCCTAAGTATTGACAGTTTAAAGTGTTTATGCTAATGTAAAAACACTTAACAAGCAAAAACAAAAAAAGGACACCACCACATGAGCCCAGAAGCCCAAGCACCGACGAATTCTACCGAGACAGCCACTATCAGTTACGAAGATGCGGTGAAAAGGCAGCAAACTGAAGCGCTAGTCCTTTCTGGCGGTGAAACCTTCGATCAATCACGTGTCGACGCGGTCATTGGTCACACAGCGGTAGCTGAAGTAGCTCCGGCAATAGAAGTTACTCAAGCCGGAGCAGACTTGCTTGCTGATCTTACAACTGATCCCTCTGAACCCGATAGCGAAGCTGCGATTAACGAGGCTGCTCGTCGTCAACTTGATCTTGATAGCCTTGCACAAAAGAGGCAAATTGATGACCTTGCTATGAAAAATAGCTGGACAGAAGATAAATACCAAGAAGAACTTCAAAAAATCGGCATTAAGTAGTTCGTTATTCAAGAAAAAGCAACCCGCCAATCGTAAGCGGGTTGCTTTTTTTATATATTTATGCTATTATATATGTTGACTTATCCTCTCCAGACAAGAAAGGTGGTGAGTCAAGAAATGGACCAGAATCGGTTCGATACACTGCAGTCAACCTTCGTGGTTGTCTCAGAACTTCGCATGGCGCCGGCTCAACGTCGAAGCCGCGGAGAGCAGTTCACCGTCAGCCTCATTGTTTTCAACGATGGGGTCGAAATGTACCCACTGGACATCTACGTCGACCGCCTTCAGGACGGTGACGATGCAACGGTGTTCGTGAGCAAGGTGAACAAGAGCAGGGTTCTTGCGACAACTGCAACTATCCAGCCAGACGGCGAGAGATTCAACATCGAGATTCTCGTCGAAAAGTCGAAAGACTTGAATGGGGTTCGCCCCTCTGTCCTGGTGCCTCCGGAGATGTTCCGGCAGCTGCAAGAGCTCCACGATCGACAGTTCGAGCAGGGAATCGCCGAGACACCACCCGACGAACCCGACGCTCACTAGGCCGAGGAGTGAGAACTTCTGCGGTCATCCAAGTCCCTTGGGCTTTTCTCTAGACGATTTCGGTCGCCTATGAAGGAAAGCCTGAGGGCTTTTCCATATCTTGACATTTTTAACCGTTTATGCTTAAATAGATACATAGTTAATTAAACAAAAAATAAACATATGTCATTATTTCCATACCTACAACTACAACCAATCGACCCTCAAGATGATGGTACGATTAGCGACCTCGATAAGTACGAGGAAGATGAGGTGATTGACCTCTCAAGTGATACTGACGGCGATGTCCTTGCACAAGCTTGGGAAAAAATTACTAAAGATTTACACGACGAAATTACAAAGCTATAAGCATAACAGTGATATACTTAGTATAGTGAAATCTGACGAACCTATTACCGACGAAGCGTTTGACCAACTGGTCACAAAAGCGATGAATGAATTACCTCAAGAATATATTGAGGGTCTTCAAAACGTTGCTATTGTATACGCCGATTGGCCCGACGAACACCAGGCATCGAAGTCGGAACTAAAACCTGGCAATTTATTGCTCGGCCTTTATGAAGGCATTCCATTAACCCAGCGGGGGAATGGATACACATTTGTACTTCCAGATAAAATTACACTTTTCAAAGTACCTATTCAAATGGTTTCTCATAGTGAAGAAGAGTTTTTCGAACAGATAAAACGAACACTTTGGCACGAAATTGCCCATTATTACGGGTTGAATCACCATAGGATTGATGAGCTTGAAGGCTTTGACCATACTCGTCCGCACAAACACTAGTCTGCTATAATAGACCTAATACTTATTTCGGCGAGGGAAATAAGGGGGAAATATGCGGGGAGCGAGCACAAGAGTACTAGTACTACCCAAGGCTACACAACTAGCCTATAGCTTACTATTTTCACTCCTTATAGCCTCAAATCTTCCATTGGTTGCACGCGCCGAAGAACCTCTTGAACCACCAACACTCGTTGGCTATGTTGAAGGCCCTGGCGTACCAAATGGTACATCACAAGCCGATAGTTACGATATTATTTGGACATGGGCACCACCCGTGAGCGGGCTAGAACCAGATCAAGTTCCACCCGAAAATCCTGATGAAGCACCTGCGCAACAACCAACAGACATTGTTCGCTATGGGTACGAGCTTAAAAACCAGAACGGGCTTGTTGCCTTTGGGAGTGTAGAGTCGAACATCCTATCTTTGACGACAACTGCGAGTGAAGATGGTAATTATGTTCTAAGTATATGGAGTATTACCAGGGAAGACGGGTTTAGCGAGGTCGTTTCAGGTTCAATTGCTTTTGTGGCGCCTGTGCCGCAAACACTTCCAAATTTGCCTCCTATTGTCGTGCCAGATCCGATTGACGTGACGCCAGTAACCGATAATCCTGTTTCGAATGGCGCGAGGATTGGTGGCTCAACCCCAATTATTAACAAAGATACCAATGGGTATATAACGGGTAATACGAACACGAATATTTTCTCGGTTGATGAGCTTGATGAAGCGGTTGCCGGCGCAGACACGACGGCTGTAGTGAAGCAGTCTAAACAAGGCTGGTTAATTTTAGGCATGGCTTGGTATGTATGGCTGATTATTTTAGTGGCCGTATTCTTTTTAGGGCGCTGGATTCTAACTTCAGTTCGTAGTAGATAATTCGAAAATTAACCTTAGAGAACGCTTAGGTAACCCCTTGACCCGTATTGCTTAATACATATGTAAGTGCTAAAGTTAATAAAAATACAAAAGTTGAGATTTGTATAAATTAATTGAGTTCGGCTAGGTGGATAGCCAAAACCCTGGGAGTACTGCGAGATGAACATGGTAACGACGGCTCAAGGCCTTTTTAAGAAAACAACTTTATTAACAGCAGCTTTTGTTTTAGTTGTGAGTACATTAGCGGCGGCTGTGCCGTTTATTTTGTCTCAGAAGGCAGCTGCAGTAGGGGTAACTGAAGTTGTATACGATGCACTTCCGAGTGTTATTCCTCAAACGAGCTACCCAAGTAAGGGCTTTCAAGCAACGAGTACATCTCAGTTAGGCGACCTTGTTCAACTCGGTGCTTCAAACCGAATTCTTGATACTGTAACTGTCGGTCTCGTAAACTGGGCTATGTACTCTGAATACGCTTCAGACCCTGTATATTCTGGAAATGCAGCAAGCTGGGCTCAACCAGTATCTCTAAAGGTCTACGCAAATAACGCTGGCGCACCAGGCGCACTCCTTGTAAATGAAACTCAAACTTTTAATATTCCATGGCGTCCAGCGGGCGATCCTACTTGTACAGAAGTACGCACTGGTGTGTACGGATGGAAAGTTGATGGCGTTTGTTACAACTACAATGGGTTCGCTAATAATATTAGCTTCAACTTGAGTAGCCTTAACGTAACACTTCCTGAAGATGCAATTGTGGCCGTTGGATATAACACTCAAACCTACGGCGCAAACCCAACAGGCGTTGCTGGCCCTTATAACTCACTCAACGTTGCGGTACCAGCAGGCCAAGCGATTGCTGTTGGTAGCAGCGATGCATCAACCACTTTCTGGGACAGTACTTACCTTGGTCGCCCAGCTGGACTTTCTTTAGCAACTGGCCAAGCACCAAACGGAACTGTAGCATTAAAGATTACTGCAAGCGCTCCAGTTATCCCTGCTGATGTATACGTTGACGATAACTACACCGCGGTTAATACTGATGGCCATGTTTGGGGTGTTGATGCATTTGCAAACATCCAAGAGGCGATTGATGCCGTTGCTGTTGGCGGAACTGTGCATATTGCAGATGGTGATTATTATGGAACAGTAAGTATCGTTAAAGAAGGTATTAAACTTGTCGGTACAACTAATAGCCGCGACACTGTAAAAATTCACCCAACTGCATTGAGTGGCCAAGCGGGCGTCTTTGTTAACGGTGTAGATAATGTTGTGATTCAGAACCTTGGCGTGTACGGTGACCAATTCGTTGTTGGTGGAGCTGGTGCACTTATTAAGCTCAACGACGGCTCGAATGCGCGCATTGAGAACGTAGCTGTAAAAGCTAGTTCGGCAAGCGGTATTAACATCAACAGCTATTCAGATGTTATTGTAAGCGGCGTATATGTTGAAGGCGCTGGACGCGACGGCATCTCTGTTGTTGCGCAACAAGGTACAACTACGAATAGTTCACACGATATTACAATTACGAATACTTCTGTTTCCGGCGCTGCGTGGTCTGCGATTGCATTCTACACCTCAACCGGTACAAGTAAATCTATTGAAAACGTAACCATTGCAAATGTTCGTACGCAATACGGATTGCGCGGCCTTTACGTAGAAGGTAACACCGGAAAGACTGTAACAAGCCCTTCAAGTACTAAGCTTGTTCTTCAAAACTTCTATGCTGGCGATAACTCAAACGAATACATCAACAACGAACAATCTGCAGATATTGATGCTCGCGGTATTGAAATCAATGTTGGTAACGGCGTTGTAGTACCAGCAAGTGCAATGACACAAGCTCAGTACGACACTGCATACACATTCATTAAGGATAAACTCCACAAGAATCCAACTTCACAACCTTACGGAAATGTCATTTTGACCGACGTTGCTGCAGCAGTACTATCACTTGCAACCGCTGGTGGTGATGCACTTTCAAACAACGCATCAACGAACGTACAAGATGTTGTTTCAAGCTGGACACGCCCAGTCGGCGCGGTTAAGTTCACTTACAAATCATGGACAGACAACGGAAGTTCATGGAACGAAGCGAACCCATACACTGTAAATGATATTACCGGTACTTCACGCGACGGTTCATTCGTACTTGGAGAAGGTAACTATTACATTCAAATTACTGCAATTGACGCCTACGGTAACCAAAGCAACTCAAATGTCTTTAAGGTAACGTACGACACTAGCGCACCAACAATTAGTTGGCAACTACAACCAACACCATTTATTAAAGGTGCTTTCCATGTTCGACCAATTACTTTTGAACAACCTACTTCAAAAGCTGTTTACATCGACTCTGTATCTGAAGACAACTTATGCTGGGCACTTACTTCAGACCACTTTAACTTCGACACAAGCAACGACAGTTGCCCAACACTATTAGCTAACTTCGCAGATGGTGAACACAAGTTCCTAGCAGTATTCAAAGATGCAGCTGGAAACACAACTTCAAGCTTCAGTGATACGTTCATCCTTGACCGAACAGGGCCTTCAACTCCTGTAGCTGTTGCGCCAACTGGGTTGAACCAAACTGCAACTGCATTTACATGGAATGAGTCAACCGACCTAGCTGGCCCAGTGACTTACGAGATCATCACTGGTGCAAGCACACACAGCCTTGATAACGGTAAACTTACTAATGGCGTGAATGTTATTACGACAAACGCAACCGGCACAAGCTTTGCGCACACATTTGGCGAAGGAACGTTCTTCTGGCAAATTCAAGCAACAGACAGCCTTGGTAACAAGTCTGAATGGAGTAACATCCAAGCGGTAACTATCGATAGCGTAGCGCCAGGGCTTCCAGAGCGAACATTCCCAGCCGAGAATGCACTCATCAACACTAACGATTTCTACTTTGACTGGAATGACACTGAAGGTGCGGTTCGTTACGAAATCCAAGCTTCACAAAGTTCTGATGTTGATGGCAATGGTTCATTAACAAGCAGCGTATGGCCTGGTGATTTCCAACAAATCCAACCGACTGAATCACGCGCACACTCAGTTGGCGCAAATGGCACATGGTACTGGCAAGTACGCGCTATTGATGCAGCAGGGAACAAGGGTGCATGGACAAGCCCATGGTCAGTAACAATTGACCTCGATTCACCAGAGGCATTCCTAAATGCTACTCAAGAAGACTCATTCACTCCAACACTACGTGGAACAGCATCTCCAGATGCAACAAAAGTTTTCCTTACTATTAACGGTAACCCTGAAGTAGAAGCTACTGTAACTACCCCAGGTGTATGGGAATACACAGTGCCAGCACCACTAACGGCAGGTGAGTACGACCTAAGTGTTGTTGCTCAAGACGCTGCAACAAACCGTAGCACGACACCTGCAACTGGTATCCTTACAATTACCGCTCCTGCACCAGCGCCAACTAATACTGAAAACCAACCAGACACTGGTGAGGTTAACGGTGCGACCACTTCTAACGATCAACAAACTCCCGTCCCTGTAGCAAATCCAATTGCTGTAGTTGTTCCTTCTATCGTAGGTCCAGCAGCTGCACTAGGTGTAACAACCGATGACAGCAGTGCTGCCAACAGCAATAACAACGAAGCCGTTGAAGGTGTTTCAACCCTCAACTCTCCAGCGCAAGCTGTTGATAGCGAAGCTAACCAAGGTACATTCCTCGGTCTTGGCTGGTACTGGTGGTTGTTGATTCTTGCAGCAATTGCAGCGATTGCATGGTGGATTATCGCAGCGGTTCGCAAGCGCCAAGCTGAATAAAAAATAAAACATTCAATATACTCAAAGTCCTTACGCTTGTAAGGACTTTTTGTTATACTGTATGCACACTGTGAAAACAAAACAAAAACAGATTAAAAAACCCACAACTGTGCGAGCTAAAGTGTCGCATCATGCGAAGCGTATTCTTGTTCCTCATAAAGTGAATGGGTATCGGCCGCATCTTATTCGGGTGCATGGTTTAATTGCTGTACTTATTGTTGCTATTTTGGCGCAAGCAACGTATAGCTTGGCAACTGCCGGAAACTTGCAAGTGCTTGGCCGTAGCTCTGATATTCAAACCGCCGAATTATTAAGCGATACAAATGACGAGCGAGCAAAGTATAGCCTGGGTCAACTCACGCTCAACGATAAGTTAAGCAACGCAGCTTTTTTGAAAGCTCAAGATATGTTTAAAAATAACTACTGGGCACACACATCACCAGCAGGAGTAGCACCTTGGAAATGGTTTGGTGATGCTGGCTATAATTACAGCGTAGCAGGGGAAAACTTGGCGAAGAACTATCCATCAGCTGATGCAACTGTTGATGCCTGGATGAACTCTGAAAACCACCGAGCAAACATTTTGAATGGCGAATATGTTGATGTTGGCTTTGCTGTGGTTGACGGAACGCTCGAGGGACGTGCCACGACCCTTGTAGTAGCCTATTACGGTGCACCCGTAACCATTGAGGCTGTCCAGGAAGTAGCTGCACCCGTGAGCTTTATAACACCTGACCAGCTTGGCTCGAATCCGCTAGAATTCTTTAGTAGCGCCTTTATGTCCTTAAGCCCAGTAACAATCGCTATTCTTGCAGTCCTGGCTATTGTTGCTATCGTCGGAGTAGCTGCGCATCACTATCGAAACAAACTACCAAAAGCATGGAAACAAAGTTGGCGTATTCACCACGGAATGTACACATTCATCGGCGTTCTTGTACTTGGCGTGTTGATAATTTTAGCAACCGGCGGCGGCCAGATTTAAAGGCCGCTTTACAGATACAGCCCTCTCTGTTATAATGGTTAATTGATTGTTAACAACAAAGGATATATATGACAAAAGCAGTCGTTAAGATCGGTGGCAAGCAATTCGTTGTCGCTGAAAAAGAGACCCTCATGGTGGACCTCCTCCCTGAAGGAACTAAAGAGCTCACACTTGACGCGCTGTTGGTAATCGACGGAGACAAGATCTCAGTTGGTACTCCAACGGTCAAAGATGTGAAGATTACCGCTAAGGTAGTTGAAGACCTCGTAAAGGGTGACAAAATTCAAGTCATTCGCTACAAGGCGAAAAAGCGTGTGCACAAAGTAAACGGTCACCGCCAAAAATACTCAAAGATTGAAATTACTTCAATCAAGTAGGTAAGACAAAAAGGGTTCTCGCGAGGGAGCCCTTTTGCTTTATATGAAATTATGAAAACACCAGTCATTATTGCGGCATACAATGAGGCAGATCGAATAGGTACAACTCTTGAGAGCATTGATAAGAGTGTTTGCGAACCTTATGTCGTCGTTAACGGTAGTGAAGGTGCTCAAGAAACGGCAGCCGTAGCCCGTGCCCATACTGACCATGTGTATATATCTGAAGAACAAGGCCAGTTTCCGGCGATTCAGTTTGCACTTCGTAGGTTGATTGCCAACGACCCCGATGCTTTCGGGCATCCTATCCTTATTACTGATGCCGATACTAAAATTCGTGATGGTGCCGAATGGGAGCAAGCGCTTAGCCATGCTATTGAAGGCCCGACGCCCAAATCTGTTGGCGGCCTAGTGTTGAGTAAAGATTGCCCACCTTTTGAAGCAGCTTTAAGAAATACAAATCGTTTTCTTCGTACTAAAAGAATCGCAGCCCAGCCGTATAACCTGAATGCACTTGGCGGTCCAAGCATAGGGCTTAACTTTGCGAATAACTCAGAAATTATTGAAGAGATTATGGATGCACCTCATATCTGGCTCGGTAACGACCGGTACATGGCGCATGTAGTGGCCGGTGGTGATGAGGCTCGGTTTATTCAACTTACAAGTATAGGCAGCGCTGTTATGGCGAGTGAACGATATTCTAATAGCCTTCTTGAGTGGTTTCTTCCTAGGCAAAAGCGGGTAGAACTAACCAAGGAGCGATACCTATCCCGACAGGCTATCGGGGCTACTCACATGTTTGATACAGATTCATTGCAATTACTCGCTGTTGATAAACAAGTAATATAACAAGCTTTTATTTATGTAGGGCTGAGGGCGGAAAAGGTCCGATGTAATCGGGCATATCGGATTCGTCTGTTAGCAGGCTCGCAAGATAGTCGCTCACTTGTGCTGGGTCTGATCGGTCGAACCCTGCAGGTAGGCGAGGCATGTAGCTACTATTAAGTGCTTCACCCCTTGCTCGAGCCTCATCACGTGGCCGGGTGAGGGTATTGAAGTCATCCTCAAAGAAAATAGAGTCGTATTCTTCTCTGAAGGCAAGCCCAATAGCTCGAGCAGTACGACCATTGCCATCATCGAACGGGTGCAACATAACAACGCTCATTGCTAACACGTCAGCAATCCTATAAGGATGAACTGTATCGGGTGATGCCTTGATTGATTCGACGATACTTTCAAGAACTGCAGTGCGATGTTCGGGGTGAACAGCCGTAGCGGTGCCGATGTTCATAGCGGTATCGTGTGTTTCAAGTGAATCTTTAGAACCTTGGAGGGATTTATTTAGCTCAACAATAAATGAGTGAATAGTATCGGCAGGGAGCTGTTTTAACTGGTGTACGCGGAGCTCTGCGCTTAAGCCATTAAGCCCGTATTGCTCCGCGACAAGAGTCCGAAACCCGTCAGCTGTAAGCTTGTCGGTGGGTTTTTTAATTTCGAAGCTGGTAGGAGTGGTGTATTCAGACATTTCTGCATCAATTCGTTTTATATACGTTAGCATGATAAGGGGTAAAAGTCAATATTCGCACCTCTGGATAGAAAGGGTATAATGAGAGCTAATGAAAGAGGGTCTGAACTAAGTCTATGGCGACCGTTATTGCGATCACGAACCAAAAGGGGGGAGTAGGGAAAACTACGACTTCTATTAACCTCGCTTATTTCTTGGCGAAGGCTGGTAAAAGTGTCTTACTGATCGATTTCGACCCACAGGGGAATGCAAGTAGTGGCCTTGGTATCGATAAAACAGAACTCACCGTAACAATGACCGATGTTATTACCGGTAAAGCAACGCTTGACGATGCAGTAGTGCCAAGTGAATACAAAAACTTATGGATCGCCCCAACAACATCAGTGCTTGCTAATACCGAGGTTGAGCTAGCGCAAACCGAAAAACGTTTTTCGCGTTTGAAACTGGCAATTGAGGGTTCAAAAGTTAATTACGACTACATCCTTATCGATAGCCCACCAAGCCTTAGCCTCCTTACGGTAAATGGTTTGATTGCTTCAAAGTATGTACTTCTTCCGGTTCAGGCAGAATTTTATGCGCTCGAAGGCCTTGGGCAATTGCTTGAAACAATGAAGTTGGTCCGAAAGGGTATGAACCCAAACCTCGAACTTCTTGGTGTGCTTCCAACCATGCTCGATAGCCGCACCAGCCTTAGTACGCAAGTACATAACGAAATTAAACGCCACTTCCCGGGTAAGGTATTTGAAACGACTATTCCTCGTAACATTCGCTTGGCTGAAGCGCCAAGCCACGGCATTCCAATTGGTGTATACGACAAGTTTTCGAAGGGTTCGCGGGCATATAAGGCACTTGCAAACGAAGTTATCTCTCGAACCGATGCAGCGCTAGCGCAGGCCGTAGGAGCAAATGTATGAGTGCTGCCAAAAAAGGTTTAGGACGAGGCTTTGATGCGCTCATTCCAACTGATTTCTTGGATGAAAGCTTCGACACAACAGCGAACCAAGAAAAAAAGGTAAGCGAACAAGGTACATTACCACTTGCTAAGGTTCATGCCGACCCAAACCAGCCTCGCCGACACTTTGAAAAAGCTGCACTTGAAGAGCTAGCCGCTTCAATTAAAGAGTACGGGGTTATTCAGCCGATTATCGTGACTCCAAAGGGTGATGAATACGAAATTGTTGCCGGCGAGCGACGTTACCGTGCTTCTGAATTAGCCGGTTTGACTGAAATCCCAGTAGTTATTCGTACGATGTCTGGCCAAAAGCAGCTCGAAATTTCGCTTATTGAAAATATCCAACGCCGCGATTTAAACACAATTGAAACGGCAACGGCGTACGCAAAATTCCGAGATCAGTTTAATTTAACTGCTGAACAAATCGCTGAACGAGTGCACAAATCGCCATCGGCAGTCACAAATACAATGCGCCTATTGAAGCTTCCTGCGGAAGTCGTTGCACTTATTGCCGAAGGTCAGCTGAGTGAAGGCCAAGCCCGACCACTTATCGGTCAAGACGATGACCTAGTTGTAAAACTTGTTCCACGCATAATTTCTGAAGAATGGAGCGCCCGAAAAGTAGAGCAACATATGGTGAATGTGAAACAGCATAAGAAAGCCGGTGAGTCTACTGATGACGGATCTTCTAAGCTTCACGACGACCGCATTGAAACACTTAAAACTCGCCTTAAAACAGATGTAGCAATCCGTACTAACGCTAAGGGTGCTGGTACTATTGTGATCAAATTCAAAACTGAAGCTGAGCTCGATCGCATCGAAAAACTTCTTAGCTAATCCTGGCTACAAAAAAATCCTACCTCTAAATTAAGACCTCTGCAGCCCGAGTATTTTAAAGCCGTATACGCTAAAAAATACCCGGAGCGAAGCCCGGATTAATTTAGAGGTAGGATTTTTTTGTTAAGGCAGTTTAGCTAAGAAGTTTTTAGAAGCTGCGAATTTCATTGAATGGGAAAATACGAACACTAACAGGCCCAACAACATCATAGTAAGGAACGGTTCCAAGTCCGTTACGAGAGTCATAAGAGAAATTCCCAACTCGGTGGTCACCACTTACGAAAAGCTCGCCTTCGGGTACGACTTTATCAACTTCACCGCTTGTTGGGCTGCCTGGTTCACCGTTCGTTAACTCGTCGGGGTCGAAGCCACCAGGGTATTGTGCGTTATACACGGTATATTTACCATCTTTTAGTACAACTCGTTCAGTAGGGAAGGCAATAACACGTTTTACGATGTATTCATCTTCAATACCAAGGCTGTAGTGAGGGTTTTTGAACACAATAATTTGGCCACGTTCTGGAATGTATGATTTCCCTTGAATTTGCGACCACGTGACAGGAAGGCGATTTACGATCAGGCGATCGCCTGTGTAAAGGGTTGTTTCCATGCTTGGCCCAACCACGTTAAAGCTGCGAAATACGAATGTATTAATAAGTATGGTGCCAATTACAACACATACAACAAAGATAAAAAGACTGAGGAGGTCTTTTAAGAAGGGGTGTCGGGTGAAATATGAGGCTTCCATTAACTTAAATAAGTATACCACGACACGATACTTATGCTTCAAAACGTGAGCATCTTCAGGTATAATAGATATAAGTATTTATGAGCAAAAATCAAGCTTCCATAGACGGGTTCGTACCACGTCGGCCCGGTAATCAATTGGGTGAATTACATAAGGTGAAACATCCTGATGCTGCTGTTAAACCCATCGACCGAACGCTCCACACTACTGAAATGGTGAAGCAGCAGCCTCGCCGTCGCCAAATGCAATCAACCACACCTCAAGCATTTGTAGGCACCGCTCGAAGTGGTCAAGAAATCGGCCGGGCAGACCTCGAGGACTCACTTCGAAGTATCGATGACGAATCACTACAAGATGGTGGTAAGAAGTCTCGTCGCCAACGCCGTAAGGATAAAAGGGCTGGCAATAAATCACGCAGTAAAATTGCACGCATTATTAAATGGGCGGCAATCGTTCTGGTGGTTATCGCAATTGGCGTTATCGCTTTCTTGGTTGTGAAGGGTATGAATGCCGGTAATAATGCCTTTACTGGTAATATTTTCGACATTGTTCAAAATGAACCTCTTAAAGAAGACGAGAATGGGCGTAGTAACTTCTTGCTGCTTGGAACTTCCGAAGATGACCCAGGCCACGAAGCAGGGTACCTTACCGATTCAATTATGATTTTGAGTATCGACCAAACAAACAAGAATGCATATACCTTTAGTATTCCCCGTGACCTTTATGTCGATTACGAAATGGCCTGTTTATCTGGTTACAAGGGTAAGGTTAACGTGTACTTTAACTGTGTGAACGATGGTGAAGATGATGCAGCCGAGCAAGACCGCCTCGAGAAGACCCGTGCATTCATTGGTGGCATTGTTGGTATGGACCTTCAATATGCCGTGCACGTTAACTACACCGTTATGCGTGATGTTGTGAATGCAATCGGCGGAAGTATTGATGTAAATATCGAAAGCCGTGACCCTCGTGGTGTAATGGATAGCAACTTCGACTGGAAGTGTGGCGCAAACTATTCAAAGCGTATCCAAACGTGTCCTCCAAGCGGTCACTACATTGATTATCCAAATGGGCCAGTGACCCTTGATGCAGAACATGCGCTATACCTTGCCCAAGCCCGTGGTGACATTGCGCCAACCTATGGCTTCGAACAGTCTAACTTCGACCGTGAACGCAACCAACAAATGATCCTTGTGGCAATTCGCGAGAAAGCCTTAAGTGCACAAACACTTACAAATCTCGGTAAAGTAACTGGGCTTATCGATGCGCTTGGAAGTAATCTTCGTACAAATATCGAAACAAAAGAAGTCCGTACGTTAATGGATCTTGGTCAAAATATTAAAACCGCCGACATTGTTTCAATCGACCTTTACAGTACAGAAAACCCAATTTTCACTACCGGACCGCTCCCTGGTGCAGGTAGCTCGGTATACCCACGTGCTGGGGTTGGTAACTACACTGAATTGCAACAATATCTTCACAAGCAGCTCACCTCAAATCCAGTTGTGAAGGAAGCTGCAAACATCACCGTGTTGAATGGTAGTGGCGTGGCTGGTGTTGGTCAAACGGTTGCCGATAGCCTTACTGAAAAAGAGTTCATTATTGATGAAGTTGGTAACGCCCCAGAAGGTACGTACGCTGCAATTGAAATCTACCAAATTAATACCGACAAAACCGCCACAGCCTCTAAGCTTGAAGAGATTTACGGTGTAAAGGTGAAGACAACCGCGCCTCCACTCAGCGTAACCGGTAGTACCGACTTTGTGATTATTGTCGGCATAGCCCCTAAGACAACCGAATAACCCGTGGTATACTTATAGGTAATTATGGAGTTTCTAAAACTAGTACGTAAGCGCTCGTTCTTGAGCGAAGCGGTGTACACCGTATTGAATATCGCTTTGGCAATTGCTGTAGTGATGGTTATTCGGTATACCGATTCAATTGGCTTTGCGATTGGTTTAGTCGTGCTTAGTAAATGGCGTGTATTTGCCGTACGGCCTCGTTTCTGGTGGGCAAACTTACGCTCGAACCTCGTCGACTTTATTGTGAGTATCAGCTTCGTACTTCACATGTACATCGTTAACTCTGCGGCTATCGCCGAACCACGTAAACTATTACTACTTGGTATTCTTACGTTGCTTTACATTGGCTGGCTGCTATTTGTTAAGCCTCGTTCAAAACGGGCATATATTGCGGTACAAGCGGGTGTTGCAGTGCTTTTGGGAACATCTGCGCTTTTTGCAATTTCGTTTAACTGGCCAGTTTCAGTTGTTGTACTAGGAATGTGGTTAATTGGCTATACAGCAGCGCGCCACATCTTAAGCTCATACGACGATGAAACCCACGGCTTATTCTTAAGCCTCGCATGGGGTGTTGTTATGGCCGAGATTGCTTGGGTGGCGTATCACTGGACAATCGCTTACAGTCTACCGTTTATAACCAGCCTACACTTGCCGCAAGTTGCCATCATTACTACACTAGTAAGCTTCTTAGCCTTTAAGTCGTACGATTCGTTCTATCACCACGCAAAGATCCGCATGTCAGATATTATCTTGCCGCTACTATTTACACTCAGCGTAATTTTAGTTCTATTAATTATCTTCAACCGAGTTGGAACGGCTATTTAAGCTTTTCGAAAAGTAACCCGTACTCAATGGTCTCGATATGAACGAGGCCATTTTTTATTGCTTCTTTAATAATGTCGGGGTGTTGTTGAGGGTCGGCTTCAAGAATTAACGTACCGCCGATTACAAGTTTCGATTTTGTTTGAGTTAACAGCTCGTAAATAAGTGCGAGCCCATTCTTATCCGCAAACAGGGCATCGGCTGGTTCGTGTTCGGTTTCAGGTGAGCGCTCCCACTCGGGGTCAACGTAGGGAAGGTTAGCAATAACTATATCTGCTACGAAAGGATAATTTGCGAGTAAGTTACTTTGTAAACTAGTTACATCGGCTTCAAGTGATTCAGCGTTGCTTTGGGCAACTTTTAAGGCATGGCGGCTTATATCTGTAATTGTCACATCTAGCTCTGGATATTGGAGTTTTGCAGTAATACCTAAAATACCGCTTCCTGTACCAACATCAACAAGGCGAAGCGCACGCTCTTTTAAAAGACTGTAGTTTTTTGGAAGCGCATTACCAAGAAGTTCAATGAGGCTTTCGGATTCAGGGCGGGGGATGAGTGTGGCGGTGTTTACTTTGAAACGACGGCCGTAAAACTCTTTGTGGCCAATGATATACGCGACCGGAACTCGGTCAAGGCGAAGGTCGAGCCGTGCATTGGCAATTTCAACCATCCGGTCACTGAGGGGCTCGTCACCATGCCCATGAAGCCATGTGCGGCCTTCGCGCAGGGTGTGCGCAAGAAGAAGCTCGGCATCAAGGCGAGCGCTAGGAATGTTTGCAAAGACAAGCTGATGCGTTGCTTCAGCAAGCCAATCAGAGACACTGATACTTGACTTATCTACCATACTATGCTATAGTTTACCACAGTTAAAGCTCAAAAACAAAAAAATTGAAAGCACTAAATAAATGCCTATCGAAACTGAACATATTGACGTGAGTAATCCCATAAAATTCGCCAAAGAATTACATGGGACAATCGAAGATGTTGATTTGGCGCATTCGATTGCGTTAGCCCAAGCAAGTGCTAGGGAAGAATTGGCAGTTGCGGGGCGAGCCGAGCAACTTTTCGATTCTATACTTGAAGATCCTGCAACGCGAACTCCTTTTCCGGATGTAAAAGCCGCTGAACTAAAAGCTGCAATTGAATCAGGGCAAGAAACATTACCTGTTCAAACACCCGTAGCTATTGAATTGGCTGAGCTGCATAAAGACACACGCAACCCTTGGACGCGTGAGCTTGCATCACGTGCATTAACACTTGCTTCAAACCATGGAATTACACAAGATACCCTTTCGAATTTAACGTACTTAAATGCTGAAAGTGCTACGAGTAAAGGCAGGGAAGCGGCGTATAAGTGGGCGAAACAAGAAAAAGATCGCCAAGAACAAGCGTCTTAAGTAGTGCTTTGTACTGCGAGCTCTCGTTCGTACGCTTGTAGGTTTTCTACTAAATCATCAATCTGCCCATTCATTGCTTGGGGAATACCAGAACGGCTATAACCAATTCGGTGGTCGGTAATGCGGTCTTGCGGGAAGTTGTAAGTGCGGATTTTTTCACTACGGTCACCAGAACCAATTAAGTTACGGCGTTCGGTGTCGAGCTTTTCGTTCTCGGCGTCAGTTTTAATTTTTAATAGGCGGCTTCGAAGCACGCTCATGGCTTTTTCTTTGTTTTTCAACTGAGATTTTTCATCTTGGTTAATAACAACCAGACCACTTGGAATGTGGGTGATACGAACGGCGCTGTCGGTTGTATTTACCGATTGTCCACCGTGGCCACCAGATCGGTAGATGTCAAAGCGAAGGTCGCTAGCCTTAATTTCGAGGTCAGTTTCTTCGGCCTCGGGAAGAACAGCAACAGTAACAGTACTGGTGTGGATACGGCCCTGGCTTTCAGTGGCAGGAACGCGTTGTACTCGGTGTACGCCAGATTCAAATTTCAATTTAGCGTACGGAGCGTCACCTTTAATAAGGAAAATAACTTCTTTGTAGCCGCCAGTGTCGTTGGCACTTTCATTGATAAGTTCGGTGCGGAGGTCGTGTGATTCGCAGTAACGAAGGTACATGCGATAAAGTTCAGCGGCGAAGAGACTTGCTTCATCACCACCAGCGCCGGCACGAATTTCGACGATAACGTTTTTTTCATCGTTAGGGTCTTTAGGGGCAAGCATAGCGAAAAGTTCTTCTTCAAGGGTTGCAAGTTGCGCCTCGGCGTCGCTTGCTTCCATCTTTGCAAGTTCAGCAAGTTCGTCGTTTCCGCCAGCAAGTTCTTTTGCTTCGATAAGCTGAGCCTCGAGAGTTTCACGAAGGTTGGCTTTTTCAAGAATATTTTGAAGTTCAGTTAGGCGTTTATTCTTTTTAGTGAAGTCGGGGTCACTATACGCATCGGGGCGCGCCAAAAAAGCATCGAGTTCTTGTTGCTCGTTGGTAAGTTCATCGATATTGAGGGCAATCTTTGGCATTTCACTCAGTAGTGTATCAGAAAATAGGAGAAATTAACAGTAGTAGAGCAGCGTTTAGGCCTGTGGTTGTGATGATTTTTTGGTTGTGAGTATAACGATTCCAAAAATAATCCCTGGAAGCCATGTAACGAAGGCGATGAGTCCTGCTACGAACAAAATGATATTTAGAATAGATGCGAAAATTGAAGTTTCACCGAATAGATTCTCTGAGTTGCCACCTGTTGAAGCTGGTACCGTACCGGCAAGCACGAGGTTTATAATTGCGAATAGCGCGAACACTACGATATATAGTGCAGTTGGCCCAATCAAGCACCAAAGTGCAATCTTAGTGCGTTTGCTCATTTTTTGCTTTGGTGCAGTGATGTTTTGCTGATTTGGGTCCATATAATTCCTTATGAAAGTTATTAAATCTATTCTAGCAAAAGAAAGCCGCGTTATACTAAAAGAGATGAAAGATCTTATGGTTAAAATTTGGGGGTATATCTTGTGGGGCTACAACCAGACCCACTGGTTTACCGATAAAGAAGCTTGGTGGATTTACCGACTCGGTGCTTTTTTAGAGGCAATTGGTTGGACATTGCTTATTAGTGCGATTATTTATAGGTCACTTGGGCTCCCAGAATACGAATCATTTATTTCAGTTGCAGGCCGCCTGCATGGAATGTTCTTTGTAGCGTATTTTGCAGCTGTTATAGCCACTTCTCGTAGTATGGGGTGGGGATTGTGGCGTTTAGGATTTGCTTTGGCAGCAGGGGTACCTCCGTTTACCTCTCTTGTATTCGAACAAATAATGTCATTTGACCGCAAAAGACGCCCAGTATACGTTGCGCCACCAAATAATGTGAACGGGTAAGCTTAAAGTTGATGGTATAATTAAATTAACTTATGCTTATTACGGATAAACGCCACGGTTTTACCATTGTCGAACTTCTTATTGTTGTAGTGGTTATCGCTATTTTAGCCGCAATTACAATCGTCGCGTATAATGGCATAGCCCAGAGAGCTATTGAGACTACTGCGAAGTCTGGCCTTGTGTCGCTTGGCACCAAGATCGCTTCATATAATGCCGAAAACGGCATTTATCCTGGAAGTGTTACGTCTGCGGGTGTTTCGGCGCGTGACGCTGACAAGTACGTATATACCGCGGCACCGAACCAGTACTGCCTTACTACTACGACATCAAATTTGAAAGTCTACTATATAAATCAGGAAGGTGCAGTGAAAGAGGGGAGCTGTTCGTTGACGGCGACTAGCGAAAGCTGTTTTGCGTTTACCGCTGGAACTAACACGATTACTAACTATTACAATAATCAAGGTAACAATGCCTCAAACCCTATTTGCCCTCGACAGGTTGTGATTCCGAGTCAAATTGCCGGCACTTCTGTGACGGCAATAGGAAGCGGAGCTTTTTATCAGAAGCAGCTTACTTCTGTCGTACTCCCAAGTTCTATTGTTTCAATAGGTACCTATGCTTTTGGTCTTAATCAGCTTAGTTCAATAATAATACCAAACTCTGTAGGGACCATTCAGTCATCTGCTTTTGGTGATAATCAGATTACATTACTTTCAATACCAAATTCAGTAACAACTATTCAATCTGCTGCCTTTCAAAATAACCAAATCAGTGTACTTAACTTAGGTAACTCAGTTACTACAATTGGAACAGTAGCCTTTCAGAACTCAAAAATAACATCTTTGACTATTCCTAACTCAGTAACACTCATTGATTCGGCTAGTTTTATGGGTAATCAAATAAATACGCTGAACTTGGGAAGTGCTGCAGTCACGATTGGAAGTAGCTCATTTATGAACAATCAAATCGCATCACTTACCGTACCCAATTCTGTAGTGAGTGTCTTGCCAAATGCATTTGCTGGCAACCCAATGAAGACCTTATCAATAAACATGACTAACACACCTGGAGGCGGTGTATTTAGTGGTTTAGGTCTCACATCTTTGACGCTGGGTAATTCCGTGGTGACAATTGGAGCCGCGTCTTTCCAGAGTAATCAGCTAACATCCCTTACTGTTCCGACCTCAGTAACCAGTATGGGTAACGGAGCTTTCTTTAGTAATCTTCTAACCACCGTTAATGTGCCAACTGCAACAACCGTTCCAGCTGGTGCGTTTGATAGTGGTGTGGTCATTAACCGATATTAACCTAAGACAACGAAGTATATAAAAAAGCGCCCATGTATGAGCGCTTTTTTATATGAGGTGTGATTAGCTATCGCTTTTCTTTGCTTTGTTTGCAGCAGCTTTCTTTGCTTTGTTTGCAAGCTCAGCTTTACGAGCTTCAGCAGCAGCGAAGCGGTTCTTGAATCGGTCAACACGGCCTTCGGTGTCGATGATTTTCTCTTCGCCAGTAAAGAATGGGTGAGAGGCGCTTGAGATGTGCACTTTTACAAGTGGGTACTCGTTGCCGTCTTCCCATTTAACTGTTTCTGTGGTTTGCGCAGTTGACTGTGTCAAAAATGCAAAACCGGCGACGTCATCGCTAAATACGACAGGTCGGTAATCGGTTGGGTGTAGGTTAGTCTTCATAATCTGAACTATTGTATCTGAAAATGAGCGGTTTGTAAAGGGTGGTAGGGTAGTGCAGTTTGCTTGACGCCTATGTTTATTACCTTTACACTTATGATAAGTATATTTCTAATCTCGATAGTATAAATTTGGAGATTAGAATTGCAAGGTTGTTTTATTGAGGGGTTCGGCAAGTGTGCTAATAAATGTTCGTAAATTACCGAGGAGTTGGAAGATTGGCATTCCGACCGTTTTTATCGCTTTCTCGGTAATTTTGGTAGCATTTATATATTTTATACCAAAAGCCCATGCCTACACCGCAGCCGCGTTTGTAATGGTTGTTAAGACAAATAATCCAGGCACTAGTAATGCGAATAGTTTTACGATTCCTACGACAGGCACGGGGTACAGTTATACAGTCGATTGTAACGATGACGGAGTAGCCGAGGCTACAGCTCGAACGACAAGTTATACATGTACCTATGCCACCCCAGGGACCTATACAATTGCTATTACAGGCACATTTCGAAGGGTATATTTTAATAATGCCGGTGATCGACAGAAGCTTCTCGAAGTAAAACAATGGGGCACGTCATCTTGGACGAGTATGGTGAATGCATTTATGGGCTGCAGTAACCTAAGAGTGACCGCCAGCGACGCTCCAAACTTATCTTCAGTGACTAACATGACATATATGTTTTACGGTGCTTCGACCTTCAATCAACCTATTGGTTCATGGAATACTAGTTCAGTTACAAATATGAGTGGAATGTTTTTGAATGCTTCTGCCTTTAACCAACCTATCGGCAGCTGGGACATTAGCTCAGTCAGAAACTTGAGTAGCATGTTTGTCAATGCTTCTGCCTTTAACCAGACCCTCGATAACTGGGATACTAGCTTGGTAACAAGCATGGGTAGTATGTTTTTAAATGCATCTGCCTTTAACCAACCTATCGGCAGCTGGGACACCAGTTCGGTAATAGACATGACGAATATGTTTCTTGGTGCTTCGGCCTTTAACCAACCCATTGGCTCTTGGGATACCAGCTCAGTAACAAATATGAGTAATATGTTTGCTTATCTCACTGATTTTAACCAGCCTATCGGCAACTGGGATACCAGTTCAGTTACGAATATGGGTAATATGTTTGCCAACGCCTCCTCGTTTAACCAACCCATTGACAGCTGGGACACTAGCTCTGTAACAAACATGAGTTGGACGTTCTATAGCGCATCTGCCTTTAACCAACCTGTCAGCAGCTGGGACACCAGCTTAGTAACAGACATGAGTAAGATGTTTAATTATGCTTCGGCCTTTAACCAACCCATCGGGAACTGGGATACTGGCGCAGTGACAAACATGGCAAATATGTTTAATAGTGCATCGTCTTTTAACCAACCTATAGGTAATTGGGATACTGGCTTGGTGACAGATATGAGTAATATGTTCAGTTACGCAACGGCCTTTAACCAACCTATCGGGAATTGGGATACTGGCTCAGTGACCACTATGAGTAGTATGTTCAGCGGTGCGTCTTCTTTCGATAAATCGCTCAACGATTGGGATACCGGCCTAGTAACAACTATGACGAATATGTTCAATACCGCGTCAGTTTTTAACCAGTCAATAGCAGACTGGGATACTGGTTCAGTAACGAACATGAGTAGTATGTTTAGTTACGCATCAGCCTTCAATCAACCACTCGACACTTGGGATACTGGTTCAGTAACGAACATGAGTAGTATGTTTTCTGCAGCCCTGGCATTTAATGAATCTATCGGTGACTGGGATACTGGTTCGGTAACCACTATGAGCGGCATGTTCAGTAGTGCATCTTCCTTTAATCAATCGCTCAATGATTGGGATACCAGCGCGGTGACCACTATGGGCAGTATGTTCGTTAACGCAACATCCTTTAACCAATCCATTGGTAACTGGGACACCAGCGCGGTAGTGGAAATGAGTAATATGTTTCTTGGAGCATATATTTTCAATCAACCCATTGGCAACTGGGACACGGGTTCAGTAACGAGAATGTCATATATGTTTGCGTATCTCGCTGACTTTAACCAACCGCTCAACAACTGGGACACTGGTTCAGTAACGAGCATGACGAGAATGTTTTTTGGGGCCACCTCCTTTAACCAACCGCTCAACAACTGGGACACGAGCTCAGTAACAAGCATGGCGAACACGTTCGACTCAGCTCGAGCATTTAACCAGCCGCTTAATAATTGGGACACTAGCTCGGTAACTGCTATGGAAGGTATGTTCAATATAGCCTCCTCCTTTAATCAACCCATAGGTGTTTGGGATATTGGTGCCGTTGTAAACATGGCAGATATGTTTGACAATTCGGGTCTAAGGCCAGCAACATATGATGAGATCCTTAACGGCTGGGCAAGTCAAAGTGTGCTGCCGAATGTGTCGCTCGGTGCTGCGGGGGTAGCGTATTGTGACGATGTTTCAAGGCAAGTGCTTACAAGTGCTCCAAATAACTGGACTATCGTTGATCAGGGTTATTGTCCGCCAACCATGACGACTCCGCTTGATATGCAGGTGCTTTCCGCGAATGCAATTATTGTTACCGGAGTGGCTACTCCGAACCGCACGGTACATATTACGATCGACAGTACCGAATACACAACGTTAGCAGGGCCAAGCGGCATGTATAGCTATCAATATGGCAATACTTTGGCAAATGGATGGCACAGCGTTACAACTCGCTCAGAGGATAGTATGGGTAATCCAGGTAATGCGAATACTATAACCATTTATATTCAGGCTGAAGGTTCACTTGCCCTGGGAGGGTTAGTGGTTGCGCCGACTATAAACTGGACAGAGGCGATAAATACATCAAATGCTACATCATGGTCTAAATCTGCTGACTCAAATACTTCTTTTCCCGTGAGGGGCAGTTTCGGAACAGCTTCGTTTAATGGAAAACTTTGGGTAATGGGGGGACAGGGTAGTAGTAGTCGCCTAAATGATGTTTGGAGTAGTGTTGACGGTACGACATGGGTTCGAGAATTGGCAAATGCTCCCTGGTCGGCACGAAACGGTCATCAACTTGTGTCGTTTAATGGAAAGCTCTGGATCTTAGGCGGACAAGCCGGAAACACCACCGCTCGCCTAAATGATGTTTGGAGTAGTGTTGACGGTACGACATGGGTTCGAGAATTGGCAAATGCTCCTTGGCCGAAACGAGTAGCGCACGAGGCAGTTGTGCATGATAACAAACTTTGGGTAGTTGGTGGTGCCGATACAGATGACGCAGATCTGACAGACGTTTGGAGTAGTCCTGACGGGGTGAATTGGACGGAGGTTACTAGTACAGTCGATTGGCCGTCGAGACGTGGTTTTGGCCTCGCATCTTTCAACGATAAGTTATGGGTCATGGGTGGCCTTACTGAAGATTGGGGTACATTCGAGAATGACGTTTGGAGTAGCTCGGATGGTGCAACCTGGACGTTAGAAGTTGCCGATGCTAGTTGGCCGGTTCGCGCATCTCACAAAGTTGAGGTGTACGATAACAAACTTTGGGTATTAGGCGGATCGAGTGAAGATTGGGATAGTGAGTATAGCGATGTTTGGTTTAGTGAAAATGGTATCAACTGGAACCGTGCAACCGAGAGCGCAACTTGGGATGCACGACGCGGCCATAACTCGGCGGTATTTAATGATAAACTTTGGGTGCTTGGCGGCAGAGTGGGTACTGGATGGGTTTTGAGTAATGACGTATGGAGTACTAATATTGACCCCGTTAATTACATTGCCTGTTGGGACAAGGTTCAAGGTGGTTGTGCGAATACTCTCACTACCACCTTAGGTGAGTTTACTGTGCCGCAAGATCTCTCGTACGGGACATGGTATTTTAAAGTATCTGCCATCGATTCAAAAAACCAAATTCTGGGAACTTATACATCCGGCCCTCACCAGGTGACGCAACCCCCACCTGTAAAAACGACTTTTGAAGAAACTCCAATCTTTAACCCGATATCAGGCGTACCGTCATCGAATATAGAGCTCCCTGAGGCTATAACGAACGCTACTCTTTCGATAGAATCATATTATTGTAATGATATTCAACAACCGAGCGTACGGATGATCGACGCATCCTTAATGGAAGTTTCTGGCTCAAATACAGAACTGCTTGGCGGCTTTGGCTTTGATTTAACATGTACACAGGCAGGTAAGTCGGCAGATGTAGAAATTGCCTTAGGCTCA
Source organism: Patescibacteria group bacterium (assembly GCA_040386175.1). GTDB lineage: Bacteria > Patescibacteriota > Saccharimonadia > Saccharimonadales > Saccharimonadaceae > Microsaccharimonas. The sequence goes on from JAZKFY010000003.1 coordinate 63,859, forward strand.
AGTTTTACTGATTCTGATTTAACAAAACTCCGAGCATATAAAGGTATTGGTTCTGAACTTCGGGATATTACAGATCAGGTAACCTTTAAAAACGAAATAATTAACGGCAGCACAAGAACGGTACTCGCATATAATTTAGTTGATGGTGGAGACTTAGACGAAGATACTACTGCAAACAACGTCATTGTCGACCCGATATACATAGGATTTGATAACAGTGCGGTAGGAGCTCCGAATACTGGATTTCTTGGTATCGATAATAACAAGGTTGGAGTGCTGCAGGTTGGCATATCTATATTAATACTAATTTCAGTATTTATTATGACAGTGGTGAGTATTAGGCAGTATAGACAAAAATAAATTGACAATTACTTTATATACTCACGGTCTATAATGAGATACATATAAACGTTAGGAGAGATTGTATGGCAACGAATCAAAAAATCGTAAAAGTAGTAACTGATCAAGCACCACTTGGATGGATATTATTCGCCGCATACATTGGTGCGGTTATCTATTTCTTCCAGCTCGACTTTACGTTTTGGGGTTTCATTCTAGCCCTTATTAAAGCGGCATTTTGGCCTGCTTATGTATTGTATGAAGTACTTGTTTCACTTGGGGTGAGCTAAGCAATAACTTCGCGTTCAGGGTTCTTTTGTCGTTTGTTTCGAATAACACTACTCACGTAGGCGGCAATAATAATAAGTACACCAATTGAGCCGGTGAACAACTCGTTCACGTGGTAGCCAATGCTAATAAGCAGCACGATCGCGAGGGCACCAATTGCCCAGTGCGCACCATGTTCAAGGTAGACATATTTGCCCAAAGAACCTTTTCTTACGAGGTAAATAGTAATTGAACGAACGAACATTGCACCAATCAACCCAAGTCCGAGGGCAATGATGATTGGGTCGGAGGTAATTGCAAACGCACCAATAACACCGTCGAAACTAAATGATGCATCAAGAACTTCGAGGTAAAGAAATAAGAAGAAGCCGGCTTTTCCTGTCGCCACAACGAGTGTGCTTGGGCCAGTTTTGCTGCCTTTACTTTTTTCATCAGGAAGTAGCTTATCGTGCAGGCTTCGCTCGAACAATTCGCCTAAACCGTTAATGACCATATAGGTGATAATACCGAGAATACCTGCAATCAAAACAACCACAGGGTCATCGGCCAAGAACTCGGCAACGACAACTAATAACGTTAGAGCTACCACAACGGCAACTTGGTCTAGCCGCCCAATTTTTGCTAGTGGAGCCTCAAGCCAGTGGAGCCATTTAATTTTTCGGTCTTTGAAGATGAAGTTTAAGAACAGCATTAACAAGAACATTCCACCGAAGGCAGCGATTTGCGGGTGTGCTTCATTTAAAATATAGCCGTACGTACCTGGTGTCTCTGGATCACCTTTTTCCATGGCAAGTTGAATTGCTTCAACTGGGTTGAGGTTTGCGACAATGCCAACGATAAGAAGAGGGAAGAGGAGTCGCATACCAAATACGGCAATAAAAATACCAATCGTTAAGAAGATCTTCTGCCAAAATTCGCTCATGCGCTTCAGGACAGTAGCGTTAAGGACTGCGTTGTCGAATGACAAAGAGATCTCAAGAATTGCCAACATAATACACAAGAAGAGTGCTTCCCAGCTACCGTATAGGTAAGCAGCAATAAGTGAAGCGACTGTTAAAACAATCGACCATCGGAAAACTTTGAAAAACATGGACAGGAAAACCTTTCAGGATTGTTAGTATTTGTACTTTTTAAGTATTATAGGGATAGTAACCTTAATCGTAAAGGAGCAAGTATCGTTCTTCATACCGTTACACGTGTAGGGCTGGTTTTAACAGGAAGTGTTCTTGCCGCGATAGGATTGCAGTTCTTTCTTCTGCCGAACCACTTACTTGACGGAGGTGTCACCGGTATTGCGATTATTAGCTCGTATCTTTCTGGTTTGCCATTTGGTGCCTTATTGATACTTTTCAACATCCCATTTGTCTATCTTGGGTATAAAAAATTCGGTAAAGATTTCGCGGTGTACTCAACAATTGGCATTGCGACATTAGCAGCTTTAACTTTCGTGCATGTGCCACATGGGTTTACCGACGTGCCGATACTAGCGGCAATATTCGGTGGAATATTCGTAGGTGTTGGCTCTGGCTTAGTGATTCGCTACGGGGGAATTATTGATGGCTCCGATACGATTGCAGTATTGATTGACCGTGTCACCGTCTTCTCGGTTGGCGAAGCGATTATGGTGATTAATGGAATTATTATTGCGCTGGCCGGCTTTGTATTCGGCTGGGAAAACGCGCTGTATTCATTGTTGGCGTATTTCGTGGCACATAAAGCGATTGACGTGACGGTTGAGGGATTGAATGAATCACGAAGTGTCTGGGTGGTGAGTATGAATGTTCGGGGTATTGGGCATATTATTAACCAAGTTATTGATGAGCCGGTGACATACCTAAAAGAGGCAAACCCGAAAGACCCAGAGCCGCATGGAATTTTGCTTGCGGTGATTACACGATTCGAGGAACAGAAAATCAAAGCCGCAATTCATTCGGTCGATAGAACTGCTTTCGTGGTTATCTCAAATGCTCATGAAATTATGCGGAGTGAGACTTCAAGAAGCACGCTAAACTAGGGGTATATGGTATAGTGAACACAGATTAAATAAATAACATAAACATGACATATACAGAACTCGAAACTCCTCACAATGGCGAGCACGAAGCTACGGTTGAAAGAACCGGAGAGCAGATTGTCGAAAAATCCTTGACTAATATTCTTGATATTCAAGAGACTGTTACGACTTCGCTTCATCTTGAGGCAAATTCTGCGCAAGCAGTACGCGCAACTGACCAGGCGCTCATCTATATTTCTGAGAATACTTTATCGAATCCCGGCTCTACATCTGAAGAAAGGGACGATAGTGTTTTCAGTATTGCAATCGAAACGGCACTTGAGGAAGACAGTGGGATACACGGGCTTGAAACTCCGGTTGCTGGTTTCGTGGGAGATGGCTTTAGATCTGCAATTACAAGTATTGCTGAGAAGCTAGGTCGTACGCACGCTACACTACCAAGCGGTCATGAAGCAGCGCCACTGGTTATGCAGGCACTGAATGAATTAGACGAAGACCTCGTAATGGCCGAAGAGGGAAAGGTAGAATATGTAGATACGTCAGTGAACCCTAATAAGGTTGAGCGCCGCTTTGACTCAGACGATAAGCTGAGCGAAGAAGCATATAAGGTAGTTGAAAACCTTCGTATACAAAGGCAACAACAGGGTGATTATATTGCAAGTAATGCTGCAGATAATATTAAAAAAGGCCATGTTCTTCAACCGGTGTACAGTACATTTGAAGCGAATTCCTTCAATGGTGATCCCGAGGCGAGTCCTCAAGATGTAATTGCGGTATTGCGCGAACTAGATTCAATCGCAAAGCATGAAGCTACCCAAGCAGTAAGATTTAGCGGTACTCAGCACAGCAAAGAGAATTTCGAAGAAAGTGTTAATCGTAGTTCGCTTTCTGCGCTACTTCAGGTTGAACCTCATCTCATTCCGGAATTAAAGAAAATGGGCGGACAAGACGGTCAATTCTTTAGAAGGTTATATGGTCAAGCTGAGAAGAAATTAGAAGATCTTCCTGAACGGAATCGCATGCTTGGTGAAGCGCAAATACAAGGGTTTCGCACTGTAAAAGAAAAATACGACGCAATGATAAATGGGGAAATCCCTGAAGAAGACGGGTTCTTAGAAAAGGGTTACTTAGAGGTTATTTTTAGCGGCAGAGGTTTCGAATTGGAACCTACCGAAGCTACGAATACATCAATTGACTATTTAAGCGAACATCTTGGTTTGCCAGAGGGGTTATCAAGTGAAATATTTTTAAGTATTCAGTCTAAGGTTACTCGAGACTACAGACAATTTGAGAAATCTGATGCTGAAATTCCAACGGCATCAAAAAGTCGATTGCAGCAAGAACTATCGAATATTGGTGAAAAAATTAATTCAATAGGTGCAGAAAATGCCGCACGATTGCGCAACGAATGCGGAATTGTAAACTTCGGTGAACTTTCTACAGACCAACTTGATCGTATGGTCCGGTTTATAGATAATGATCCAGAATTAACTCAAGAGCTATCTTCGCGTGAGGTTTGCGTTGTGATAAGAGATGCAACTTCAGACTGGAATGGAGCCTTTAAGGATTCGTATAAAACCTATGAACCTGAAGATGGGGTGATGCTTGCTTTCGAAATTTCATCTATGGCTGAAAGCGGTAAACAGATGCGTGAGATTAGCCAATTACTTATTGATAGAGGTATTGATCCATCAGTCCTTGTGATTGCTGGGCACGGATCACCTGGGCTGGTTCAGTTCGGTGATGGCCTTCTTTTAGCCCGAGAACCAAAGTATTCTCCACAAGAAGAATACTCAACTATTGAAAACAGCGGACTAGGTGATTTAATGGGATCAATGCGACCAGATAGAGATGGGAATAGTCACATTATTTATCACTCATGTTCAAGCGGAGGCACTTTTAATGAAAGCTTTGCCGAACCGCTTATGCCAGATAATCCGGCACTCGCACCGCTACAATCAACGGAAGATCTTGAGCTTGCCGAACAGCAGTTGGGTGCCCGTCCAACTGCTGAAAGTACCTTAGCGTACACAGCGCGAATTGCTCACAAGCTTAACCCAAATACGACTTATCAAGTGAGTGGGGTAGACAGACCATCTAATATGAGAGTAGATGTAGAAGGTAAGCTAAGATACAGAGACCATGTCGCGACAAGGATTATTGCACCCGAAGGATCTGACGAGCAATATCGTTTATATGATGAATCTGTTTCGATACCGATGTTTTTAAGACATGACGAAGAAGCACTTCAACGACAGAAAGCGCAGGAGGCAATGATACTATGAGCCAATTCGAACATTTTGAACAGAATGAGGTGAATTTTGAGCAATTTAATGCTGCAGGATTATCTCAGTTATACGGTGGAGCGACTGAACTATTTCAAAAAGCAGACACTGTAAGTGCAGCTCTAGTTGATGAAAAATTCCGACCCGTGCAACTATCTGCGGATAGAACGGATAGTGCTGTTGAGATTGCTTCAATCACGACTGATGGCGATACTATTATCGAACAAAGATATCGACTCGACGGGTTACAAGAAGCACCCCGTGTTTCTCATTTTGCTGAAGGTGAATGGTTTTTGCTTGATATTAAAGACTCAGCAACTTCAGGCTATATACAAGATGCGCACAAAATTGTTATTCGTTTAGCGTATTCTGAAAGTAAACAACACTAGACAACCCCTGTAAAAAACGCTATAATAATAGGGTAACATTTATTAACGACACAACCCTCCGCATAACTTCTGATTTTCAGGGCTGAGGGTGAGGAAAAAAGGAGTACATAATATGGCCGTTGAGGTTGATATTAAGAAATTGCTCGAATCTGGTGTTCACTTTGGACACAAAACGAGCCGTTGGCACCCTAAAATGGCGCCATACATTCACAGCAAGCGTCAAGATAGTCACATCATTGACCTAACTAAGACAGTTGAAGGTCTTGAAGAGGCGTTGCCATTCATTACTAAAACTATTGCAAGCGGCAAGACAATTCTTTTCGTTGCTACTAAAAAGCAAACTAAAGACATCGTTAAGCAAACTGCAGAAGCTCTTGGTCAGCCATACATGACTGAGCGATGGTTAGGTGGAACACTTACAAACGTTCAAACTATTGGTGCTCAAATCAAGAAACTAAAAGATCTTGAAAAGAAAATGGCTGGTGGTGACCTTGAAAAGCGTTACAACAAGCTTGAAGTACAACGTTTCCAAGAGGAAATCGATGCTTTGAACGCGAAGTACAGCGGTATTAAAGACCTTAACGGTAAGCCAGGTGCATTGTTCCTTATTGACGTTATCGGTGACGACAACGCAATCAAAGAAGCAAAAACTATTGGTGTACCTGTTATTGCTGTTGTTGACACAAACGCTAACCCAAGCGAAGTTGATTACGTAATTCCTGGTAACGACGACGCTATCAAGGGTATCCAAACAATTCTTGACTACGTTGCAGAAGCTGTAACTGAAGGCAAGGGTGTTTCAAAGAAAGATAAGGGTGAGGAGGCTTAATTAAATGGCTGTTTCTATTGATGACATTAAAAAACTAAAAGAACTTACTGGTGTTGGTCTAACTGACGCTAAGGTAGCTCTTGTAGAAGCTGATGGTAACTTTGATAAGGCACTTGAAGCAATGCGTAAAAAAGGTCTTACAAAGGCTGAGAAGAAGGCTGACCGTGAAGCACTCGAAGGTATCATCGACAGCTACGTACACGGTGGACGCATTGGCGTTCTTGTGGAAGTAAATTGTGAAACTGACTTCGTTGCTCGTACTGACGGCTTTAAAGAATTTGCACACTACATTGCACTTCAAGTTGCATCAATGAACCCGCAATACGTTTCTGAAGCAGATATTCCTGAAGAAGAAATTGCACGTGTTCGTAAAGAAGCACTTGAAAGCGAAGCCCTAAAAAGCAAGCCAGCTGAAATGGCTGAAAAAATTGTTGATGGCCAAGTTAAAAAGCACTTTGCAGAAAAAGTACTTTTGAACCAAGCCTACATTATGAACGACTCACAAACTGTTAACGAATTCCTTAAAGAAAACGTTGCTAAAACAGGTGAGAACCTCGTAATCCGCCGCTTTACTCGTATTGAGTTGGGTGTGAACGACTAATTTTAGTCACTTATAAAATAACCCCGCACAATCGCGGGGTTATTTTTTTGTTTTGTTAGCAAGATCCCAGAAGGTTTTTCCGGTGGCGTCGCCCAATGAATCGAAACGAATGAACGACGCTCCAGCGGCAATCGATATCGACGGGTTAAAAGGGAAGGCATTATTAATTTCCTCGTGCTTGGCCTTAATAAGGTCCATTATGGGTTCAATTTGTAGCTTCAAAATAAGGCTTACAAACTCTTCGTCATTGGCGGCCTTTGTTAGATACTCAGGAAAGCGAAATATCATATTTTGTCCGTCGCCTTGGCCAATAAGTACTGGACCGAAACGTTCAACAATCTCGTCACTTTGCACAATCTCGGCAATGGCAAGTTTGAGGACATCAAGATACTCTTCAAAGTCAGCTTCAATATCAGGATTATACATATATTCAGTCGAACGGTTAACATCCCAACGGGCCGCAATTCCATTAGGGGTAACAGAAGCTTTTGATGCCATTCTGGCGGGTAGGGAGGGAGTAAGGCTTGATAGCCAAGCAACTTTCTTACCGATTCTATCAACGGTTGCTTGTTGAGAGAGGGCATATCTATCAAAGTCTTTAGCTTTCAGCGGTTTAGTATCCGTTTTATCAACTGCGAGCTGAAGCGCTGCGATAGGTTCACCGATGTCATTCCTTACTGGAATGGTATACACCGAATGCTCATAGGGGTTCATGATACTGTCAAAATAACTCGGATGGTCAAGTTCAAGGGCTCGTCCAAGTGCCGTTGAGCCAACCACGACAAAGCGATTATCGATGTTTTCACGTACAAACCATAGCCTATCTGGGTCGACTCGAGGGGCTTCGATTGAGGCGATTGAGGCCGCTAGGGTCGGGTCAGATTGATCAAGGGCAAACAGGACAGTACCGTTAAAAGAAGGCTCACCGTAAAAGTCTTCATTAATGGTATGGAGATCATCTTTAATTGATCCCATAGTTTTCTTAACATCAGGGCGATTTTTGAACCGTACATACGGTTCAGAGGCTTCAGATTTTGAGCGGCTCATTTGGTGATATTATACAACTTATAATTAAAAAAAGCAATAGGTTTCAAGGGGTGACGAAGTGGTATAATGGATCATAGATTAAGAAAGAGGACACATGTTTAACCAAAAACAATACGAAGATCGTTTCGAGAGCGCCGTTTTACACTTTGTAGATGAACTTAAGAAGGTTCGCACCGGCCGAGCGCATCCAACCATGCTAGATGGTATTACTGTTGAAGCTTACGGCGCGCGAGTGCCGCTAAACCAGGTTGCCAACGTAACCGTCCCAGAGGCACAGCTTATTACTATTACACCCTTTGACCCAAGTAACATCCAAAACGTTGTTGCGGCTATCCGTAATGACCAATCACTAGGTCTTAACCCAAGCGATGACGGACGTCTTATTCGTGTACCAATTCCACCACTTACTGAAGAGCGTCGCAAGCAAATTGTGAAGCAGACTTCTGAAAAGGTTGAAGAGGCTCGTATTGCACTTCGAAACGTTCGCCAAGATGCGTTCAAGGAAATCAAACGCCTTAAAGATGCCAAAGAGATGTCTGAAGATGACCAAAAGCGTTCAGAAAAAGCGATCGATGATTCAGTAGCTTCATCTAATGCTAAACTCGACATTACCTTCAAAGAAAAAGAAAAAGAAATTCTTACCATCTAATGGTAGACGACGCTGTAATTTTGCCTCAACATGTAGGCTATATTATCGATGGGAATCGCCGCTGGGCGAGGCAACACGGTATTCCTGTGTACGAGGGCCATTTAGCTGGCTATAACGCTTTAAAAGATGTTGCGGTTGCGACATTAGAAAGCGGAGTTAAATACATCTCTGCGTATGTATTCTCAACTGAAAACTGGAAACGCGATACGGCTGAAGTACGAAAACTTTTAGCGCTTGTACTGAGGTTAGTAAGTGTTGATATACCGATGTTCAACGAATATAATATTCGTTTGAAAGTGCTTGGTTCACGCGAAGGGGTGAGTGCAAAGATCCTTAAAGCCATCGATAAAGCCGAGCAAGCAACTGCGGGCAATACTGGTGGTGAGTTTGCTTTATGTTTTAACTACGGCGGGCAACTTGAAATTGTGGAAGCGGTTAAAAAAATTGTTCAATCGGGCGTAGATGCTTCGGAAATTGACGCTGAATTAATCGCTCAAAACTTATACGCACCAGAAGTTCCACCAATCGATTTATTGGTCCGTACTAGTGGCGAGCAGCGCCTTAGCAACTTTATGTTGTGGCGCTCGGCGTACAGTGAACTTTTGTTCTTAAAGAAAAATTGGCCAGATATGACAAAAGACGATGTGACGGCTATAATGAAGGAATATACGCGCAGACAGCGCCGTTTTGGAGGGTAAATGTTAATCATCGGTATTATTGTTGGGCTAATTGTGCTGGTGATTTTAGTCGCCGCTCACGAGCTTGGGCACGCTATTGTTGCGAAGCGAAATGGCGTTGTTGTTGAGGAATTCGGTATTGGTTTCCCGCCACAAGCTTGGGGTAAAAAGCTCAAGAATGGAGTTCTCTTCACTTTAAACTGGCTTCCGCTTGGAGGCTTTGTTCGGTTACAGGGCGAGAACGATTCAGCCAGCAAAAAGGGTGATTACGGTGCGGCAACTTTTTGGCAAAAGACGAAGATCTTGTTCGCTGGTGTTCTCGTTAACCTGTTAATTGCGATTGTTTTGCTTTCTATTTTGGCGGTTACCGGCTTGCCGAAAATTATTCCTAATCAATTTAGTGTGGCTTCGGATACGACAATCGTTTCAAAGCCAGTACAACTGGGAACAATCTCTAGCGATTACCCAGCCGCGCAAGCTGGATTGAAGACTGGTGATCAAATTGTAAGTATTGATGGCGAGCCTATCGATACAACGGCTGAGTTTATTGCACTTACTAAAGAGAACCGTGGCGAAACAATCGAAGTAGTGTATGTTCGAGACGGTAAAGAATCTACAGTAAACGTTGCACTTCGTGATGCCGATTCTGCTGTATTTGGTGCGACTCTTGGCCAGCGTGAAAGCATAAAAGCCACTTGGTCTGCACCAATTGTAGGTGTTGTAACGGCTGGTCAATTTACTGTGGTGACGATTCAAGGCCTTGGCCAGCTTATTGTTGATTTCTTTGGTGGTCTATTTGGGCAACTAAACCCATCAGAAGATGGTCGTAAGGCTGCTACGGAGCAACTCGATAGGGCAGGGGCAAGCGTAGCCGGACCTGTGGGTATTTTAGGGGTTATTTTCCCAGCTGCTAGCGAAGCGGGCTTCTCACAAGTCATATTTTTGGCGGCAATTATTTCACTTACATTGGCGATTATGAATGCGCTTCCAATCCCATCACTTGATGGTGGCCGATGGTTCGTAACAGCGTTGTTTAAGGTGATGAAGAAACCATTAACCAAGGAGCGTGAAGAAAAAATTCACGGTACTGGGTTTATGGTGTTGCTTGGTTTAATTTTGTTAGTGACGGTAGCTGATGTCCTCAAACTCTTCTAACTCTATTGTTGAGGCTGCGGTTGTAAACCAGCCTACGCCTCCTAAAAGGCCACTCAGTCGCCGTATTCTTATTTGTGCTGGTTTACCTGTGTGGGTATTCTTAGGCTTCATGTTGGCGCAAGCGATTATTATTGTACTCATTGAAGTATTGCAAAAACTCGGTGTGCCATTCGATCAAATAAATGATTCACTTTTTCAGGTTATCGCTGGCGGAGTTGTTTATACACTGTCGCTGATTATTGTTATTGGGGTGCCGTGGTGGGTGAAGAAAGCTCGTACTACTAAGGAAGATTTGGGCATCCAACGTCTTCCGAACTGGATGGATTTTGTATGGGCGCCCACCGGAGCAATAGCATACCTCATCTTAACGGCAATAATTACACTTATCGCTATGAACCTGTTAACCTTTGTTGATTACAACCAGCAGCAGGAAACTGGCTTTGCCAATATCTCGACGCAGAGTGAAATCATCATGGCATTTATTATGTTAGTTATTATCGCGCCAATTGCCGAAGAGTTGTTGTTCCGCGGATACCTGTTTGGCAAGCTTCGAAAGTATGCACCACTATGGGTAGCGATCCTTATCACCAGTGTTGTATTCGCCATCGTACACTTTGCGTGGAACGTTGGCTTAGACGTATTCGCCCTTAGTATTGTGCTGTGTTTGCTTCGAGTTATCTCTGGAAGCCTATGGCCATCAATCATGCTGCACATGATGAAAAATGGCTTAGCGTTCTACTTCCTCTTTATCAATCCGACACTTCTTAGTACACTGGGAGGATAAATTATGCGAGTATCACAACTATTTACCAAAACACTAAAAGACGCACCAGCCGATGAAGTGGCGAAGAATGCGCAATTATTAATTCGTGCCGGCTTTGTATACAAAGAGATGGCAGGAGTGTATGCGTACTTGCCGTTAGGTATTCGAGTTATCGAAAACATCAAGCAAATCGTTCGCGAAGAAATGAACAGCATTAACTCAAACGAGCTTATTATGACTGGTTTACAGCGTCGCGAAGTATGGGAAAAAACTGGCCGTTGGAGTGATGATGTTGTTGATGTCTGGTTTAAGACCCGTTTGAAAGACGATACTGAACTTGGAATGGGTTGGAGCCACGAAGAGCCTATTGTTGAGATGCTCAAGCAATACGTAAAAAGCTACAAAGATTTGCCGATTAGCCTTTATCAATTTCAGACAAAGCTTCGCAATGAACTTCGAGCAAAAAGCGGTATTATGCGTGGCCGTGAATTCGTTATGAAAGATATGTATTCTTTCCATACTTCAGCCGAAGAACTTCAAGCTTATTACGATCAAGTGATCGAGGCGTACAAGCGTGTGTACGACCGTCTTGGCATTGGTGAAGATACATACGTAACCTTCGCAAGTGGGGGAGCGTTCACAAAATTCAGCCACGAATTTCAGACAATCACTGACGCGGGTGAAGATATTATTTACTTGCACCGTGGTAAGAATATCGCTATTAACGAAGAAGTTATTGATGACGCAATTAAGGAACTTGGAATTTCTCGTGATGAGCTTGAAAAAGTGAAGACAGCCGAAACTGGTAACATCTTCAACTTTGGTTCACAGAAAGCAGAAGAGATGGGGCTTGATTTTGTGAGCGCCGACGACAAACAGCACCCAGTGTTTATGGGAAGCTACGGTATTGGTATTACACGCGCCATGGGTGTGATTGCTGAAAAATTCTCTGACGAAAAAGGTTTGGTGTGGCCAGTAAATATTGCGCCGTATAAGGTGTACTTAGTAAGCATTGGTAACGTAACCGAACAAGCAACTGAATTATACGAAAAACTACAAGCAAGTGGTGTTACGGTGCTGTTTGATGACCGTGATGAACGACCAGGAGCTAAGTTCGCAGATGCCGAATTAATCGGTTTACCATACCGAATTACCATAAGCGAACGCCTAATCGAGCAAGGCAAGCTAGAATTCACGTATCGTAACAGTGGTGAAACAGAGTTGTTGACACTCGATGAACTGCTTGCTAAAATAAGCTGAATAATCATGCGAGAACCAGGGCCTACGCTATATATAGCGTAGGTGCTGAACATAAGAACATAAGAAAGTAATAAAATTATGAAAAAGCAGTACCAAATTACCGCTGATGGTAAAAAAGAGCTCGAAACCGAATTACTCGGTTTGAAAGCACGTCGCGGCGAAGTGGCTGACAAAATCTCTGAAGCCCGTGACTTCGGCGACCTAAGCGAAAACGCAGAATACGACGCAGCCCGTGAAGAACAAGGTCTCCTTGAAACACGAATTGCTGAAATTGAAGACATCGTAAACAATGCTGAAATTATTAAGGCAAGTAGCAAAAGTACTATTGGCCTTGGTAGTAAAGTTGAACTTAAAACTGGTGCAAAGAAAGTTGTTTACACCGTTGTTGGTCCAGTTGAAGCTGACCCAATCGAAGGTAAAATTAGTAACGAATCACCAATCGGTATGGCTCTATACGGCAAAAAGGTTGATGACAAAGTAACTATCACCACTCCAAAGGGTGATATTAGCTACACTATTGTTTCAGTAGGCTAGTCTTTTCACTCGCCACACAATAACGCTCAAGTTTTGGGCGTTATTGTTTTTATGGTATAAAAGGTATATCCATGCTCCATTGTTTTATACCAAACGGTGTTGAAGCGATGGAGTTCATTCAATGACAGATGGGAGAATTATGGCACTTGAGGCTCAGATGAGCCACCCGACGGTGCTCTTCGACGTCACGTTCACACAGTTTTTGCTTCACCGACGCGGTGTGCAGAAGAAGTACCTCACGACACAGCTTGGCTTCATCGAAGAGCAGTACAGGTTGAGTGGCAGTGCTCGTCCACTCGCTGGCTGGCTGACCGAAGAAGTTAAAGATGTGCTCATCGAGGCAAACGAGGGGATGTGGGATCTTCTGTTCGCAACTCTCAAGGGTGGCGACGGTCGCCTCATGTTCGTGCAAGCCTTCAACCGGCTGCTCAGGACGAGGCGCATCCGGGTACGGCTGCACGACAACGGCGAGCGAATGAGGTTCTTTCGCACCTGAAACGTCTTGGTTTTGGTGGGGGCTGTTGCAGCCCCCACCGGACCCATTCTCTATCTTTCGTTCATATGCAGGCCCTTTACGGGTCTGTTTTCTATTAGTGACGCTCATGTTTTGGTAGAGATTTTCGTTATGATATAACTTATATATCCATACTCCATTTGCGTGACACCGTCCGCGGTGTCGAGTAATGGAGTTCCTACGACAGAGGAGAGGTCATTATGACCAAGACAATCAAAGCAGAGCGGCCTGCGCTGTTGCGTGCAGGTGCGGCTTTGTCCGACCTGAAGCTGCTCACGGGAAGTGCGGAGAGGAAGTTCGCAGAGTCCTACCTCGAGAAGCTCAACGAAGCATACCTGGCATCAGATTCGACTGACGGATTCGAGTCTTGGGCGCTTCGGCTCCCGAAGTTCGCGATCAATCACTTTGGCTTTGTCCAGAGCGAGTCCGAGCTATGGGTGATGCTCTTCGGCCGCGATGGACGCGGCGGCCCCTATCGTTTCGCGGGCGTACTCGACGGGGTGATGAGGAGGTCAGGGCTGAGCCTGAAGACAGTACTCAAGTCCAAGTTCTTCACTCCACACGTCTCATTCATCGCTCACGAGCGCTGACTGGAAGGCGAGGGCTGGCAATGTGTCAGCCCTCGCCAGGGGTCTCTCCTCTGTCATTTCTATGCTATAATTTACCTAATATGTCGACTTTAAAAGATTTCCGTGACGAGCGGCTTCGCAAGCTAGCCGAGTTAAAAGAACTGGGCTTTAATGCATACCCTGCAGAAGCGCATCGCACACACAACACAAAAGATATTAAAGATTCTTTCGAGAGCCTTGAAAACCAAATAGTAACCATTGCCGGCCGGGTAACTGGCATCCGTAAATTCGGAAAATTAGCCTTTATTGTCGTTCGCGATTTTACTGGTGATATCCAACTTTTCTTACAAGATTCTGCCGTTGAAGGCCGCGATGCAAGTAAAGGTCAACTTGGCCTTGAAGATTTGCCACTGCTTGATACGGGTGACTTTATTGAAGCAACTGGCCCTGTTATCAAAACCAAGACTGGCGAAATTTCAGTTGGTGCAACAAACCTCCGCCTCCTTACTAAGGCTCTCCGCCCAATGCCATCTGCGCAAGACGGCTTTACGAACAAAGAAGAGCGTATGCGCCGTCGTTACATCGACATGAACGTGAATATTGATGTTCGTGACCGTTTCGTTCGCCGTACAAAGTTCTGGCAAGCAACTCGAAACTTCTTGAACAATAACGGTTTCTTGGAAGTAAACGTTCCGGTACTTGAACACACCACTGGCGGTGCTGATGCGAATCCATTTGTAACGCACATGGATGCGCTTGATCAAGATTTTTACCTTCGTATTAGCCACGAACTTCCGTTGAAGCGCCTTTTGGGTGCCGGTTTTGAAAAGGTATATGATATCGGTCCACGTTTCCGTAATGAAAACTATTCCGATGAACACCTTCCAGAGCATGTTGCGATGGAATGGTACTGGGCATATGCCAACTGGCAAGATGGTATGAAGTTTATGGAAGAAATGTACAAGAATATTTTGCAAGAAACATTCGGTACACTTGAATTCGATTTAAACGGCAAGCATGTAAACATGGCAGGTGAGTGGGAAATTTGGGATTACGCCACTATTATTCGCGAACGCTACAACATTGATGTCTACGAAAGTTCACTCGAAGATGTGAAGCAAGCTTTGGCCGACAATAAGCTCGAAGTAGAGCAAACTGAAAACCGTGCTCGTGGTATTGATAAGCTTTGGAAGAATATTCGTAAGGATGTTGCGGGCCCAGTGTGGCTTATTAACACTCCGGCATTCATTTCACCGCTTTCAAAAGCCGACCCTAATGACCCTCGGGTTGTTCAACGTTTCCAACCAGTGATTGCCGGCTCTGAACTTGGTAACGGCTTCTCTGAGCTTAACGACCCAGTCGATCAATTGAACCGTTTTGTTGAACAGCAACAAATGCGTGATGCTGGTGACGATGAAGCGATGATGCTTGATATTGATTACGTTGAAATGCTTGAATACGGTATGCCACCAGCGTGTGGTTGGGGATTCAGCGAACGTGTATTCTGGATCTTTGAAGGTGTTACAGCCCGCGAAGGCGTGCCATTCCCTCAACTTCGCCAAGAGTACGACGAAGTAACGAAGGCTTTGTACCCTCAAGTGAAATTTGAAGAAAAAAGCTCTGAAGAAGAGAACCAAGCGTAATGACAAAAGTTGCTGTGATTGTTGGGAGTCTTCGCGAAGCTTCATTGAACAAGAAGTTTGCACACGCATTTATTGCACATGCCTCAGAAGGCATTGAATTTGTTTATGCTGATATTGATTTACCACTGTACAATGGCGATCTTGAAGCAAGCGCTTACCCAGAGAAGGCTCAAGCACTCAAAGATCTTATCAAATCTTGCAACAGTGTTCTGGTCGTGACCCCTGAATATAACCGCGGATATCCTGGTGTACTAAAAAACGCCATCGACTGGATTTCTCGCCCAGACAGTACTGAAGTTCTAAACAATAAACCTGTCGTTTTAGCCGGGGTATCTGGTTCTGCCTTAGGAACAACTCAATCGCAATCGCAACTACGAAATGTTTTGATTTACCTCAACACAAAGCTTATGGGGCAGCCTGAGGCGTACATTAATGGTGGCCGTTTCTTCACCGAGAGCGGAGAAGTTGTAGAAGAATCAAAAGAGTGGCTACAACGCTACGTTGATGCTGCGGTTGCACACCTTTCTTCTTCAAACTAGTGATATCATAAGAGTATGAAGCTACTCTTTGGGGTTATTGTAAGTTTACTGCTGGCTGTAATGCCAATCTCTGTAAACAATGCCTCGGCGCAAAGTCTTAATAACTTTAGTATCTCGTCGTTCGATATTGATTACACTTTGTCACGAGACGAAAACAACCGATCGGTTCTAAAGACCGTTGAAACGATAACTGCTGAATTTCCAAGCTACGACCAAAACCACGGGTTGGAGCGGGCAATTCCCACATCATACGACGGCCATAGTCTCAATCTATCTATTACATCTGTTACCAACCAGGACGACGCAAAACTTCAATATTCAACGTATGCCGAAGGCGACATGATGATCATGCGTATTGGTGATGCCGATAGCTACGTACATGGAAGCCAAGTATATAAAATTACTTACGAACAACACGATGTGACGAAATTCTTTGCCGATAACAATCGCGATGAATGGTATTGGGATACGAATGGAACGCAGTGGCAGGTACCGATCGATTCTTTGCGGGTAACCTATACGATTGATGAGGCTTTATTAGCAGCCGCCGAGGGTGAACCGGCTTGTTATAAAGGCGCGGCAGGCTCAACAATTCAATGTTCTATCGATGCTACCGGTAGGGGTGAATACGCAGCTATGGCTAACAGTTTAAGTGCCGGTGATAACGTCACTATTGCAGTTGGGTTTGAACAGGGGACATTCGTCGCCTATGAGCCAACCTTTGGTGAGCGACTTGCCGCTGCATGGTTTGGTGTCTTTATTGTCACAACACTGCTTGGAGCCGTCGCGCTTGTCGGGTTATCAATCGCGTATGCCCGTAAATTGAATAGGTTAAAAGAATTAGCTATTGTTGTTACCGAATACATTCCGCCAAAAGGAACCAGCGTCATGGTTTCGGCACAAGTTATTACACCTACTGGTGGGGTATTCAGTGCGCAACTTATTGATTTCGCTGTCCGGCATTTCATTGAAATTATTGAAACAAAAGAGAAGTCATTTTGGAAACAGGCTGAGTACGATATAAAAATTATCACCGACCCAACTCGACTTCTTGAAGAAGAGCAGGAAATTTTGAGTGATATGTTTGGCACGCTTCCGAAGCTTGGTGATAGGTTGGCACTGTCGACGTTGCGAAGTAATACAAGTTACTATTCTCGAACGACCGATAACGATAAAAAGTTGAAAGCATTGATTGAAGGGAAGTATGCAATTCGCGAGAAATTGGCAAACGTTTCTAAATACTTCTACCGATGGTCTATCGCCATGCTGGTTGTTGGTATTTTGACACTTTCGCCAATCCTTCTATTGTTTGCCGGTATCGTTGCATTGCTCGGGTATTTTATTCGCCCATTAACAGACAAAGGGCTAGAGCTGCGTCGGTATTTACTTGGGCTTCAAAGGTATATTAAGGCGGCAGAAGCTGAACGGTTGAAGTTCTTGCAAGGCCCAGATACGGCTCAGAAAATCGGTGAATCAATTGATACAAACGACCCAGGCCAATTAGTGAAGCTATACGAGCGGGTATTGCCGTATGCAATTTTGTTCGGCCTTGAGAAAGAATGGTCTAAACGATTAAGTGAATTCTACGCAACCACTAATACACAGCCAGATTGGTACTCGGGCAATGCGGTGTTTAATGCGGCATTATTTAGCACAGCTTTAAGTAGCTTTTCGGCAGCAGCCTCGTATTCGGGTGGTTCAAGCTCGAGTTCTTCAAGCGGTTCTAGCGGTGGGGGATCGTCTGGTGGAGGTGGTGGCGGTGGCGGAGGTGGTGGCTGGTAAAACAGCCGCCACTTTTTAATGAGAACGGTTTGTTATGTTGACAATTTATAGTACCTTGTATAACATAGAACTATGACACATGAAAATACATCAAGTGAAGCCTATGCTGAACAATTGGCTACACAACTACGAAAAGGCTTTCTAGCTTTTTGTGTACTAAAGGCGTGTTCGCATAAACCTAAATACACCAGCGATATCATTAATCAGTTGCGTGATGCACAGTTGGTGGTAGTTGAAGGAACAATCTATCCTTTATTAAGCCGCTTACAAAAAGATGGCTTATTGTCGCATGAATGGCAAGAGAGTGAACAAGGCCCGCCAAGAAAATACTACAAAACGACCAATTATGGTGACGAAGTCGTAAAGCTCGTTGGAAAAAGAATCACTGAATTAACCGCAACATTAGAGAAATTATGAGGAGAGTACGATGAACGAAATTACCCGAATCCACTTGGCCAAAACCCCGTACGACATCGAGGTTGCGGCGAAAAAAGAACTTGAGAAATATATTAAAAGCCTTGAGACATACACTCAAGACGCCGACGTACTAACTGATATTGAAATACGGATCACAGAGCTTTTGGCAGAGCGTGGGGTAGTAACTAACGGCGTTATCAGTAGCGATGATGTGGCAGCTATCCGCAAACAACTTGGTGAACCGCATGAATTTGCCGACGAAGAAGGCGACATTGCCTTAGGCACTCAAACTGTAAATGGTCGCCGCTTCTATCGATCAACAGATGATGCAGTACTAGGAGGTGTATTAAGTGGAATTGCAGCGTACTTTGGTGTGAACCCACTATGGACACGGCTCATATTCGTATTGTTACTATTTATATCATTTGGTTTTGCATCACTTGTATATATTCTGTTTTGGATTATTACTCCAGCGGCGCGGACTGCGACTGAAAAACTTCAGTTGGCTGGAAAAAATGTGACACTCGAATCTATTAAAGAACTTAATGACGAAGATGAAGTATCGCAAAATAAAATCGCCCCAGTGTTACAACGAGTACTCGCGATTATTATCGGTACCACCAGTTTGATTGGTGCTGTAATAACCTTCATCTTTACAGCCTGGCTTGGCATTTCAGCCATAACTTCTAATGAAGAGTTTCTTGATATGACAAATGGGTTCATGGGCTTAGGCGATGGAAACGCATGGATCGTTTGGCTCGTGTTTGGCATTGTGCTGTTCGGACTATTACTGCTGACTGCCTTACTAAGTTTAATAGCCTACGGGTTCTTTAAGCGAACACTAACAAAGCGTATGGTTGTGAGCGGCATCATTATTACCGTGTTGGGTATTACGTCGGTAGCTGCAACAATTGCTATTGCATCAACCCAATCATTCCGCGTGGCTAACGAGACTCGGAGCATGGTGCGTGAAACAAAGGCTCATCTTCCGAAAGAGTTTACAGATGTTACAACCGTAAACTTTGTAGCGAATAAGACTGATTTGTCGGATGGTGGTTATTTCACTAGTTACAGCTCAATTCAATATATCGTTGATGAAGGCCCAGCTCGTTATGAACTCTCAGGGCTTCCAACTACTAAGCCTTCAATCGTTATAGAGGGAGCAACAGCGACGATTTCTTTAGCAACGCCTGAAAGTTTCCGCAACGCATTCGTACAACCCGTGTTGGCCGTATATGGCCCCGCACTTCAAAGTGTGACTGCGGACATGACACACGTAGATTACTCGGGTCTCATTCAAGATTCACTTACAATTTCTTCAGATGAGTCTGCAAGTATTACGGTGACCGGAACCTACGCTTTAGTAGAAGTGAAGGGCAAAGGCTCGGTAGATCTTAGCTCAAGTTCAGTGCAAAAACTTTCTGTGCAATCTGAATATGGCCTAGCGGTACGTGCAGGCACGGTTCGCGAGCTCGTTGTAACGCAGCCAGATGTTTGCCCAAGTGGAACGTATGCTAACAATACAAGCGTCATTGTTGAGGGTGTCACCTCAGAAAAAATGACCTACAACGAAGAGGTGATTCCAGCTTCAACACATGAAACAAGTTGCGCGACTGTAGTAGTTTCCTCAGACGAAGATCAATACAGCCATTCACTGTAACACCATGCTACAATGAGAATAATAAGCAAAAGGGGGATACAGTGATTGAGGTTGCGAGCCTAACGAAGACCTATGGCAAAAAGCACAGTGAATTTAAAGCACTGGACGATGTAAGTTTTACAATACCTGACGGAGCGAGTGTCGCGATTGTCGGTAAGTCTGGAAGCGGAAAGAGTACATTGATGCATGCCATGAGCGGCCTTGATCGCCCTGAGACCGGTAAGGTAATTATTGATGGCGTTGATATTTTGAAACTCAAAAATAAAGCCGTTGACCGCTTTCGTAGTGAAAAGATCGGTTTCATTTTCCAAGCATTCTTCGTACAGGCAAATGAAACAGCCTTCGATAACGTAGCTCTTCCTCTTGAGATTTCGAATGTAGGTGCGCGAACTCGCAAACAACGAGTTGAAACAGCTTTGAAGATTGTTGGCCTTGAAGATAAGATTAAGCAAAAGGCGAAAAACCTTTCTGGTGGGCAAAAACAACGTCTCGCAATTGCTCGTGCAATTGTTAACAAGCCAAGTATTATTTTTGCCGACGAGCCAACGGGTAACCTCGACTCAACAACTGGTGAGGTAATTGAAAACCTCCTCTTTGGCCTTAATAAAAAGAGTGGCAGTACGCTTATTATCGTGACGCACGACGCTGACCTTGCAGCTAAATGTGATATTCAAATTTACGTTAAAGACGGCAAGATTGAGCGCATCGATAACTCCATCAAGCCAACCGTGCCGAGAGGAGTGCGTATATGAAAACTATTGATATTGCACGCCGAGCAGCTCGCGGCCTTCGTAACGCCAAAGCCCGAACTATCCTTACCAGCCTAGCGATTGCCGTTGGTGCATTTACGATCACCATTTCATTAGCAGCAGGTGAGGGTGCTCGCCAATACGCAGACAAGTTGATTGGTTCAAACGTAAACCCTCGCGCACTGTTTATCGTAAAAGATAAAAGCATATTTGAAGGCGGTGGACGCCAAGCTGGTTTGCAAGTGTACGACCCGGATGTTGGAACAACCAGCGCGGGCTTAACATTAAAGCAAATGACCCAAGTTGATATCGACAAACTCAAGGCGCGCGATGACCTTGAGAACGTCACTCCAACTTATGCACCATCAGTACGCTATATGACATTTGGTGATGACACGAAGAAGTTCTCTGGTGAACTATCGGCGTACGACCCAACTATTCTGTCGGAAGCAGCTTACGGGACACTTCCGTCGCTTGGTGATGACATTACCGATCAGCAAGCTGTGGTGCCTGAGGCATTCGCAACAACATTGGTTGATCAAGGTGCAATTAAAGCCCCTGAAGACCTTATTGGCATGACGGTAACAATGACAGCGGTAAGTGCGAAGAGTACTGCGACAACTGAAGAGATTGCAGCTGCTTACGCCACTGGTGGAGCTGCTGCTGTTGAAGCACTCTCGACACCTGAAACAAAAGAATTTGTGTTCACTGTTTCGGCAATTACTAAAAAATCTGCCACAGCTTTAGCGGGTACGAGTGCAATCCAAATTTCTGGCAATGAAGCTCGGGCGATTAGTGAATTCACAACTGAAGGAACCGAAGCGTATCAAAAATATCTCGGCGCAACCGCGTTGGTTGTTGAAGGTAACGACCCGGCCGAAGTAAAAGAAGAGTTATTAAAAGACGATTTCTATGCGCAAACTGCCGAGGACTTACAGGGCGTTGTATTCGCAGTAGTGAACACCCTGCAAGGAATTGTACTTGGCTTTGGAATCGTGGCATTGATTGCCAGTGTGTTCGGTATCATTAACACCCAATACATTTCAGTACTTGAACGAACCCGCGAAATTGGTTTGATGAAAGCCCTTGGTATGCGCGGCCGTGCCGTCAGCCGGTTGTTCCAATTTGAAGCAGCTTGGATTGGATTCCTAGGTGGTATCATCGGTACAGTTATTGCCGTTTGTGTTGGCCTCGCTATTAACCCATGGCTTACTGAAGTACTTGGTATTGGAGAAGGAAACTATATTCTTATCTTCCAACCAATCCCAATCGCTATCATGATTGTAGTGTTAATGGTGATTGCTATGTTGGCGGGTTGGTTCCCAGCGCGCAAGGCTGCTAAGCTCGACCCAATTGAAGCACTGCGAACAGAATAGTATTACTTGGCGCTTTTGCCAAACACCATACCATTACGGCCGTTGATGCCGCGAGTTAAGAAGTTACTTTGTGAATAGAGCGTAGGGTCGGTGAGGGAATTGTCTGGGCTAATTTCAATGTTAGCTTCGGACACGCCGGCCGCGACAAGCTGTGCTTTACTCGCTTCGGCTAAGTTGAGCTCTACGGTGCCATCTGAATTTTTGATAATGTAAGGTCGCATACGAGGGTTAGCCTCGAACCTTTCAACTAAGAAGTTATTCTTTTGGTTTATCACGAATCCTGCTTGAGCGTGTGGTGAGAAATAGGCGACAGATTGTTTTGGATCTATGAGCCCACTGGTGCTATCGAACAGTTGCTCAAAAATACCATTTTCCGCACCAAGATAGCCGGCATGTGCCTGCATAAGTGCGCCTGTTCGAACATCGACAATATTAGCAACAATACAATCGGCAGGTGCAATACAAGAAGCGATCCCTTCCTTAGTTAAGAGAGTCGTGTCGGCTTCTAGTCGATCGAGGAAAGGTGTGTTGATATCGACGTCGCGCATAACAGTATCAAGATCAATAAGATTCATGCCGTGAACGGGACGAGGATAGCCAATGGCATACAGCCCAAGTTGTCGTTTTAACTCTTCGTCGTAGCGACGGAATTGGCTCTCTATTTGCTGCCCCCACTGCTCAAAAGGTAGGGTAGCACCGCTGCGTTCGTAATTTTTCTCGCTAATAACCAAAGGAATATCACCGAAGTATTCTTGCACACTCATGCTGCCTGAAAGTTCACTCAAAGGAGCCGAAAGGTCTCGGCGAGTTTCGGCATATACAACACCATGCTTTTTAACTGCCGCGGCATTGAATACTTCAGGAGTAAACGCACGGATAGAATTCATGGGTTATGCCTTTACCTCGTTGTCAGAAATCGGGGTGTATGTGTTGGGGTTCTCGATAGGCCAGCCAAAGAGAGCGATAACATCATCGATATCTCCATCCAATACCGCAGATAGCTGGTCACCACCACCTGCGTGCCAAAATTCAGTTGGGTTCTGCCTTAGACCAACTACTTCAAGAAGGTAGTGCCACGCCCTTAAGTTCTGTTGGGCAACAAGCTCCTCGGGTGTATTTGGTAGGTGATGTTCGAAGTGATCTGGTTCAGTTACCTTAACAAGGTCAGCAGCACCTTTTCCAAACCAAATATTTACGCCTGGAACAAGGTCGGTCGTGTCTTGCTTGTACCGAATTGTCATATCAACAGCTGAACCGGTTTGGTGTGGGCCAGGATCGCCTTCTCCGAAGCCTGCTGGTGGTTTAGATATCTTCCTGTCACGAATTGGAATCATTTCTTTCTCAAGCTTGGCAAGTTCATGTTTGCTAGCTGTTTCTAGGTTGATTCCATGCTTTTTAGCTAACTGACCTGTAATAAGTTTTGGGATGTAGTCGTCGTGAAGGTAACGTTGCACTTCAGGGTCGCGATAGCCTTCATCGACATACAGTTCAACTTCGTTGCCGAAGAATTTTATAACTTCAGGGTGCTGTAAAAGGTTATTGAGCACAACAAGCCTTTTAGCGATAGATTCACGCACAAAAACATCGGGCTTCACGCCGGGTACTGCTTCGCCAGTAACGCGATTTGGTCGTGAATAGTAACTACGACAGTTAATACCATAGTCGAGTAGGGAAACGAGGGGTTCGTCTAGCCCTTCAATTTCGATACTATGATAGTCTTTTGCCTCCGGGAGCGAAGCATCGTACCAAGGTTGACCTGGTAGGTTTCCTTGTTTAACAATACGAGCATCTGTGAAGTCACGAACAGGTTTAAATAGACTACTTGTAAGTTCAGGCATGTCATTAACGGCTGTATCTCGAGATTTTTGAGATTGAACAAGGCCTTGGGTTGATTTATATGCACCTGCCTTGAAAGGTTCAATCGCACCAGGCAATACATCTGAGCCGAGAGGGCTTGGATCAAGTTCGTATACATAATCACCAAGATAGGTGGGTTGATCGTAGAGTTGGTCGCTTTCAAAAAGTTTTTCAGCTATCTCTGATAAGTTTTGAAGTACTCGCGTTGAGGCGTGTATTTCAGTGTCAAACTCGGCAACAATAACGCGCTCTTGGCTAGGGAGTTCATTTCGCTTCGGGTAAGGGGTTTCCATTGTTATATTTTAGCATATTTTAGCTTAAATAGCAAGGTAGCCACAAGGGTTTTTGAAGTGTAAATCTGTGGTACAATATCTCCAGTTATGTTAGATATTAAATTCATTCGCGAAAATGCCGATGCGGTGCAAGAAAATGCCCGTCAGAAAAATTATGAAGTAAATATTACTGAGCTTTTAAAGCTTGATGGCGAACGGCGTGAGCTTTCTCAAAGAGTAGATGAACTTCGTGAACGACGCAACGCTATTGCGGCATCTATGAAGGGTGGCAAGCCAGAGCAATCTGCGATTGATGAAGGTAAGCAAATTAAAGTTGAACTTTCTGAGCAAGAAGGTTACTTGAATAACCTTGAAGCTGAAGTGTTAACTTTACAGAAAAAAGTTCCAAACATGGCGGCAAGCGATGTACCGGTCGGTGCTTCCGAAGACGAGAACGTTGTCGCTAAAGTTATTGGCGACCCAACAGCATTTAGTTTTGAGCCTCGTAACCACAGCGAAATCGCTTTGCAGCGTGGCTGGCTTGATAAAGAGCGCGCAGCTAAGGTTGCAGGCAGTCGTTTTGCTTACTTAAAGGGCGACCTTGTGAAGCTTCAATTTGCGATTATCCAATTTGTTATCGATTCATTAAGTGACGAAAAGGTACTTGCGAAAATTGCTGCCGATGCTGGCCTTGATGTTTCCTTGAAGCCATTCACTCCAGTATTGCCTCCACTTATGATCCGTACAGAACTCTACGACGCGATGGATCGCCTTGAGCCACGTGACGATCGTTACAAGCTTGAAGATGATGACCTTTGGTTGCAGGGAAGTGCCGAGCACGTTATGGGTAGTATGCACGCTAATGAGATTCTTGATGAGAATGATTTGCCAATTCGTTACCTTGGCTATGCAACAAGTTTCCGCCGTGAAGCTGGTACTTATGGTAAAGATATGGAAGGTATTCTTCGAATGCACCAATTCGATAAGCTTGAAATGGAAAGCTTTACAGTTGGCGAAGATGGCCTGAAAGAGCACCTATTAATGGTTGCGATTCAAGAATATCTTTTGGCTTCACTTGGTTTGCCATACCGTGTTATTCAAAAATGTACGGCTGATATTGGTAAGCCAAACGCTCGTGGTATCGACATGGAAGCGTGGCTTCCTGGCCAAAACCAATACCGCGAAACTCACACTGCTGATTACATGACGGATTACCAAGCTCGTCGTTTGCAAACCCGTGTGCGTCGAAACTCTGGTGACCTTGAATTGATTCACACTAATGACGCAACAGCCTTTGCGCTTGGTCGCGCCATGATTGCGATTATTGAAAACAATCAAAACGAAGATGGCTCAATTGTTGTTCCTGAAGTGCTTCGTAATTACTTGGGCGGAAAAGAAGTTCTTTAGTTCAGTTTTTGTTAAGAACCCAATGCTA
This sequence comes from Patescibacteria group bacterium, assembly GCA_040386175.1. Lineage (GTDB taxonomy): Bacteria > Patescibacteriota > Saccharimonadia > Saccharimonadales > Saccharimonadaceae > Microsaccharimonas. Next base: position 89,502 of record JAZKFY010000003.1, read on the forward strand.
TAATTAAAGAATCAACCAACGGAATAAGGGGGATAAATGATTTCATCAATTGATGTAACAGGAATCAAGTACAGTGTGGATGAAAAAACACTAAAGTACGTAACCGAGAAAGTTGGAAAGCTCGACCGCTATCTGCCATCTCATGCTCGCAAGACCATGACGGCCGATGTAAAGCTAAAACAGGTGAATAAAGACCACGGTAACAAGTATGAAGCCGAGGTAATCGTCCATGTTCCAGATAAAGTCTTAACAGCAAGCGATACCACATTTAATATGATGGCCGCCGTAGATATTGTTGAAGCTAAACTTATTACTCAGCTTCGAAAGTACAAAGATTCACTTGTTGACCGTAAACTCGCCGCGTCGCACTAAAGTCGGACTAAGAGCGAACAGCGTACACAACTAATCGTTGATCGGTTGTGCCTGTCTTAGGATTGTAAGCACCCATGCAAGTCATGAGGTTTAATCCTTCCGATGCGCTACCTTGAACCGATAAAGCTTTCCGCATGTTTATTCCTGCAAGAGGGACTGTTTCACGCTGGATAACGGTGTAATTGTAAACGACACCACTTGCCATAGTAATGCTAACCTCAGCTCCAATAGTTATATTCTGGAGGTTATTAAATACGCCAGGGTTGTGCCCGTCGAGAAATGCCGCTCCTGGTGTTCCTGGTTGAGCGCTTTTGTTCCACCAGCCAACAAGCGAAGGATGAACATCAATTGCGTTTGATGCAGTGGTTCCAACCGTAACAACTCGAGAGGATAGACCAAGGCTAGGGATTGATACTGAGTCGTATGCTGGAGTGGCTTGGGAAGAAGCGGCTGCTGCATTTTGAACCGTGAACATTAGCGCAGGGTATAGTAAGGCGAATAGAAGAAATAAAGAAGTTAAAATAACACTCATTCTCTTGTTGAGAATAGGGCTGAGCCATGTTGAATGGATAGGTATTTTCTTCACACTTAATCTCCAAATAAAAAAACTCCGCGGAAGTACCCTCGGAGCTGTTGAAATACGCTGGATGCGTTTAATACATTATGCCACTTTTTTAATGTTAAGTCAATGTAAGATTGACAGGTGAGGACCCAGATGAGAAATAGAGTAAGGACAAGCTTGTGAATCACCCCCTAAGATCGTATAATAGACTGTAAAGAAATTTACCGAACTATTTCCGAAAGGCGAGGGGTTATATGATTACCAGGCAAGGGGCGCTCACTAAAGTATTTGGTGATCCGCAAAAAAAGACTATTAAGCGTCTTGAAAAACGTGTCGTTACTATTAACGCGTTAGCAGATAAATATAAAAAGTTGTCAAAACCAGAGCTTAAAAAGCAAACTGAGGTTTTGAAAAAACGTCTAGCTAAGAAGGGAACTACCCTTGACTCACTTCTTCCGGATGCATTTGCCTTGGTGCGCGAAGCGAGTGATCGTGTGCTTGGTATGCGTCACTTTGACGTACAACTTATTGGTGGATTGGTACTCCACGAAGGAGACGTTGCTGAGCTAAAGACTGGTGAGGGTAAAACACTCATGGCGACTTTGCCAAGTTTCCTAAACGCCCTTGAAGGTAAAGGTGTACACCTTGTAACAGTAAACGACTATTTGGCACAGCGTGACGCCGGCTGGAACGGTGAATTATTCGATTTCCTCGGCATGTCTACCGGTGTTATCGTCAACGATGCTTCATTCTTGTATGATAAAAACTTCGACAACGAGGATCACGACGACCCTCGTATGCGAAAACTCCGCCCTGCTACTCGTAAAGAAGCATATGCCGCTGACATTACCTACGGTACAAATAACGAATTTGGGTTCGACTACTTACGCGACAACATGGTGAATGAAGTTGAACTGCTTCGCCAACGCGAGCTAAACTTTGCGATTGTTGACGAGGTTGACTCAATTCTTATCGACGAAGCGCGAACTCCGCTTATTATTAGCGCCCCAGCTGCAGAAAACCCTGAAAGCTACCTACAATTTGCTAAAATTGCCGCTAAATTAAACCATCAAGATTACGTGCTTGATGAAAAGCGTAAGATGGTTTCACTTACTGATGATGGTGTTGATAAAATCCAGCGCCTCTTAGGTGTTAAAAACCTTTATAGCCCAGAATATGTTCGTTCTGTATATCACCTCGACCAAGCGCTCCGTGCGCAAACATTGTTCAAACGTGACAAAGACTACGTTGTTACCCGTGAAGGCGAAGTAGTGATCGTCGACGAGTTTACTGGTCGTTTGATGAATGGGCGTCGTTATAACGAAGGCCTTCACCAAGCAATTGAAGCGAAAGAAAGTGTTGCTGTTCAACAAGAAAGCATGACACTTGCAACAGTTTCATTCCAAAACTACTTCCGTTTGTACAAAAAGCTCTCTGGTATGACTGGTACTGCCTTCACAGAAGCCGAAGAACTTCAGCAAATTTATAAGCTCGATGTAGTACAGGTTCCACCAAATCGTCCGAATCAACGCGAAGACCGTGAAGACCTTATCTTCCGCTCTGAAAAGGCGAAAATTAAGGCGATTGCTGAAGCAATTAAAGAGCACCACGAAGCTGGTCGCCCAGTACTTATTGGTTCTGCCTCAATTGCAAAGAACGAAATGATTGCAAAACACCTCGATAAAGAAAAAATTCCTTACGAAATTTTGAATGCAAAGAACAACGAACGCGAAGCGGCAATTGTTGAGCTTGCTGGCCAAAAGGGTGCAATTACACTTGCAACTAACATTGCCGGTCGTGGTACCGACATTAAGCTTGGCGAAGGTGTTATCGAACTTGGTGGACTAGTAGTGATTGGTTCTGAACGTCACGAATCTCGTCGTATCGACAATCAGCTTCGTGGTCGTGGTGGACGTCAAGGTGACCCTGGAGTTACTCAGTTCTACGTATCAACCGAAGACGACCTCATGCGTATTTTCCAAGGTGAACGCATCGCAACACTTATGGGTCGTATTGGTATCGATGATGACATGCCAATCCAACACAAGATGGTAAGTAAGACACTCGAAGCCGCACAAAAGCGTGTTGAGGGTTACAACTTCGACAACCGTAAAAACGTGGTGCAATACGACAACGTGATTAACCGTCACCGTCGTGTGGTATACACAATTCGCCGTAAAATTCTTGAAGGCGAAGACATTAAGCGTGAAATCGAACGACTTATGGAAGCAAAGGTACGCGAGCTTACTGTTGTTCCAGCTAAGAACAACAAAAACTTTGCTGTAGAATTTGATAACGTTTTCCCAATTAACGAAAAGCGTCTTAAGGCTATTGGTGCTGAAAAACGTGACAAAACTCGTTTCGAACTTGCTTTGAAAGAAGTGAACAAACTCTACAAGGTGAAAGAACAAGAGCTTGAAGTTGATGTGATGCGTAAAGTTGAGCGTGAAGTGTATCTCCAAGTACTCGATACTTTGTGGATGCAACACCTTGAAAACATGCAGCACCTTCGTGAAGGTATTCACTGGCGTAGTGTTGGTCAACGTGACCCATTGGTTGAATATCGTTCTGAATCTCAAAAACTATTTGATAGTTTACAACAAACACTTCGTGATGAAGTACTCCGTGCAGTTATGCATGTAACAGTCCGCGATACACTTGCCCGTGCTGAAGAAGACCACGAAACTGAACTTACTCGACTAGCAGAAAGCTCTGTTGAAAAGGGTGTAAACGAAGTAACAAAAAGTTCAAGCAGCCGCGACAAAGAATTCAAGGTTGAAAAAGGCGAAACTGCGAACGAAGCACAACGCAAAAAGAATGCAGCATTGAAGAAAAAGAAAAGCCAACGCCAGAATAAAAAAGCCGGCCGAAAAGCTACTCGTAAATAAACCGACTCTTAAGAAAGTACCTGCATGAATCATACCGTTGAAGAAGTGAAGCTAAAAAATGGCGCCCGTGGGTTGTTAATTAACGTACCCGGCGCAACGGTAATGAGCATGCAGTTTCACTTTCGTGCCGGCAGCCGTTACGCGAAAGATAAAGACATCGAGCAAGTTGCTCATATTATGGAGCACATGGCTTTTGGAGCAAACGCTCGGTTTAGGTCTGAGCACGCTTTTGAAAGCGAGTTCACGAAGAACGGTGCGTATCACAATGCCTATACTTCCGACTTAGCAATGGTATACGAGGCCGACTGTGCAGACTTTGAATGGGATCGAATTCTAGAACTACAGCGACTTAGTATCTGCCAACCTCGTTTTAACGAAAAAGAACTCGATGCCGAGAAGGGGAATGTTCGCAGTGAAATTACGAACTACCTCAACGATCACCACCGTATTCTTTGGCCACGTATTCAGCAGTTGCTTGGTGAAGATGTACTAACACCGCGCCAAAGTTTAGGAACAATCAACACTGTTACCTTGGCTGATATTCGTGAACATCACCGTCGCACACACACAACTTCAAACATGCGTTTTGTGATTGCCGGAAAGCTTCGAGGCCGAAAGTCTGACATTATTCGTCAGCTTGAAGGCTTTGAATTGCCGCAAGGCGAGCGCTTTGAAGTGCCTCGTGATGAATTGCACAGTGCGAACCCAACTATTATTCGTCGAAAAGATGCCTCAAACCTTACCTTTGGTTGGACGTTGAGTGTTCCGCGTGTACTCTCAGATGAAGAGCTCGATGCTTTAGACACCTTAAACCACATCCTTACAGGAACAGCGTCATCACGTATCTTTGGTAAAGCTCGAGCAAAGGGCTTGGCGTATCACGTTGGTGCCTATGCTGGTGCAGGATTCTACGAAAGTTCATGGGACATTTTAGCGCAAGTAAACCACGATACAGCTAATCAGCTGTTCGATATTATTGTTCGAGAATTTAAAGCTGTTCTTGATGGTAAGCTCACCGACGCAGAGATCGAAGCTGCAAAATCATTTGGCCTTGGCCGCCACCAAATGGGTGCGCAAACTGTTTCACAAATTAGTGGTTTCTATACCAACCGTTATTTTGCCGATGACTTCATTAAAGATTATGACAAAGTGCCGGACTTTATGCGTCGAGTGACTCGTGAAAAAATTATGGCTGTAGCGCAAGAATTTATTAATGCCAACACTTGGGTACTTGCTGCGGTAAGTAGCGGTGACCGCGAGGAACTCGTAGAGCTAAACGAAAAATTAGCCACTATGTTCCCAACCGAGATACAATAGACCTATGAAAATTGCCATTGCCGGTTACGGAGTAGAAGGCCAGGAGAATTTTACTTACTGGTCAAACTCGCCCGAAAATGAGGTAACAATTGCTGATGAGAATGGTACTGGTGCGCCAATTCCCGAAGGAGTACCAACGATTATTGGCGCTGATGCTTTTCAGCGTTTACAAGATTTTGACTTAGTAATCCGTACCGCTGGTTTGGCTCCTCGAAAAATTACTACCAATGGAAAAATTTGGTCGGCTACAAATGAGTTTTTTGAAAAATGCCCAGCACCAATTATTGGCATTACGGGTTCAAAAGGAAAGGGTACTACCTCTAGTCTTATCGCTTCCATTTTAGAAGCTGCCGGCAAAAAAGTTTGGCTCGTTGGTAATATCGGCATCTCCTCTTTAAGTGTTTTAAGCCAAGTGCAACCAGATGATGTTGTGGTGTATGAACTTTCAAGTTTCCAGCTATGGGACTTAGAAAAATCTCCACACATTGCGGTTGTATTGCTGATTGAACCAGACCACTTGGATGTGCATGCCAGTATGGAAGAGTATGTAGAAGCTAAGGCGCAAATTACACGCCACCAAACCACCGAAGACATACTTATTTTTAACGCACAAAATAATTACAGTACACAAATTGCTGAATCATCTCAGGCTACGAAGGTCGGTTTTCCTTCTGAAGGAACAACGCACGTTGTAGATGGTTGGTTTTATAATGGAGAACAGAAGCTTTGCCCAGTTGAAGCCTTGAAGCTTCCTGGTGCGCATAACATCGATAACGCAACGGCTGCAATTGATGCTGTCTGGTCATTCACTCAAGACCCAGGTGCGATTGAAAAGGGTCTATCGAATTTCAAAGGCCTTCCACACCGTTTGGCATTTGTACGAAATGTAAAAGATGTCGAGTATTACGACGATAGTATTGCAACCACTCCTGGTTCAGCAATCGCCGGTTTGAGGGCATTCCCCGACAAATCTAAAGTTATTATTCTTGGTGGATCGTACAAAGGCTCTGATTTTAGTCAATTAGCAATTGAACTTACTAAGCATGATGCGAGAGCGATTCTTATTGGCGATGAGGCGCTAAGGATTGCTGAAGCGTTTCAGGTAACTGGTTTTAAGAACTACGAAATTTTAGAAGATGCCACAGCAGAACTGTTTACCAAAAGAGCTGCTGAATTAGCGCAACCTGGCGGCGTGGTATTACTGAGCCCAGCCGCTGCAAGCTTTGGATTGTTTAAAAACTATGCTGATAGGGGCGAGCAGTTTATTGCCGCCGTAAATTCTTTGTAATGCAGCCATTATTAAAACGCCTCAAACAACTTCGAGTATCTATTGAAGCGGCTGAGGCTCGGTTACATCTCGAGGAAAAACAAGAACATATCACTGAGCTTGAAGAACAATTAGCAACCTCTGAGATTTGGAACAATCCGAACCACGCCCAAGATTTAAGTAAACAATGTGCCGCCCTCAAGAAAATGGTTGACCCATGGGTAACCTTACAGGCTCAAACAAATGACTTAGCCGAATTGATGGACCTTGATGACGATAGTCTACTAGCCGAATTCGAAGGTCAAATTATCGCCCTCGAAAAAGAATACGAAACACTTCGAAAAGATTTACTCTTCGATGGTGAATTCGACGACCATAATGCTATCTTACGACTAAGCGCGGGAGTAGGTGGTACTGATGCGCAAGACTGGACGGAAATGTTAGAGCGAATGTATATCCGTTGGGCTGAAAAAGCTGACATGTCTACATCTAACCTCGAGCGTTCACAAGGTGAAGAAGCAGGATTGAAGTCGGTGGTAATTGAAGTTACTGGGCCATTTGCGTATGGAAAATTAAAGTCGGAGCATGGCGTACACCGTTTGGTTCGGTTGAGTCCATTTAATAGCGATAACTTACGCCAAACAAGCTTCGCGTTAGTTGAAGTGTTACCTCAAATTGATGCACCGTCCGAAGTGCAAATTGACGATAAAGATTTAAAAATTGATGTATATCGCGCAGGGGGCCATGGAGGTCAATCCGTGAACACTACCGACTCAGCGGTACGCATTACACACATTCCAACCGGCATTGTAGTAGCTATTCAAAATGAGCGTTCTCAATTGCAGAACAAAGAGACAGCTATGAAATTATTACGTTCAAAACTTGCGCAACTACAAATGGAGCAACATGTAAGTTCAATTACCGAACTACAAGCAGGCGAATCAGCAAACTGGGGAAGCCAAATTAGAAATTATGTTTTGCATCCCTATACGCTCGTGAAGGACACTCGAACAAAGCACGAAACGAACAATGCCCAAGGTGTACTAGATGGTGATTTAACACCTTTCATGGAAGCGTATTTAGAGTCGCCCGAACAAGGGTAGTAAAGTTTAGCCATACGAAATTGATATTTTACAGAAAAGTGTTATAATAGCAATATTCATTTTGATGAACTTTTACAATATCGACAAATACGGGATACCACTGGGGTGTTCCGACGATTCAAGGGAGTTTCATGACCTACTTGTTGAACGTTCAGGCTGCTACGCTTGAAAAGTGGCGCTTGAATGTCCGCGCTGACAGCTTGGTGGTTGACATCTTTCGCGTCACTTTCGAGCTGGCACGCGAGTTACATCTGCCTCACATCGATCCATTTCTCGTACTGTGCAATCTTGCCGGGGTGAACAACTTCGGCAAGAACGGTCCGAGTATGGATCTTGGATTGAAGCGTGAAAATCTTCTGGCTTGGTTGCGAAGCTCGGCTGCAACTGAGATTCAGCGCACGCTGGTCTCGACCGATTCGGGACCGCTCGATGACATGCTGCAGGCCATCGACGTCTACAACGTAGGGCTTGATGCTGAGTACCGGTTTTACGGGCTGCATGAGCTTGCGATTGGGGTGTTCGCTTCGAACAGTCAGCTTGTCAAGTTGTACTGTGCCCAGACCTACAAGAGCCCGACGAAGTGGCTGGATTCGCTTGGCGTGTCTCGTGAAGTGAGCAATATCTTGCTCCAGTCACGACACCGTGAAAAGAGAAGCCAGCTTGAGCGTCGAACTGTCGGCAGTCGTCGTCGCTAGACCCAGTGGTTCCCTCGTGAACGCGCATACTCTGCGCGTTCACGATTGAACCCACTATTGATGTTCCGTATTTCTCGATATTGTGCCATGATATACTAAAATTGAAATGTATAAGCTTTTTGTTACTTCAGGTGCGGTTATCGGTGGTATTGCCGGTGCGTATCTTCCCGCACTTTGGGGCGATACTGACATATTTAGTATTACCAGCATTATTTTTAGCGTTGTTGGCGGCCTTGTTGGTATTTGGCTAGGCTATCTTATTGCCAAAAAAGTCGACTCTTAGGAGGGTTTTCAGCTAAGCCGTTTATGCTATACTAAATGCAGAAATGATACTGCTTGATAGGGTAACAAAAACATACGGTAAAGATAACGCGCCGGCACTTAGTAGACTGAGTTTATTTATTGAACCCCGAGAATTTGTGATTATTGTCGGTTCATCTGGAGCGGGGAAGTCAACACTTCTTAAGCTTCTTACTCGTGAAGAAAAGCCAACGACTGGAAAAATTGTTGTTGGTGGGATTGATTACGACACACTAAAAGATAGCCAAATTCCTATGCTTCGCCGAAAAATTGGTGTGGTCTTTCAGGACTTTAAGCTATTACCGCAACGTACTGTATTTGAAAACATTGCCTTCGCCCTTGAAATTGCCGGTATGACTGGCCGCGAAATTAAAAACACTGTACCAAAGGTGATTGACCTCGTGGGCCTCACTGGCAAAGAAAAACAATTCCCGAGCCAACTTTCTGGTGGTGAGCGCCAACGTGTGGCTATCGCACGTGCAATTGTACGCCAACCGAAAATTCTTATTGCCGACGAGCCAACTGGTAACCTCGACCCGAAGAATACATGGGAAATTGTTCGCTTACTCGAAAAGATTAACAAATACGGAACGACTGTTCTTCTCACTACACACAACGCCGACATTGTGAACAAGCTCAAAAGGCGAGTGATTACTATTGAAGGCGGAAAAGTGACCGGTGACCAAGCTGAAGGAAGTTATAGGCAATAATATGAGCAAGAAAAAAGTAACTTCAAAGCAGCTAACGCAACAAAAAAAGCACCATCGCCAGTGGGTGACCTTCCTTCGAATGTGCCGTTACGGTGTTAATAACTTTACTCGTAACGCTTGGTTAACGGTTGCTGCGACGGCCATTATGACGATTACTTTGTTTGTGATTTTTGTAAGCCTTGTTTCTCACAACGTTCTCCAAAACACCGTGGCCGACCTTCGCGATAAAGTAACAATGTCAATTTACCTGAAGACTGATGCTACAAGTGATAACGTCGACGCTATTGCTGGTGAAGTCCGTAAGTTAGACGACGTAACCTCTGTTTCAATTGTTACTCCAGAGCAAGCACGTGATTCATTCATCGAGCAAAATAAAGATAACGCCAGTACGCTCGATGCAATTAAATTGGCGAACAATCAATTCCCATGGACATTAAGTATTAAAATCGTCGACATTAATGATACGTCGCAGCTAGCAACATTCGTAGAAGATAACGCACTTTTGAAAGAAAACATCAGTAAAGAAAATGCACCATCGTTTGCCGGAGAGCGCCGTGATGCGATTGAAGGCATCGGTAGGGCAGCGAACCTAGCCATTCAAGGTGGAATTATCGTGAGTATCGTCTTTGTGAGTATCTCGATGTTAATTATCTTTAATACAATCCGTATGGCCATCTTCAACCGCCGTGAAGAAATTCAGATGATGAAGTTGATTGGGGCAGAGAGCTCATTCATACGTGGACCATTCCTCGTTGAAGCTATCGTGTACGGTTTCTTCGGCGCACTGCTTGCTAGCGGCTTAGGATACGGGCTATTGATACTTGTGAAGCCAACACTTATAAATGCGAAAGTGCCAATCGAGCAAACCGTTGAACTAATGACACTATATGCTGGATTTATAGTTCTTGGAATGATTGTGGTTGGAGCGGTTATTGGTGTTATTTCATCATTGCTTGCGACGCGTCGATACTTAAAGCTCTAACATTGACAACATCATTGCGCTTATGCTACATTAAGTATAATGATGAAACTGCGCACCACCACACCAGCTTCAAAATCTCTTACTATTAAATGGGGTATAGCTGCTATTGCGGTAGTTATTATTGCTGCTGCGGCAATTCTTTGGGTAACTCGTCCAGCTTCTGCTGACCAATACGACGACAAGATCCGTGCCCTACAAGCTGACATGTCTCGCTACCAAGCAGAGTCTGACCGTTTGAACGCTGAAGCAACCACACTTGCTAATGCCTTGGCTCAAATTACAAACGAAAAGAACGCGCTACAATCACAAGTTGATTTAAGCCAGGCTCAATTCGATAAACTCGTTATTCAAATTGCTGACACTGAAAAGCAAATTGCCGAAAACGAAGATGCACTTGGTTCTACGCTTGCCAGTCTGTACGTAGATGATGAAATTTCACCAATTGAAATGCTTGCGAGTAGTAAAGACATTAGTGAATTCTTAAACAAGCAAGAATACCGTAATTCAATTAAAAAAGAATTAAGTTCAACGATTACTCGTGTACAAGACCTTAAGGTTCAATTGAACGAACAAAAGGTTGCTGTAGACAAGGTACTTAACGAACAAAAGAGTGCTCGTGACTCATTGGTTGCTAAAGAAGCTGAGCAGGCAAACCTCGTTGCGCAAACCCGTAACGATGAAGCTGCATACCAAGGCTTAATTAAAAACAGTTCTGCTCAAATTGCCGAAGCTCGTGCTGCTCAAGCCGCCTTACGTGCTCGCTCAAACTCAACTGGTGGATATAACCTCGTTGATTCTGGCTCACTTGGTGCATACCCATGGAACGACAGTAACTGTGCCATGCTTGGTTGGATGTCTACTGGTGGTGCAGATGGTAACGGTGGAGACGGTCGTGGATATGGTTGTCGCCAATGTGCTAGCTACGTTGCTTGGAAGATTGCACTCGAAACAGGCAAGTATTATAAATGGGGTAACGGTGGCCAATTTGGCTCAGCGGCAGTAGGTGCTGGCTACCAAAACCTTGGCCGAAGCCCTCAACCTGGTTCAGTAGCTGTGATGTTTGGTAACCCAGGCCACGTTGCATGGGTAGAAGCGGTCAGCGGCAACCAAGTACTCGTAAGCCAGTATAACTACGATTACGGCGCTGGGTACGGTAAGTACAGCGAAATGTGGTTATCAATTAACTTCTTCGACCAATACGTAAAGATTACATAGATTCTTTAAGCAAAACATAACTTTTATAGCGTATCCTTAGCAGGTTACGCTATAATTATTAGCAGTATTGATTATCTTTTAGACAGGGGAATTGCACGGGTATGGCCGAACATGAAGAAAAAAGACGGAGGGTACGTAAGGTACGCTCAACTAGTAAGAACGTTCCAACGCCAATTATTGTATTAGGATTTATTTTGGTTGCCGGTATTGGCTTCGTGGCCGGTTCGTTCAATACCCAGCTTTATGGAAGTATCAATTCGCTCATCGGAAAAGACCAACTCGACCTATCATCTGTACAAGCTACGTACCAAGCGGTGAAAGATAATTTTGATGGTGATATAGATGAAGCTAAGCTCATTCAGGGTGCAAACCGTGGCCTTGTTGATGCGCTTGACGACCAATACACCGTATATATGAACAAGGAAGAGTCGACAGAGTTTGATGACAGCCTAAGCGGTAATATTGGCGGCGGTATTGGGGTTGAGGTGAGTGTTCGAAGCAATTTGCCAACCATTGTACGTGTTCTTCGCGATAACCCGGCCGATAAGGCAGGTATTATGGTGGGCGACGTCGTGACGGACGTAAATGGTGAATCGATGGAAGGCAAGACAACCACTGAGATTGTTACTAAAATCCGCGGAGAAGAAGGCACAACGGTAAAGCTGACCATTTTCCGTGATGGTGCGACAAAAGACTTTACGATCACCCGTGCGGTAGTTAACAACCCAAGCGTATACGGCTCGGTTGTTAATGGCGTGGGTATTATGACTATGAGTCGTTTTGACGATCAAACGGGCACGCTTGCTCGTAAATTAGCTACAGAGTTTAAAGCAGCCGGTGTAAAGGGCGTTGTGCTTGATTTACGCGGCAATGGTGGTGGCTATGTAACGGCCGCTCAGTCAGTGGCGGGTATTTGGCTCGATAAGCAAGTTGTTGTAACTGAAAAACGTGGTGATAAGGTAACCGAAGAGCTGAAATCTGGCGGAAGCCCAATCCTTAACGGTGTTCCAACGACAGTACTTATTAATTCAAGCAGCGCCAGCGCCAGCGAAATCGTAGCTGGGGCACTGCGTGATATGAAGGTGGCGACCATAATTGGTGAAACATCATTCGGCAAAGGAAGCGTACAGAAGCTCATCGACTTGAGCGATGGCTCAATGCTTAAAGTAACGGTGGCTCGTTGGTACACACCAAGCGGTGTTAACATTTCCGAGAAGGGAATTGTACCAGATAAAACAGTTGTTCGCACGAGCGCTGACTATGATGCCGGCCGCGACCCTCAGCTTGACGCAGCAAAGGCAAGTTTCTAACTTTTAAACTGGGGTAATGGAGCTTGTGCTTAGGTAGTCAGCGTAGTACAATACAGCGTATATGGATACTAAAAAGAAAATTCTTCTAGTTGAAGACGATCATGCACTCGCTAACGTCTATAAATCACGTCTTGATATTGAAGGCTTTGAAACAAACTGGGTAGGGAATGGCGAGGACGCACTATCTGCTGCTATTGCGTTCAAACCTGACCTTATTTTGCTCGATGCAATGATGCCTAAGATTAGTGGCTTTGATGTGCTTGATATCCTTCGGAATACTCCCGCAACAAACAATATCCACGTTATTATGTTAACTGCTTTAAGCCAACCAAAAGATAAAGAACGTGCATCATCCCTCGGTGTTGATGATTATCTCGTAAAATCACAAGTTGTTATTGGCGATGTTATTGAGCGAGTTCGCTACCACTTAGGAATTACCGAGCAAAAAACAGCGTAGTTCTGAAAAAATGTACTTTAGCAGCCCCAGCATGGGGTTGCTTTTTTATCAAGCTTATGCTATAGTCAAGTAAATGACAACGAACATAAACAATGAAAACATAGCCCTTGATTCACCCGAACAATTAAAGTCGGAAATTCCTTCTTTTGATAAAATCGCTGCTGATTTATTAAACGATGCTTCAATTGGTAAACTCCCAATCGAAGACCAAGGTAGGGTTATTGCTGATAGGTTCGTTGGCGCACTTGTTCGACGTGGCCCAATAGAAACAGCAAGCGATACATTTAACGCTGCTGACATTCTTCACCTTATGGATAATGTTGGTAAGTTAGACGGAGCTACTAAAACTATTACCCGCACTGACGGCTTACGTGCTGGTGTATTGGCACTTTCTGCTGACGAGCGCGTTGGCCAGTTGTTTGGTCGCTTATCTTCAACGCTTGAAACAAGTGGAGCTAGTGATGGGGAGGAGCAATTTACGCTTACGAGCGCTGCTCAGATTGAAGGCTACCTATTAGCAGGTGGTGACAAGAATAACATTACTGACGGTGTTGGTGGTGTGCACATGTCTGGTAGCCAGTGGATCGGTGTTGTTACCGAACACACTGAACGTATGAGTAAGAACCCGCATTTATCATGGTTAACGAGTACTAAAGCCCGAGAGCTTGTGACTTCTTCTGCGCCTTTAATTTATCATTCTGGCCGCGACTGGCAAATGGCATCAGCTTCAGCCGAGAGGGCTGGTATTGATATGAACCTACTTAAGCGTTCAGCAGAAAAGCTACAGGAGCAAACTGTTAAAACCGACCACGACCTTGGAAATACAGCATTGTTTTTGGCTACTGGCGGAAAAATTGCGTCTTATAAACAAGATTTAAATCGTCGATCTCGTTACTAGAAAGTACTTATGAAAAAAATAACTCCCACTAGGGGAGTTATTTTTGTAAGTTGGGTTCGTGTTAAGAAACGCTCACTTGAGTACGAGTAACTGTTTTACCAGTAAATTTACCCTTTTTAACTTTTTGGAAGCTCACAACACCATCAATAGCGGCGTGGATAGTGAAGTTCTTGCTAAGAAAAGTACCTGGACCGGCAACTTTTGTGCTACCAGTTTGGCGTACTAATACTTCGCCAGTGTTCACTGTTTGGCCACCAAAGCGTTTGACGCCAAGGCGAGGCCCGGCATTGTTGCGGTTATTTTTACTTGAACCACCTGCTTTTACGTGTGACATATATTATTTTCTCCTTGAGCACTGACGCTCGTTCAATCTGTTCAATTGTACGTTATTTGAGGAGAATAGTCAATATGTACCAAGAGTTAATAGTAAGTTAATTATTGATAGCTACAATTAAGGTTGTGTAGCGCTTTTCGGGCGGCTCATAACAATCTAGAAACAGCCTAACCCTCATGTAATTTGCGTGAGGTATGGTTGAAAAACGCGTTAACAGTACTGACCCCGTCGTTCAGGTCTGTTTTGATATCAGTAATGACGGTAGGTGGTAGGTATGAAGAAACAAGATAGTGAATCGCAGGAGGAATGTACGGTTGTTGTTTGTATTGGAGTTGGTTTAAGTATTTTAGCTACTGCACAGCTATTTTATCTGGTAGCTGCAATGTAGATAACTAAACCTTTTTTAGTACAAGAATTTCCCGCGCGACAACTTGGTCGGGGCGGTGGTAAAGGAGTTGTTCGCTAGGGACTGTTTCGAATTGAACTTGTTCAAAGCCAAAATCGTTTATCTTTTCAATTAATGGTAGGTGAGTAAAGCGGCCTTCTTTGTCTTTCCAGGCAGGTACAGCAAGGACGACTGGTGTACCAGGGGTTAATTGCTCGCTTAGGTTACGCAGGAAGGCGCTAATAATGAAGTTACAGTTACCGCGAACTTCAGTTAGCTTTGAAGGTGATGGTGGGGCGCTAAATGGTTGGCCAAGGTAGCTTTCGCTGACTACTGCATCGATAGGTTGTTGCCACTTAGTATCGATAGCGTCACCTTCGTGGAGGTACCATTCGGTTGTAAAGTGATAGGTGTCTTCAAGCCAGTTTAAGTTATCTCGAGAGAAACGGATCATTTTTTCAGCTATGTCGGTGCCGTACACCGCGTAGCGCATAAGTGAGGCTTCTTGGAGAAGAACACCGGTACCACAAAAAGGGTCTAGAATACGGGGTTGAGAGAGGTCAGACTCGGGTGATTTTGTAATTTCACCGGCGAGGTTAATCATAATTTGAGCTAGTTTTGGAGGCAACATTCCAACGAAAGCATCTCGCTTAGGCCGGCCTTGGTCGCGAGCGGCGAGGGCAGTAATGTTTTGTGCACCGGTGCTTTCGGCAACGATAATTGATTTTCCACCTTTTACGATAAGAAGCTCAACTTTGTTATCAGCAAGGCCCAATTTGTTGTGGTGTGAAGTTGCAGAAGAAAGGGCGATTTCTTGATTTGGAATAAGGCGAATGCTTGCGCCTTTTCCTTTTAGTTTGCCTTTAAGGATTAAGCCAACTTTTTGAAGTTCGCGAACGTTAACGTCCATACCGTACACACTGAGGCCTAGAGTAATCTTTCCTTCGTAAGTGCCCCATTTTTTAGAGTAGTGGGCGACAATCGCATCGCTTACACGGCGCCAATCACCAATAGAAACTTCAAAAGCTACTTTTCCAGCTTTTTGAGTGCCGCCAAGTTTTTGAATATCAATTTCCGGGGTATCAACAAGGGCGGTGTCGGCAGAAAACCAACTTACGCGAGGGTAAGTTCGTTCTAATTCGGCAATAGATAAGGCCGGTTGACGGCCAAGGAGTGCGATGTGCATACCTATATTGTAACATGTGCGCTCTCCTCTCGCTCCCTAGTGGTATACTAAATTGTATGAAGCTTTCATTCAGAGGTTGGTTAACTGTTGTCACGTTGGTGCTCCTTACCGTCGTCGTAATTGCTGCATGGCCGGAAATAAAGGAAGCATGGGGGCTTTTACAGCAGGTTGACCTCTGGATTCTGTTACTCTTATTACCTGTACAGCTGGCAAGTTACTATGCAACTGGTGGAATGATTTTCTCGTATCTTCGGGCAAAGGGGAACATCAAGGATATGGGCCGTTGGTCGATGGCTCGATTGGCGCTGGAACTTAACTTTGTAAATCACATTTTGCCAAGCGGGGGAGCGGCTGGTTTTTCATACCTCGCTTGGGTATTAAGCCGACATAAAGTTTCGGTGTCTCGTTCAACCATGGCACAAATTGTAAGGTTTGCTTTAACGTTTATTAGTTTCGTATTGTTGTTGGTTGTGGCGATGATTGTCCTTATTTTCAACCACACAATTGATAGAACTATTGTGATTGTTGGAAGTGCTCTTATTGTGGTTGCAGTGGGCGGTACACTATTAGGAATTTGGCTTATTAAAGACCTTACCCGTATGCGAAAGTTTTCTGCTTGGCTTACAAATACAACCAATAAATTCATCAATTGGATTACTCGTGGTAAAAAGAAGAATATTGTAAAAGCAGCAGTACTTCTTGAGTTTTTTGATGGCCTTCACGATGATTTCTTGGCAATTCGTCGCGACCGCAAGATCCTGTTCGTTCCGTTTGTATGGGCGATTATTGCCAACATACTCGATGTCGCCCTTATATGGATATCATTCTGGGCGCTTGGGTATCCGATTGAGCCGGCGTTGCTATTCGTAGCATTTGGTATCGCCTCTATTGCTGGTGCGGTTTCAGTAACTCCAGGTGGAGCCGGTGTGTACGAGGCAGTGATGGTAGCCTTCTTGTCGGCGAGTGGTGTTCCAGCCGAGATTGCGATTGCTGGTACACTTCTGGCTCGCGTAACGCTGCTTTCGGGAACTATTTTGTTCGGTTACATATTCTATCAACTAACTATTTTGAAATATGGAAAACAACCCACTTCAACTAACAGTTAGTGAGTTCGTTGCATTAACGAACCAAACACTCGAGTACGCGTATCCAACCGCGACGGTTATTGGAGAGGTAACGGAATTTAGAATCTCTCAGGGGAAATGGGTGAGCTTTAAGCTAAAAGACGCCGATGCGGTGGTCGGCTGTTTCTTAGTGCTGAGCCAGCTTCGTATGCCTGTTGAAGATGGCATGAAGTTGATGGTTGTGGCGAACCCTCATTTGAATAACAAGGGCTTCTTTAGTTTGAATGTTCGTGCCATGAAACCAGTGGGTGAAGGTTCGATTAAAAAAGGTTTTGAACTTTTGAAAGCAAAGCTTGAAGCTGAGGGATTATTTGCACCAGAGCGAAAGCGGCGTTTGCCACGTGTTCCGCAACATGTAGCTGTCATTTCGAGTACTGAAGCTGCAGGTTATATTGATTTTGTTAAAATTATTAACGAGCGATGGGGCGGTATGAATGTTGAAGTAGCACATACCCAAGTTCAGGGCGCGCCTGCGCCTGACCAAATGATTCGTGCAATTCGTTATTTCAATAGCCTTGAAGTATTGCCAGAAGTTTTGGTGATTGTTCGTGGTGGTGGTAGTGCCGAGGATCTTATGGCATTTAATGATGAGCCTTTAGCCCGAGCGATTGCCGAGAGCCGTATCCCTACATTGGTTGGGGTGGGGCATGAAGTTGACCATACGCTAGCTGATATGGTTTCGGATGTTCGTGCAGCGACTCCAACAAATGCGGCAGAAATTTTAGTACCAGACCGGAATGAAATTATCCGCAGTGCACACCAACAGGCGAAGTCGCTTGGTTACCAACTGGCTCAAGCAATTGATGAATATTCAACACGAACTCGCCAGCAACTTGATGCGGCCTTCCGTCGTATTCAAGAGAAGCTCGATGAACATTTTGAGCGACTGGCAACACTACGGCTGGCAACGGCCCAGCTCAACCCCGAAAATATACTACGAAGAGGCTACGCCTTTCTGCGGGGAGAAGTGAAAGTTGGTGCCACGATTGAGATTGAAACAACAAATTCTATAGCGAAAGCGGAGGTAAAAGATGTCAGAAGTAAATAAAACAACCAAAGACAAATCGGTTCAAGAGAAATTAAGTGAACTAGCTGAACTGGTTGCATGGTTTCAGAGCCCGGCTTTTAAACTCGAGGATGCTTTTGATAAGTTCAAGCAATCTGAGTCATTGGCTGAAGAGATCGAGAAAGATCTTACAAAGCTGAAAAATGATATAAAAGTTGTTAAGAAAAAATTTGATACCGAAGACTAATGATTTGGGTATATATTATTGGGGCGATTGTTTTACTGCTCGGGTTTAGTGTGTTTTTTGGTGCACCCTATGTACCAAGTCGCCGCCGCGACGTTCAACGGATGTTCGATGAACTGTATCCATTAAGTAAGTCAGATGTACTTATTGATGTGGGTAGTGGTGATGGAATTATTCTTCGTGAAGCGAGTAAGCGCGGTGCTAAGGCAATTGGGTATGAGGTCAGCCCATTACTTGTAGCCATTTCGAAATGGTTGTCGCGTGGTGATGAAAAGGTAAGCGTGTCAGTTGCTAATTTTTGGCAGGCGAAATTTCCTGATGATACCACGGTGATTTATGCATTTTCTGTGGAACGGGATGCTAAAAAATTGACGAAAAAAATACAAAGTGAAGCGGAGCGACTTAAGAAACCACTTACTTTGATTTGCTACGGTAGCCCACTTCCAAATGTTTTGGTTGAGCGTAATTTTGAAGCATATCATTTATATCGATTTCAGCCTCAAGAATAGATAGGTTGGCGTTACTCTTTACAGGGAACAGAAGCATAAGTATAATGACAGATATATGAATCCTGATTTTCAGTATGGTCCGCCAACTCAACCGCCAGCGCCAACGCCTCAACCGGGGTATCCTCAGGTGCCTCAGCCTCAACAGGGCTATCCTCAACAGCAACCAGTGTATCAACCAACTCAACCACCAGTTGTAAATAATTATGTGATTCCGCCAAAATCTTCAAAGAAGTGGGTAATCTTAACTTTTGTATTTCTTACAACAGCTCTTATTGCACTTGGAGTTGGTGTTTGGGCATATATAAATTACGTTGACCAAAAAGATAACACTGATGCAAAAATATCAACGGCCGTTACTGTAGCCGTAAAAGACCAAGCTGATAAAGATGCAGCTGATTTCTTGGAAAAAGAGAAACAGCCAAACCGTCAATTCGCCGGCCCAGATGATTACGGGCGTCTCTCATTTGATTATCCGAAAACCTGGAGCATTTACGTAGATGAAGATGCTGTTGATGGCGGTAGTTACGAGGCCTACTTTAACCCAGTAAGTGTGCCACCGGTCAACGACGCAACTCAATATGCTTTACGGGTTATTATTGAAGAGAAAGATTACGACAAGGTACTTGCTAGCTATGATAGTCTTGTTAAAAAAGGTGACTTAAAAACAAGCGCAGTAAAGGCTGATGGCACAGACGGTACCCGTATTGACGGAAGCTTTACGAAGGATATTCGTGGAGCAGCGGTCGTCTTTAAGATTCGAGATAAAACCGTAACAATTCGTACCGATGCTGATACATTTATCCGAAACAAAACAGCACTAGATGGTACAAGCGCTGCAGCTGTACCTGGTGATTTCGACGCATTAATTGCTACGATTACCTTTAATAAATAATTCATTCTGCTTGTCTTTGCTTCCAAGCTTCTGGCGATGATACACTAGGTATATGAATAGAGGCGAGGGTAGTTTTGAGGTGACACCGTTAGTAGCGGCTGCTCATGAATTAAAGGCGCCTCTTGCACTGGTTCGGCAACTTGCACTTCGACTTGGAGATGAACGACTGAGTGATGCCGAGCGACAACGCTTGCTGCATCAAACAGTTTTAACGAGTGAACGTGCTTTGCGTTTAACAAGCGACCTGACGAAGGCCGCAAGGCTTGATTCGGCGCTATTTCAACTGGAACCAATTAACCCTGACCAACTATGCCGTGACGTAGTGAGTGAGCTCCAGCCATTATTTAAAGCATATGGCCGTTCGGTAGCGGTAAAAGGGCGACGGCACCCGTTATTGCTTGTTGCTAATCGCGATTTACTTCGTAGAATCCTGCTTGGCTTTAGCGACAATGCACTTCATTATAGCCAGCCAGGAACAGCGGTGCACTTGCAAATTCAGGCATTTAAAAAAGCCGGTACTGTAAGGGTTGGAGTGCGTGATTTTGGCCCGGCACTCTCTAGTGATATGTGGCGATCATTACAAAAGAAACTTGATTCTGCGCCACAAACAATTCATGCCCGGCCAGAAAGTAGTGGGCTTGGTTTGTATATTGCGAGCCAGTTTGCAGATGCTATGAATGGCCGCATTGGAGCGGTGAGGCACAAGGACGGTGCTACATTTTACGTTGAGCTTCAAGCATCCAATCAAATGAGCCTTATATGACCAAAGTATTATTAGTCGAGGATGACGCCTGGCTTGCAGAGTTAGAAGCCGGGGTACTTGCGGGTGCTGGCTACGAAGTGCAAGTTGCTCCACATGCACCGGCTGCCATTGAATTGGTCGATTCGTTTCAACCTGAAGTGATTGTATTGGACGTGCTACTGGCTGGATCGACCGCTTTTGCGCTTTTAAATGAACTACAATCTTATTCAGACACGGGCATTGTTCCTATAGTGTTATGTACGAATATTGCAGACCAATTTGACGCTGGAAAACTAAAGGAATATGGAGTGAAAAGGGTTGTAGATAAAACTACAATGCACCCCGACGACCTGGTTGCTGCCGTTCGGAGCGTGTTGTGAAAACCCATCGTACTCGAGCGATAGTATTGCGCCGTACGAACTACGGTGAGGCAGATCGAATACTTCAATTGCTCACTCCAGAAGGCCGACGAAGCGTAATGGCGAAGGGTGTACGACGCGAAAAAAGTAAGCTTGCTGGTGGGATTGAGTTGTTTGCAGTGAGTGACGTTGTGCTTGGTGAAGGCAAGGGCGACTTAGGGATATTAACCTCTGCCCAGCTTGTACATTTTTACCGACACATTATGGAAGATTACGATAGGTTACAGCTTGGCTACCGTGTAATCAAATTAGTAAGCAAGGCGAGTGATACTGTTGATGAACCCGAGTGGTTTGATTTACTTGCTGAGATATTAGCAGCGCTTGATGCTACCACCATTCCTCAAGAACTTATTGAAACATGGTTTTTACTTCGATATTCAGCGCTACTGGGCCGCGAACTTAACTTAGAGTTAGATATTGAAGGTAAACCCCTTACCTCCGAACAAAACTATCGATATGATTCTGGCGAAGAAGGGTTGCGCCCATTAAATAGTGGCGAGGTAACAGGAGATCATATTAAATTGCTTCGCCTCATTGCGACACGTTCGTTGAAGGTGTTGGTGCAAATTGGTGGAATTGGCGAGATATTACCGGAGTGTTTACGGGTTGCACGAGAGCATGCAGCTTTAGAATAAGAGTGCTTAAAAAGGAAGAGTCCGCTGAATCTCTCCAGCGGACGCTCTCCTCCTTTCAAACACTAGCCATTGTGACCTTGCTCGCGTTGAATCTGCTTTCCGCGATGTACGCGTGGTTGTGTCGCGGCATCTTGTCGAGCTTCGCGTGAGCGGCATTCATGAATGCGCGTCCTTCTTCTTTCAGGCCACGAGCCCACAACAGAAGGCCTTGGTAGCTCTCGCCGAGAGCTTTCTGGGCGATGATGGCGTCGGCACCCTCGAGGGTGAGTGGTGCTTTGGTGTGAGCCTCAGCGAGCATCATCTCGAAGAACTTGGTCGCCTCGTCCAGGGATTGCTGTGCATCCTCGAAGTTCTCGAGGCACTGCGACTGGTCGGTGTACTCGTTGTTCAGCGTTTTGATGCCGACCATAATCGACACAGCGGCAAGCTCGCAGGCGACCTTCGCCTGGAGGAGTCGGTCTTCGAGGAAGGCGGCGTTATCGGCCGCTTCGTCGAGATAGGTGACTGACTCTTCAAGCTTGTTAGTCAGGCGCAAGCACCTGCCAATGCCGTACATCAGTCCAGCTGTCTGCTCGACGGTGAGCCGTGGAAGTGTTTCGGCTTTACGAAACAGCCTGAGCGCCTCGTCGAGACGGCCCCAGTTCAGTTTCTCAATGCCTGCTGCCACGAGTGCGCCGCCTTTGGTACCTGTATGCATGGCCGTTCCCTTCGGTGATCGGTGGTGCTGGGTTGGATTGTGGAGAGCTAATGATTGTTATACGCTTATTTCTTAACCGGTGCAATATCCAATTAAAAGGACCCACTTACGCAGGGTCCAGTCTCGGTCAGGTTATGAGCCTGGCAGGATGTGGGTAGTTGCTACAGACGGCGTCGGGCGGCGAGCCATTCGTGAGCGTCGAGGGCCTTGAGGCCGAGACGTCCGAAGTGCTCGGTGACCCAGACGGTGCGCTGCCCGTATGCGGGTGCATCGCCGTCGGCGAGCAGGTCCATCAGGTGCACCACGTTCATCGGCAGGGCGATGTAGGCACGATCGTGATCGGAACACATCACCCAGGCCTTGTACATGAAGTGCAGGTTGTCGTGCCACCACCAGTCGCTCTCGGGGTCGATGTCGAACTCGGTCCGCATCTTGTGTACCCGAATGAACGCCTGGAGCGCGCGTCCGTACTCCTTGTGCTCGTAGGAGTTTATGCCGTCAGCTTTTGTTGTCAACAACAGCTGAACGGATGCCACCGGTGAGCCAAGTACTCTTGCTACAACGTCCATTTCCTCTCCAATCTTTTCATCGAGAAATGGAATTTAAATATTATACCAAAAAATAGCTAAAAAGTCAATGATTGTAAGAGGTGAGATATGGTATACTAACCTCATATGAGTACAAAAGCAAACATGGAAGAAATTGTTAGTTTAGCAAAGCGTCGGGGCTTTATTTACCCTGGTTCAGATGTATATGGCGGATTAAGTGGAACCTGGGACTTTGGGCCACTTGGCGTGCAGTTAAAGCGTAATATCATGCAACTTTGGTGGCAAATGTTCGTAGATAGCCGAGATGATATGTACGGTATTGACGCAGCTATTCTTATGAATCAAAAAGTATGGCAGGCGAGTGGGCACGTTGATACATTTACCGACCCTTTGGTTGAAGACCTCGAGACTAAGCAACGGTTCCGCGCCGATCATCTTTTGAAGGATGCGGGTTTTGATGTTGAAGGCTTAAGCCTTGAGCAATTGACGCAACTTATTAAAGACAATAGCGTAAAAAGCCCGAATGGTAATGAGCTTTCTGAAGTTCGTACTTTTAACATGATGTTTAAAACAACTGTTGGCCCAGTTGCTGACGATACTTCAGTAAGCTATCTTCGCCCTGAAACGGCTCAGGGTATCTTTACGAACTACAAAAACGTCGTTGATTCATTCTACCCAGACCTTCCGTTTGGGTTAGCTCAACAAGGTAAAGCCTTCCGAAACGAAATTAGCCCGCGGGATTTCATTTTCCGTTCACGCGAATTTGAACAGATGGAAATTGAATACTTTGTGAACCCTGCAAACTGGGAAGAATCTTTCGAGCATTGGCGCCAACAAGTGTGGAAGTGGACACAAGCGTTAGGCCTTCCTGACGACATGATGCACGAACTTGAAGTATCTGAAAAAGACCGCGCTCACTATAGTAAGCGAACAATCGATTTTGAATTCGATTTCCCGATTGGCCGTGAAGAATTGCTTGGCCTTGCGTACCGAACCGATTTTGACCTAGGTAATATCCAACGGGTGAGTGGTAAGAATATGGAATACACCATTAAGGGAACGAACGATAAGTTTGTTCCACACGTAATTGAACCATCATTCGGTGTTGAGCGTGCGCTTATGGCGGTGTTGACTGCTGCGTATACTGAAGACGAGCAAAATGGCGAGAAACGTGTGTACTTGAAATTACCAGACCATCTTGCGCCAGTTCGTTTCGCTGTTTCGCCACTTGTTCGCAACAAACCTGAACTTGTTGCCAAGGCGCGCGAAGTGTATGCGCTTCTTAAGAAAAAATACGGCGCCGTTATGTGGGATGATAATGCGAATATTGGTAAGCGCTACCGTCGCCAAGATGAAATCGGAACACCTTACTGTGTTGTTATTGACTTTGACACACTTGAAACTGACGGGCTTGTATCTGTTCGGAGCCGCGACACAACCGAGCAAACTCGTGTTAAGCCCGAAGACCTTTAGACTTCTTCGCATAAGCATTTTATATAGTATACTTAAGAAATGATTGGGCAGCATAAAAGGGTAGAGGGCTTCACGATAGTTGAACTCTTAATTGTGGTCGTTGTGATCGCTATCCTTGCTACTATAACTATTATTTCTTATAACGGTATTCAAAGCCGTGCGCGAGCTAGTTTGGTTCAAAGTGCACTTCGTGAAGCGGTTCAGCAAATGGAGTTAGAGAAGATTGACACCTCTGTGTATGGAACGACTTTTCCGTCGTCTTTTGGAATACAACCCGGTATTATTCTTAGTCTTTCTGAAAATGGTAATAATTTTTGCGCAAATGCAGAATCGACGACCGGTGCTGCGAACCTTTGGTACTACGACTCAGCTACAGGGACGACCCAACAGGGGACTTGCCCAGGTGCTGTTCTTGCCGGAAGTGAGTTAGGCGCATTTCCAAACCTCATTGAAGATACGACTTTCTTAACCCTAGGCACCGGTACTGATCAATGGGGAGCAACTGTCGGTGGTGCAACAAGCATTGCTGGTACAGCACGAGCCGGAGTGAGCACGGATCCATATCCGAATCGAAGAGTGTTGAGGATTGTGAACAGTGCAGCTCAGGCCACTGCAACGTATGCGTACGTAAAAGGTCCAGTAAATGAGGCAGCTATCACTTCGGGTACGACATACACTGCATCATATTATGTTCGACTAGCGTCAGGTACGCACGCCGCAAGCCTTACGCACTTTGCGGTGATGAATGGTTCAGCCCTAAACTCATCAATTCCATATGTAGCGGGTGCGGGAGTACCAAACGGTACTTGGCAAAAAATAACACGAACTGTAAATGCATCACAGAACGGTGTCGCTGGAACGTTTTTATACTTAGGCGTTGGCTTAAATGATGTTAAAACTGCGGCGTTTGCTTTAGAGTTCCAAGGTTTCGAATTACGTCGAGTATAATCAGTACTATGATTGTTTATTATACCGATGGAAGTGCAAGTCCGAACCCAGGCCCTGGAGGCTTTTCAGTAATTAAAAATGGCGTCCCGCACATTCTTGGAAGTGAAGAGGGTATTACAACTAATATTCGCATGGAAGGCTTGGCGCTTGTTGCTGCCTTGAAAGATGCTGGTCAGGAACAGGCTGAAATCTTCACAGATAGTGAATTTTGGATTAACGTTATTACCAAATGGGCACCAGGCTGGGAAGCTAAAGGATGGAAGAAAAAGGGCGGTGAGATAAAAAACCTCGACATCGTTCAAGAAGTATATCCGCTTCATCAAAACTCAAATGCTATCCTTACTTGGGTACGCGGACACGAAGGCGATGAAGGCAACGAGATGGCCGATGAATGGGCAAATAAGGCGCGTGAAGGCGTTCGACTTTAGTACTTTTCTGGTACAATAAATTCTGTTGCTTAAATAGGAAAAACACACATGGACGACGAAACACCCGAAATTACCGATACTTCAGAAGTGCCTGATATTGATGCCCCGATTGAAGCATTTGCACCTGTAAATGTTCCTACTGAAACTGCCGAACATGTTGAGAAAATCGAAACGACCAGTGATGCTGGCGATACAACTGATTTATTTTCATGGGCAAACCAAACTGATGCAATTAAGAATGACTTAAATGTTGAGTTCTTTTTGTTTAACCGAAACTACACTCCGTATAGTACAAAGCTAAGTAATGAATTAGATTCACAAATTAAATCACTATTCTTGTTTGAAGCTATTAACGAAGTAACCCTCGGTGCAGGTACCGGACTAACAGTTCGCGATTACGAACTCGTTGAAAGTGAGAAGGATGTTATTCTTCGTACCGACCTTGCGAAGGTTGGACGTGCTGAAACTCTCATTCACTTAATTGAGAACGAACGTTCTGACATAGTAGAATTTAGCGAGATTGAACACGAGTTCAAACGTATGAAGGGCATTGTTGCTCGATATACCCGCAAGGATGGCAAAGGCGCTTTCTATATTGTGAAACAGGTGAGTAGCGGACAAACAATTCAAGGAAGTACTGCTTGGGAATTTGTTGATGGTACCTTTAGGCCATTTACCCCTGACTTTGGATGGAAAGCCCCCGGTGATAACCAGGTGTTGATTGTGAACGGTGATATTTTCATCTACAACCAAAGTAAGTTTGAACGATTGTTTAACTATGATTACAAGAAGCAATTATTAGCTGATGCGAAAGTTTCAGAAATTGAAAAACTGTATAAACTTAGTTTCCCTGGCGAAGTAACGCTTCAATCACTCGTTTTGGAAAAGAAGAAAATTGTCACTAAGCTTCAGAAACTTGAAGTTGGTGCAATCTCTCAGGAACAGGCGATTGATTACGCCGACACTATGTCACTTGAACTCATGACCGATGATGCAGGTGCGATTATCATTATGGATAGTAACGACCTTGATATGTTTGTGAACCTTATTAATGAAGATTACATTACGAGCGAAATTACCGGTAAGCGATACGAGATTAAGAGTAAGAAACTTCTTGGTGAACCAGAGGGCGAGCCACCGCGCGGATAAACTGTAGAGCCTATGCTTTCAACAGATAGGCTGTCAGTGGTATACTTCTGAGCAATATGGAGCTTAGGGAACCCTTTCGACCAAAGAAAAAACATGTCAGTCCAGAGATGTTAGTAGGAGCATGTCGAAAATTTGCCAATGTTTTAGCGAATAATCAATGGCGCGACATCGAAAGCCGTAACGTTTGTATTACTCGTAGCTACACCCAAGGTATAGGGATGAACTTTACCAGAACGAGAGACCTTCCACTTGATTATCAGTATGATCTTGAGAATGTTTTTATGAGAGTGACTGTTGAGTTTGAAGGTGATAAAGAAACGCTTACGGAAGATGAGAAAGGGATTGCCCTTATGGAAACGTTTGTAGCGACGACCACTATGGTTCGAAGTGTTCAGCCTGAAGAGATACCTGTGGCGATTCGTGAACGAATGATAAAGAGACTTGAATCAACTGTAGCTGAAGATATAGAAGCTGAGATGTCTGTTGAGGATATTCTTCGGAAGTTTATTCTTGAGGAAAAGCAAACTGTTTGTTACGTTATTAATGATAAGGGTGAGATCGATGACTATACGACGTCGATAGCATACCTGGCTAACGGAAAAAAGATTATAGGTAAGAAGTATAACCATTTTCAGTCGATAGATGAATCTGCCGGAATACAAACCGGCTGGGATGATGATGGGGCGCTTGAATCGCATGAATACGTAGATGGCGATATGGATGATAGTGACGTGACTAGATTGATTGAAGATTTTGACCTAGTTCTAAAAGAGATAAACGACCAAGTAAATATGGAAAGACTCCTTGAGTCGGCAATGCCACCTGAGGATGAATCTCGCCGTCGTGCGTTGGCGATGATTGGCTTAGCTGCCTCAGGGATGAGTGGACTAGGGTCTTTGGCAGCTAAACTTCCAATCAGAGAACGTTTATATGACTTTTTAAGTTTTCTCAAGCTATAATAGATACAATGAATCAATCTTTAGCATTAGAGGTGATGCTCTCGGGGGAGAGTGTGTTGTTAACCGGTCCGGCCGGTGCTGGTAAGACGTATGTTTTAAACCAGTTTATTAAACTTGCCAAACACGAAGGCAAGCACGTATCGGTTACAGCAACTACAGGTTTGGCAGCAACACACTTAGGCGGAACAACTATCCATAGTTGGGCTGGCATTGGCGTGAGTGACTTTATCCCTCAAGGGTTTGCCGAACATATCGCTAAGGGCCGCCGTGAGATTATTGAACGCACTGATGTTTTGATTATCGACGAGATTAGTATGCTTCACGATTTCCGTCTTGATATGGTTGATGAGGCTTGTCGTTTGGTCCTTAAAGAGCCGGACATTCCTTTTGGCGGTATTCAAATTATTATGTCTGGCGATTTCTTCCAGCTACCACCAATTAACAGGGGAGATTCACGGGCTGGCAGTTTTGTAGTGAACTCTGAGGTATGGCGAGAACTCGACCCAGTTATTTGTTACCTTGAAGAACAACATCGTCAGGATGACGAAGTGCTTATTGATATACTTAATGCTATTCGTGCCGGGGACGTACGCCGTAACCACGCCGAAACTCTACTTGCTCGTACTGAAGTATTTCCGGATGATACCGAGCAATTAACAGAACTACACACCGTAAACATCGATGTTGATAGTATGAACGAGGCAAAGCTCAAGCTACTAGAGGGTGATGAAGTGAGTTATCAGCAAACAACAACCGGGTCTGACAATTATGTCGAGAACTTGCAACGTTCAGTTCTAGCACCGTCTACGCTTCGTTTAAAATTGGGTGCACTCGTTATGGCGGTGAAAAATAGCTCTGAACGAAAATATGCCAATGGAAGTATCGGAACAGTTGTAGGGTTCGAACCACACACCGATTATCCAATTATTGAATTCAAAAATGGCAAAGAAATTTCTATGGTCCCGGATACCTGGGAGCTTCGTGACGGAGATAAAAAACGGGCAAGTATTACGCAGATTCCACTTCGTTTGGCGTGGGCAATTACTGTTCACAAATCACAAGGTATGACCCTTGACGCTGCTCGCATCGATTTACGAAAAGCCTTCGTAGAAGGTATGGGATACGTTGCTTTAAGTCGAGTAAAAAATGTGAACAACCTTTATTTAACAGGGATAAACCAAATGGCTTTGAGGGTGAGTAGCGAAGCTATGAGTATTGATGAAAGCTTACGTACTAAAGCAAGTCACGCTAAAAAGCAATTTGCTCATTTAGAAAAGAACGCTGAAGACCGGGCAAAAGCACCAGCTCCAAAAGCAAAAACTGGTGGGGATTGGGCTCAGAAAATTGAAAAGATGCGTGAGACGTACCCTAATGCATATCGGCCTTGGACAGACAGTCAAGATGATGAATTAAAGCAGTATTTCCAGCAAGGTGAATCTGTTCAGCAGCTAAGCAAAAGGCTTGGCCGCCACGAAGGTTCTATTACTATTAGGCTCCAAAAACACTTTGGTGAAGACGCAATAGAAATTTAAAATCTGCTTCGGTGTACAATAGGGATATATGAAAGAGCCATTTGCTAAGAATGAAGTAAAAATTGCTGTCATTGGTGGTGGAACAGGAAGCTTTACAATGCTTTCTGCTTTGAAGAACTACACAACGCAGATTGCTGCAATTGTAAGTATGGCTGATGACGGAAGTAGCACGGGTATTTTGCGTGACGAACTTGGAACATTGCCAGCAGGAGATGTGCGCCAGTGTCTTGTTGCCTTGAGTGGCTCTCCAAAGATTCGTGAATTGTTTGAGTACCGTTTTGATGCCGGAACTTTTAACGGTCATTCATTTGGTAATGTACTACTTACGGCACTTGAAAAAATTTCAGGAGACTTTGGTGATGCGGTTGAGACTGCTTCAGAAATCCTCCGTATTAATGGAGTGGTTATTCCGGCGACACTCGATAATGTTCGTTTAAAGATGGAGTGGGCCGATAAAAGCCTTATTCTAAATGGAGAAAGAGTAATTGACACCGAGACGTTTCTTCATGACCCGCGCCAGGCAACGCTGAGCCTCACTCCCGATGCATCGGCAAATCAAATGGCATTATCGGCGATTGAACAGGCTGACATTGTGGTTATCTCACCAGGCGATTTGTACACTTCTCTCGGACCTCTATTGGTTATTGATGGATTTGGAGATGCGCTTCGAAAAACGAAGGCGAAAAAGTTCTATGTTTCCAATCTTGTAAGTAAACAGGGGCAGACAGACGGATTTACTGTTAGTGACCTTGCAGGAGAAATTGAACGTTTTGCTGGCGGCCCGTTCCTTGATTACGTTTTATACAACCAAGAAGCACCTTCAGAGGAAGTAGCGAAACGTTATGAAGAAGAAGGTGCGTACGTCACTATGGCTGATACCGATACGTTATCGACAAAGCAATACGAAGCGGTTGGCGGAAACTTCCTGGGTGCTATGGCTGAAGAAAGTAGTGCCGATACGCTCATTGCTAAACGCTCACTCATTCGGCATGAGCCAAAAGCTGTGGCAAAATTAATTCTAAAATTGTATCGAAGCCATGAAGCCTAATACTAAAGTATTTCAGATAATTGATTTAGATAGAACATTACTTGATACGGCCAAATTAGCGCATTACTTAAAAGAGATCGTTGCTCGGCATGATCAAAAGTTATCTGAGAATATTAATAACGAAATTATTAAACATCTCGCGCAGAGAAAATCATTTTTCCTTTTTGAATATATTGCCAAACAGGTAGGGGATGAAGAATTTAAAAAGTATATAGATGAACTGCACGTAATTGCTCCAACTATAGAATTGCTATTACCAGGAGCTAAAGAGCGCATCGCCTATGCCAAAAGCCAACCAGGGTGGGGTATGGGAATTATGACCTACGGATCAAAGCGAGACCAAATGATTAAATTGAAATTAATCGATCTTCACCTCGAGCACCTTATGATCGTTAACTCTCCTTATAAAGGTGAGCTCATTGCAAGCTGGAAACTTCCTGATGGAACCTTCAAACTTCCAATTGAGTTTGGTGGTCACATTGTTGACATTGTAACGCTCGACGACGATAAGCTTATAGCCTTTGAGGGCCTTCCTGAGGGCGCCTACGGACAATGGATTGCACACGCCTCATTAGGTGGATCGACCGAGTTGCAAAACTTCTCTGAGCACATAAGGGTTGTTCCAAATCTTGAAATGTCTGTGCATTACTTGAAGACAAAACTGTAAAAGGAAAACGCCCGCGAGATGATCGCGGGCGTTGCCCCTTGCGTGGTGGGTTAGTAGGAGGGGAGTCCCCAGGAATGGACTCTCTCGAAATCGACGATGCTGTAGCCGGTTCCGCTGAGCGGACGGCATTCGACATCGAACCGAGGATTGAGGCTCTTGGAGAAGAAGAACTCCACTAGTCCCGCTGAGACGAACTCGATGATCTTCCGACGACGTTCGCGCTGATCGCGATCGCTCATCAGTAGACGAGCGCCGGGTTGGATGTCGAACCAGATGTCAGGTGTGTTGAGCGCCCACGGGTGGAACTGCTGCGGGATCACCATGACTTCTTGGTCGCCAAGTTGAACATCGTCCACCTCGTTGATGGTGTTGGCCACCAACTGGACGATAGAGCTCGACAGAAGTTCTTTCATCGCGTCGTACTGACGACGGGTTTCGCTCGACCCGTTCCAGGTTTCTCCGTCGATACGACCGTTGAAGTCGATCGAAGGCAGCCACAGGGGTGTAGCCAATACATTTACAACCGGCATAGTCGTCTCTCTTTCTCTCGTTGAATGCTGTATGCCGAGTTGCCTACGAAATAGCAAAATAGTAATTCATAAACAAATCGGCATAAAGCATACCCTCAAATAGCAAGGAACATCTTAAATAAGACAGTTATATTATATAACAAAAAGCTTATAAATTCAAATTCAATATTAGGGTCACCTCTGATAAGCATAAAAGTTATCCTCCATTCTGTGGATAAACCAACAGGTAATGTAAAAATTGTCAAAAATGGGGGTTGTAGTGGGTAGTTGTGGGTAGTATATTTAGGTCAGTGGAAAAAAGAGCCCACTAAGACAAACAACTACATTAAAAAATAACCTAATAACCACCCCAAAGGAAACAACGTGGCTCGCATAGATTATTTTGAACGAAAGCTCGACGATAAACGTCGTTTGACGGTACCATCTGAGCTAAGAGAAGAATTTCTATCAGGCGTAGTCCTAACAAGGGGATTCGGTCAATACTTGCACCTTTATCCAAAATCGATATGGGAGCAAGAGGTAGAACCAGCACTTAGTACCGGAAGTATTCTCGATGAGAAGACTGCCGATGTTAACGTACAGTTCCGCCGGGGCAAGACCGAAGCTGAACTCGACCAAAAACAGGGTCGCGTGACTATCGAGCAACATCTTCTAGATTTTGCTGGTATCACCCGAGACGTTGTGGCTGTTCGAGCTGGTGCATACTGGCGATTATTGCCAGGCGATTCTGAATAATCAAAATTAGGGTATTACGTCGGTTCTTTAACAACTTGAAATGAGAAAAACAAACTCTCGAGATCAACTATCTGATAGTGAGGCGTGGGATTCGGCAACACATTAAACAAGCCGATGTACCTTGTTCCAAAAAACACACCTCCCAAAAAAAACTCCACCTCACACATAAGTCTCTCAACATGATAGTAGTAGGGTATGAGCTGCCTTTACGGCGCCCCCAATAATCTGCTATCACGACTTTTAAAAAGTATGTTTACATACTTTCACAAAAACAAACACAATTGCGAAAACAAACAGCTTCACTATCAGTTAGGTGATCTCGAATCTTTCTTACCGTAACTTAGGTTATAATAGGGAAGATGAGTAAAGAACATCCACCACATCATGTTCCAGTTCTTCTTGAAACTGTTGTAACACTGCTTCAGCCTGAAGCGAGCGAGTCTTATTTAGACTTGACCGCAGGGTATGCTGGGCACGCTACACCAATCTTGAATA
Organism: Patescibacteria group bacterium; assembly: GCA_040386175.1. Lineage (GTDB taxonomy): Bacteria > Patescibacteriota > Saccharimonadia > Saccharimonadales > Saccharimonadaceae > Microsaccharimonas. The sequence goes on from JAZKFY010000003.1 coordinate 122,263, forward strand.
AAACTGGTAACTACAAGGAAAGCGTCTTAGTTGACCGTGACGATTATGCAATTGCGCATTTATCTGAGCTAGAAACAAAGGGCGTTCGTCTAATGCACTCCGATTTCTCCTCTGCGGCAACGCAGCTGGTTGAAGAAGGCAAGACATTCGACGTTATCCTGATCGATTTGGGGGTGTCGTCACCACAGCTCGATCAGGGCGAACGAGGGTTTTCATTCTCAAACAATGGTCCACTCGACATGCGAATGGATAGGCAACACGGCATTACTGCCGCGGAACTTATCAACACTTCAAGAGTCAGTGAACTTGCCACAATTATCCACGATTACGGTGATGAGCCTTATAACCAGGCTAATCGTCTCGCGGAAGTTATTGTAGCAGGACGTCCATTTAAAGATACGAAAACACTTGCAGAACTCATCGCAGCAAACCACCGTGGAAGATGGCAAAAAGTCCATCCAGCCACACGTACTTTTCAAGCGCTCCGCATTGCCGTCAATGATGAACTCGGGCAAATCAAAGCAACGTTACCATTACTACCAAAGCTTTTAAATAAAGGCGGAAGAGTAGGGGTCATCAGCTTTCATAGCCTCGAGGATCGATTAGTGAAACGGTTCTTCAAAGAACAAGTCGCGTCCGGGTTTGAAGCCGAACTTGATGTTATCACTAAGAAGCCTGTCTCTGGAGCCACCGACGATGTTCACAATCCGCGTTCTCGAAGTGCAAAGCTTCGGGTCGCTGTGAAAAAATAAAACAAAAAAACACGAAAGGGCAAAACACCATGCCAATTCACATCCCAGTACAATACACTGACCAACCACAAATTGTGGCTGTACGCGTAAAGTAGTTTACAACGCTCAGGGCACGCTGTCTCATAGCAGCGTGCCCACCAATGGGCTCCGTCCAACAAAAACAAAAAAACAAATATAAAAAGCGAAACATTCACCACAATGTCTAACCAAAATAACTCGTATTACGTCAATCGGCGTCAGCAGAACTGGTCACGAAACCAGAACACCACTCGCTACGTGTCAGCTATCAAGCTTGGCCCAGTAGCTCACACTGTTCTCGTTGCACTTATGATCATTGTGCTAGGGCTCATCTACGTCACTCAAGCAACTCGCACAACTGGTTACGACTACGAAATGCAGAAAATCGATAGTCAAATCGCAGAATACGACCAGCAGAAAAGCGAACTTGAAATTGAGAACACTCGTTTAACTGCACTTGAAACTATCAAGAACAGCAACGTGGCGAAAGAAATGACCACTTCAACCGATACGCAATACGTACAAGAATAATTTTTGTATGAAACCAGCAGTACTAAGACACGGAAGTCGTTCACGAATTCTAGCGGCAGTAATCCTCGGGATTGCGGCCATTTTTGTGGTGCGCTTGTTTTATCTACAAATTATTCAGCACAATCACTATGTTGAGTTGGCTCAAGCTGAACAAATGACTCGTGAGCGTATTCCAGCGAAGCGTGGCGAGATTTATGCCATGAGTGGCGATACTCCTGTGAAAATGGTTCTTAATGAGACGGTGTATACGGTTTTTGTTGACCCGGCCGTTATTACGGACACGTCTAAAGTAGAAGACGTTATGAAGCAAGTGGCTGGTGGAAATGTTCGCGACAATTTTGAAGATTTATTGAAGAAGACTGAAACCCGTTACCAAATCATTGCGAGCAAAGTGACCCGTATACAGGCCGATAAAATTAAAGACGCTGGATTAAAGGGAATTGGCTTCCAGGCCGTGTCTCAGCGCGTGTACCCTGAAGAAAGCCTTGGCTCACAAATACTTGGCTTTGTTGACACTGAAGGTGAAGGCAAGTATGGATTAGAAGGATATAACAACGATGAGTTGAAGGGTACCGATGGCCGGCTTGAAACAGTGACCGACGTGAGTGATGTGCCTTTAACTATCGGTGATCGTAATATTCGTGAAGCTGCTGTTGATGGTAAAGACATTGTGATGTCGATTGACCGTAACGTGCAATCTTACACAGAACAAGCATTGGCCGCTGGATTGGCTCGAACAGGAGCGACAGTCGGTAGTGTCTTGGTGATGAACCCAAATAATGGACAGGTGCTGGCGATGGCGAATTTACCTACCTATAATCCTGGTAAATACTTTGAAGTTGAGAACGCAGCAGCATTTAACAATGGTACGATCTCTGCCCCATACGAACCGGGTTCAGATGTAAAGACATTTACGATGGCTGCCGGTATTGATAAGGGTGTTGTAAAGGCCGAGGACACCTTCTATAACACTGATTACATTACTGTTGATGACCGAACAATTACCAACGCAACCAAGGGCCGTACGGGTGTTATTACTTTCCAAACAGCGTTAACATGGTCACTTAATACCGGCTTCGTGACGGTTGCGCAGCGCCTTGGAAATGGCAAAGAAATTAACCGCCAAGCCCGCGACACTATGTACGAATATTTCCATGACCGTTTCCGACTCGGAGAGTTAACTGGCGTCGAGCTTTCAAATGAATCAAAGGGAATCCTTATTTCACCTGATGACCCTGATGGAAATGCAGTGCGCTACTCTAACATGTCATTCGGCCAAGGGCTTGATGCGACTGTTGTGCAGGTGAGCGCTGGGTTTAGTGCAATGATTAATGGGGGTAACTACTACAAACCAACAGTTCTCGCTGGTGAAATGGTGGACGGTGAATTTAAAAAGAATGCCGACCCACAGCCAGTTCAAGCGGGTATTATCGCTCAGTCAACCTCAGATCAAATGCGCGAAATGATGCGTGTAGCTCGGTCATCTTCATTCGGAAGTACTGACAAACAGGGGTACAACATTGGTGGAAAAACAGGTACGTCACAGGTTATTAAAAACGGCCAATATAGTGACACCGAAACTATCGCCACATATCTTGGATACGGTGGTGCAGAAACGCCTGAGTATGTCATAATGGTGTCTATATCTGGCGAAAATAAAGTTCTGCAAGGTGCGCGTGACGCTCTCCCGATTTTCACGGATATTTCCAACTGGATGATTGATTATTTAAAGATCCAACCGAAAGGATAGGCATGGACGTAGTATATAGTTCACTAAGTAACGAATTTGTCAGAAGCTTTATTCTAAGCGTCGCGGCATTTATTTTGGCAATGTTGTTAACACCGGTATATACGTTTGTAGCGTATCGATTTAAATTCTGGAAACGGCAGCGTACCGAAAGTACAACCGGAGAGGCGCTAACAGTCTTTACGAAGTTACACGCCAATAAATTCAAGCGTAATATCCCGACAATGGCTGGAACGGTATTTGTTTTAGCTATCGCTATTATTACGTTTTTCTTTAACCTTGACCGAGCAGAAACTTGGCTTCCGCTAGCTGCATTAGCGGGTGGTGCGGTTGTAGGGTTAATTGATGACATTATTAATATTCGGGGTGGCGGTAAGGGAGTTGCGGGGCTTCGTTCAAGCTTCAAGTTCATGATGATCACGTTCATTGGTTTAGTTCTTGGGTACTTCTTCTTTGATAGGCTCGATGTTACCGCTGTAACCGTACCATTCGTAGGTGTTTGGGAACTTGGTTGGCTTATTATTCCAATCTTCGCTTTTGTCGTAGTTGCAACAGGTAACGCAGTTAATATTAGCGACGGACTCGATGGCCTAGCTGGTGGCTTAGCGGCAATGGCTTTTGGTAGCTTTGGTATTATTGCCTTGCTTCAAGGTAACGGCATTCTTGCTGGGTTCTGTTTCACAGTTGTGGGTGCATTGTTAAGTTATCTTTGGTTCAATATTTATCCTGCTCGTTTCTTTATGGGTGACGTAGGTAGCTTTGCACTCGGTACCTCATTGGGTGTCGTAGCGATGCTTACTGACTCATTGTTCATTCTTCCAATCATCGGTTTGGTATTTGTTGTTGAGGCTGGCTCAAGCTTAATACAGATCTTTAGCAAAAAAGTGTTTAAACGAAAGATCTTTATTTCTGCACCAATCCATCATCACCTTGAGGCAATTGGCTGGCCTGAAACAAAAGTTACAATGCGTTTTTGGGTTATCGCAGCTGTCTGTTCATTTATTGGTGTAATGTTGGCACTTGCTGGAGGCAACATTTAGCATGCAACCTGGGTGGAAACAACGTCGAAGCGCAAGCGGCGGCGAGACTGTAGTAAGAAGGCACCACCCTGACCGATTAATTCTTGTTTTTACACTCATCCTTATGATGGTTGGGTTGCTTATGATGTATGCCATTGGGCCACAGCGT
>JAZKFY010000003.1:126508-132428 GCA_040386175.1 Patescibacteria group bacterium
CTCGGTATTTGGGTATGAATATTCTGATACATATTTCTTCGTGAAGCAGTTCATTAGCTTCTTGTTGGCAGGGGCGGCCTTCGCTGTGATGGCTAAAGTGCCCTATGAGTGGGTGCTAAAAAATGGTTCAAAGGTGTTAATTATTGGTTTTATTGCCTGTGTACTACTAGCGATTGCTGGATGGGCAGGGTTGGGGATTGCCCAGGCTACTAACGGTGCCACACGCTGGTTTAACCTCGGACCACTCGGTAGTATTCAGCCGGCTGAAATTTTGAAGCTCGGGCTATTATTGTACTTTGCTGTGTTCTTGGCGATTCGTTACAAACAGGGGTTAATCAACGACTTGAAACAAACGCTTATACCCGTGGCGGTACTGACAGGTGCAGCGTTGCTGATTGTTATCGTTATTCAAAAAGACCTTGGTACAGGAATTGCTATGACCGCTATTGTGGCAACGATGTTGTTTGCTGCTGGCATTAGTAAAAAGATTGTCTTTGGCCTTATTGGGCTTCTTCTGGTTGCCGGAACTATATTGATTGTAACTTCGCCACACCGAGTAGAACGAGTTATGACGTATCTTCAGGGTGACAATACGAGTACGAGTGATGACGAGAGTTATCATATTCAGCATGCGAAGATTGCTATCGGTTCGGGTGGATTCTTCGGAGTGGGTATTGGTAAAAGTGTCCAGGCTTCCGGATATCTTCCTGAAGCACTTAATGACTCTATTTTCGCGGTGATGGGTGAGATGTTTGGCTTCGTAGGTTTAGTTGCTCTTATAGCCCTATTTGTAGCGCTTCTCATGCGTTTATTGGGTGTAATGGATCATCTGGTTGATATTAGGCTTAAGCTTGCGGCAGCTGGGGTCTTCGGTTGGATAGGCTCGCATGTTATTCTGAATATAGCAGCGATGATTGGTATCTTCCCGCTTACTGGTATTACATTGCCATTACTGAGCTACGGGGGTACCAGTATGATTTTCGTTACGGCAGCACTCGGTTTCGTCTATCAGCTGTCGCGTTATACCGTTCATCCATCAAGAATAAAGGAGGAAGATAATGAGGATTCTCGCAGTCGGCGGGGGCTCGGGCGGACACGTCACACCAGTCGTCGCAGTTCTTAAAGAGCTTCGGGCTAAACAGCCGAAGGTTGAATTGCGCTTTTGGGTTGATAAGAACTTTGCCCCACAAGCTAAAACTATCATGTCTTCTTTTGATGGCTCTGTTGCGGTACATACTATTACGGCCGGAAAACTTCGTCGTTATCACCATTTATCACTTTGGCAGCACATTATGTGGCCATCGTTAATGTTCAAAAACCTTGGTGATGCATTCTTGGTTGGTGTCGGCTTTATTCAAAGTCTATTTAAACTTATTATCTGGCGCCCGGATGTTGTATTTACTAAGGGTGGATACGTATGTTTGCCCGTAGGTATGGCGGCACATGTATTGCGTATTCCTTTGGTAATTCATGATTCCGACGCGCACCCTGGCCTCACAAATCGTATTCTTTCTCGCTGGGCAACCTCAATTGGAACCGGTGCGCCACTTGAGTATTACAACTACCCGAAGAGTAAGTCTAAATATACAGGCATACCTATTAATACCGATTTTCAGCCTACAACCAAAGCCGTTCAATGGGATGCGAAGCGAGAGTGGGGGATTAACCCCGATGCACCTCTGTTAGTGGTTACTGGCGGTGGGCTAGGTGCGCGTCGTTTGAATAACACAGCAGTAAGCATTCTAAAGAAATTACAAAAAACTACCTCTGTAATTTTACTCAGTGGGGTAGGGCAGTACGATGAACTTAAAAAGGTTGTTCCTAAAAATAGTGAACATTTCCAGCTCCATGCGTTTACGAATAAAATGCCTGAGTTACTCAAAGCTGCAGATGTGGTAGTAACGAGAGCAGGGGCGACGACTATTCTTGAACTTGCTGCTTTAGCGAAGCCAACAATCCTCGTTCCGAATGCGGCTTTAACCGGTGGTCACCAACTAAAGAACGCAGCTGTGTATGAAGATGCCAAGGCGGCTATTGTACTGAATGAAGACGAAACAGTTGAGAACCCTGAGCTGTTTCTTCAAGCTGTAAATAGTCTACTTGATAACCCTAAAACTACTCAAGCAATGGCTCGTCGATTCTCGAGTTTTGCTAAACCTGATGCTGCAAAAGATATGGCTAAAATGATTTTGGCGGCACGCAAATAATGTTTGGTTCAAAGAAACCTTCAAATGATATACCTCGTCGACGCCGGGTTGATGAAGCTGCTCCTGAGCAACCACGATCAAGCCAGCAGTATCGGCGCGGACAAACATTAAGTGGTGTTCAAAAACCATCGATTAATGAATCACCTCGTACGAAAGTACATAACCTTACTATTCAGCGCCGTAAAATTGGTGGGTTATTTGCGATTGTTTTAACAGCGGTCGTACTGCTTGGCCTACTTATTAGCCAGTTAATGGCACAAGTCTCGGTGACCTCTTCAACAGAGCAACTTGTTACTTCTTTTGAAGGTAAACCTTACGAAGAAGCGATTAATGAATACCTCGCTCTTCACCCAGCTGAACGTTTGCGATTTGCCTTAAACGAGGAGGCTTTAAGTGAGTATGTGGCGGCAAAACTACCAGAGGTAGAATCGATTGAAGTGAGCGGTGTTGATAACGTCGTCGATACTCAGTTTACTGCTACGTTCCGAAAGCCTGTTGCTGGTTGGCAAATTAACGGCGAACAGTACTACGTTGATACAACTGGCGTGGTGTTTGAAACTAACTATTATGATGCCCCTGGTATCCAAATTGTTGATGAGAGTGGCATTAACCCAGAAGAAGGAACAACAGTGGCCGGGAGTCGCCTACTCGGCTTTTTGGGAAGGGTAGTTGCACAGGCAGAGGGTAGGGGATATATCGTTACTCAAGCCATCCTCCCTGCTGGTATGACCCGTGAATTAGATATCCAAATAAAAGATGTTTCTATGCGTATTAAACTTTCAACCGACAGGGGAGCAGGGGAGCAGGTAGAGGACATGGCTCGTGCAATTGCATACCTGCAGGGTAGAGGAGTGAACCCACAATACGTTGACGTGCGTGTGAGTGGCCGCGCAGCATACCAATAGACCGTTGGCAGCTAGGGTGCCTGTGTGCTAAGAAAGCAAGGTACTTCCTCCCCCTGCCCTAAAATTTTTAAGTGATGTTCTATTTTTGTTCTATATTCATTTTTAATAAAAAAGTATATTTTAATATCAAAATACACAAACGTCAAATAATAGAGGAGAGTAGCAGTAGGAGAGTAGTAGAAAATCATTTCACGGAAAAAGCAAATAGCAGCTAAATACTGTGGATAACTTGGTAGATATGACGTTATTGTGACAAATATGACAACATATCTGTATGTAAGCTTAAAGGCCTAGATATGGCTATAGAGGGCTTATATAGGCATTGGCAGTATAGGTGCATGAGTAGCAGATATGTTAATACGTAGACACACGTTGGAATAGTGCAATGTATAGTATTTACGGCAAACCACTCCTTTCAGGGTATATATAAGACGTATACACAATCATCTATTAATGCCTATATGTGTTGCGTAAAAGAAACATTGTGCGACGTTAAGTCTATATCCCGGACTGGCATTGTAATACCACTCTACTCACTCAATTCTGGAATTATTTTTCGCATTACTCTGCTTTTATGTGCACCTACCTATTTAGTTGGCTGGTTTCATCTTTTTGTCGTTATCTGCATATATATGTACGCGTTTATAATAATTTCTATATATACTATGTGTTCTACTTTTGTTCTATATTATTTCGCATAGTAGAACAAGCTATGTACCACTTCCCTGCAGTAGGCAGAGGTTAGTACTATTAACAGAGGTGCAACAGGGGTCAGAAAGCAGAAGAGCCCCATCACCCGGGGAGAGATGAAACTCTTCTGCCGCGGGTATTGGGGCGTATCCCTCGAATTCACGATGAAATGGCCGATAGTATGGTCGGAACCACGAGTATCACCAGCGCTGCACAGATGATCCAGAACATAACGCCGTTGTTGAAGTGGCTTCTGTTCTTGTTGCGCATGTCCGTGAGCTTGATGCACACCATCATCACCCCGAGAGGAATGAGCATGGTAAGCATCAAAAGTCCGCTTGCAAGGCCGATAAGGAGGTCGCCCAGGTCGTAGCTGTGTTCCAGCTGCAACCCCATACCTTTGGACTCGAGAATCTCCAGCTCCTTTTTGACATGGAGGAGCTGAGCAGACAACCCTGCCGCCACCGTGAGTCGGTGGTGATAGGTGGGAGTATCTGCGACACTCTCTTCGAGGAGTTTGTCGTGAGCGTTGGAGGAGGCTTCGAGCAAGCGTCCATGCTCTTCTTTCAACCAGCCGTAGCGGGTCTTGAGGGTAATCAGTGGAGCGCTCATTTGTGCGTTGCCTTTCAGTCGAGTGGAGCGCAATGCGGGGCAATGTGTTGGTCGAGGGATGTACGCGTCATAAACCAGAGTGTGTATCACTCACCTTTTTAGGGGTAAAATGGCTCAATCGGTACACTTACTATAATGCCACTACTGAAAAAATCAATAGTGGCCGTATGAGGCGAGGGCTTCAAATTGCGGTTTACGAAGATCGAGGGAGTCAATAATCCCATTCGGGGTAAGGTCGTATCCCGCTACCCTCTCTTGGATTCCATCGATGATTACCGTTGCTTCGACGGGTTCTGGATAACCGATGGCGTAGGCAAGGTATACAAAAACCTCGGAAGCTTGCTTCGCTTTCAAGTAGTCGACGGCAATCTTTCGAGCAATATACGCACCTGATCGGTCGACTTTCGAGGCGTCTTTGCCACTAAAGGCGCCACCCCCGATAGGAACACGCGGTCCGTAATTATCAACGGCGAGCTTGCGGCCCGTTAATCCTGCGTCGGCATCAAAACCGCCAACTTCCCAATCTCCAGCCGGGTTTATGTGGAGCTCAAGACCGTTCTCGTGAGCCACAGCAAGGTTTTCATTTATTAACCAATCATTAACCGCCTTTGATAACTCGTCCTTCTTAGCATGCTGAAAACTCGCCACTATTACCGATACCCTACTGTCGATAGTTGTTACTTGAGTTTTGCCATCATACGGCCATAGCTTGTAAAGAAATTTATTAAGCCGCCGCGCTAAAACGTATTCCAACGGTAATAACTCTGGTGTTTCATTGGTGGCATAGCCTACCATGATACCTTGGTCCCCTGCTCCACCAGTATTAACACCTTGTGCAATTTCCGGGCTTTGGGCTTCCAGTCGTTCAATAAGTTCTACATGCCCTGCTAAACGTTGAACGATAGCAGGAATATTAACAGAGGTGGCAACAGAGGTCACTTCACCGGTAATAAATACCGTACCATGACCCCCTGTAACATCGACAGCGACACGAGCAAAGGGATCTTCTTTTAGGTGTGCATCTAAAATGGCATCCGATATTTGATCACAAATTTTGTCAGGGTGTTTTGGAGACACGCTTTCGGCGGTTCGATATATATTAGTGGTGTTGATAATTTGGGACATAAAAAATACTCCTTATACGCATCTTTCTGCCCATAAGGGAAAGATACAAAGGAGTTTTCAAACCTAATTATCTGTCCCTAACTATAGGGCTAGAAGGGGCACCGTTTCTTATTTTTAACGAAGTTTAATAAGTTGGTTGCCGGCAGGTCATAGAGCTAGTTCTCTCGCTGCACTCTGGATACGCGAATTGTTAATACCTGGTTATAGTAACACGAATTACTATGCAATCCAATGCTGTTACGGCCCGCTGTTTTTGCATTTATGCGAGAATTCGTACATACCCACCTCAAAACCGTTGTTATAGTTACTATGTCCTACCACTGTACATTAATAAATGAGTCACTGGTACACACTTTCGCCCCATACTTTACCGGTAGCGGG
>JAZKFY010000003.1:132438-273765 GCA_040386175.1 Patescibacteria group bacterium
CGTTACTCTGCCGCCGATGTTCGGATCGTCAACGCGCATTTCGGTGCGCATGCCGCTGCCTATACATTATGGGAGGAGGGCGGCATGAAGAATACGGAAAACCATGTGGGAGTACTTCCTTCATGGGCAAAGCTAGATGGCCAGCAGGAAACCCAACCCTCACGGTTTTATCTCGGAGGGGTCGGAATTGTCATTCCTGCAAGGAACGAAGCTGAGCAAATCGGCTTGACGCTTGAATCTCTGCTTTCGCAGACCAAGCTTCCCCTGCGAGTCATCGTGGTAATCAACAACTGTACCGATGGTGGTGCGACGGCTAACAAAGCCCGATCATATCGTGCAGTCGAGGTTATCGAGATGACGAACAACCCGTTCCTAAAAGCCGGCGCTCTGAACGCGGGAGTTGCGAGGATTCTGGAAAGTACAAAAGTTCCAGAGTTTCTTCTCACGATGGACGCCGACACTGTTCCTGACCCTGATTTCTTGATGAATACAACGAACGTTATGTGGCACCGGCCTGAGGTTGGTGCTGTTTCGACGGTCTGCGATGGCAAGAAGGGTTTGGGGAAGAATTGGTCCGAAAAAACGCTCGCAACCCTGCAGCGTTTGGAATATGCCCGAGCTGGATTCACCCGAATCCGTCTCAACATCCACACGATGTCGGGAGCTGGGAGTATGATTCGGATGCAGGCTGCGATGGATGTGATTGAATCTCGAGGAGAACTGTTCGCTCAGCGAATGGATAACCTCGTAGAGGATTTCGAAACAACGCTCGAGATCAAGCGCCTCGGCTGGAAGTGTGTGAATAATTACTACTGTCATGTCCAGACGGACTTGATGGTGACACTTCCCTCGCTCATGAAACAGCGCATTCGTTGGGTTCACGGTACGATCAATGAACTCCGGCGGCGCGGCTGGAAGAAAGAGAGCTGGCTAAGTGCGCTGACGATGTGGTATGCACTTCTCAGTATCCCGGTGTTTTACCTCTGGGTGCTGTTGGTTGGATACCACCTTACGTTTGGAACACCTGTCCCGACGGACTTCTGGTTCCTGGCAATCGTCATCGTATTTCAGGCGGTGAGCGTCTACCGACTAGGCTGGAGGATGATGCTGCTTGCGGCATTTACCATTCCTGACCTATTGTTCGGAATGATCCGTCATGTATGGATCGTCACTTCGCTTGTCAAATCATTTGTCAGGCGGTCGTTCAAACAACCATATCGTCAATCCAAGCTGTCTTGGTGAAGGGGGGTGATACAGTGCAATTTGGTAGTGGCTCGTTGGCAAGCGGGACTGTCTTCATTTTCATGATGAACGGTTCCCCCCTGCTCTTCTGGCTTGCGGTTATCACGATTTTTCTGGGGATAGTCTTCCTGGTCTTCGCGATCATTAAGCGTCGGAGAGAGGCGCGAGAGGCTCACGAGATGCGCGTTCTACACGCCCCCTCGTAAGTGTCTCGAGGCGTGCTTCGGTGGTTTAAGGGTAATTCCCTTGCCACCGAAGCACGCCAACATCAATTTGTTATATTTTCCTGTTATTTTTAATAGTTTTTAAGGAGGTCGCATGAAAAAAAGTAGAATAAAATTTTTAATAGCCTTACTGACGTTTGGGCTTGGACTGCTGTTCTCGACACAGATAGCTTCAGCTGCTCCATCGGCGAACTTGCTAGCAAACCCATCGCTTGAAACGTCGACAGGCACTCCGGCTGCTCCGGCAAGCTGGACAAGTAACAAATGGGGTACGAATACGACAGTATTTACCTACGATACAACTGGGCGAACTGGCACTAAAAGTGTTACCGCTAAAATCAGTGCTTTTACAAGCGGTGATGCTAAGTGGTCGGCAAATGCCGTGACCGTGACACCCGGTACGCAATATACGTATTCCGATTACTATAAAGCGACGGTTACTACTCGCTACACCGTTGAATATACTTCAACAGCCGGTGCTGTAACCTATCAGGAATTGGCGACTGCCCCAGCTGCTCCAACAACCTGGGCTCAGGGAGTGCGAACCTTTACTCCACCAGCTGGTACTGCAACCGCAAGAGTGTATCACTTAATTGATGCAGTGGGAGAGCTCTCTATTGATGATGCGAGTCTTACTTACGAGACAGCCCCACCACCTCCACAAACTGGCAACTTAGTACCTAACCCATCTTTGGAAACTTCCCTTGGTTCTCCGGCAGCACCTGCTAACTGGGTAAGTAGTAAATGGGGTACAAATACGACAAGCTTCACCTACCCTACGAATGGTCGTACAGGTACACGAAGTGTCCAGATTCAAATCACGAGTCGCACCGATGGTGATGCGAAGTGGTATTTTGAACCAGTAACAGTACAGCCGAATAAGTCATACGATGTCACTAGCTATTACAAGTCGACGGTACCAACTCGAACTGTGATGGCGACATTTGATGCAGCAGGAAACCCTACGTACACTGATTTAACTGGCGTAGTCCCTACGAGCACGTCGATATGGTCACCAACATCTAAGACAGTTATAACGCCTGCAAACGCAGTGAAAATGAGTGTCTACCATGTACTTGAAGCGGTAGGTACATTGCAAGTTGACGACATGAGTGTGGTTCTTACCCCTACCGTGCCGCCATCAAGCAACCCAGTTCCTAACCCTTCATTCGAACTATCTTCAGGTGTCCCAGCGGCGCCATCAAGCTGGATAAAGAGTAAGTGGGGCACAAATACTGCTACTTATGGCTATATTGGAAACGATGGCCACACTGGTACGAAGAGTGCAAAAGTTACCGTCACAAATTATGTAGATGGTGACGCTAAGTGGTATCCACAACCTATTACGAGCCTCGTTGCTGGTAATCAATATCGATACACCGCTTGGTATAAAACTAATACCCGTGTTCAAGCAGTTGTTATGTTTACGATGACTGATGGGACTGTGAAATACTTTGGTATGCCACAACCATTCCCAGGTGCTAACCCCTCTACTACTTGGCAAAAGTATACAGAGACCTTTACGGTACCAGCCGGTACCGCAAGTGTCGCACCGTTCCTATTCGTTGCCTCAAATGGATTCGTACAAATTGATGACGTGAGTATTGAGAACTACACACCTACTGGCTTTACTCGCCCATTAGTAACGCTCACATTTGACGATGGGCATGAAGATAATGCTACAACTGCCCTCCCGGCAATGAATACTCGTAATATAAAGTCGACACAATGTTTTGCCACGCAATACATTCAAGAGAGTACCGTTGCGCAACAAGCAGTACTCAAGTTCCGCGATACTGGACATGAGATTTGTTCGCACACTATTACCCACCCCTTCTTAACTCAGCAAACTGCTGCCATGTTAACGACAGAGGTGAAGAATTCTCAAACCTACCTTAAGACCCTTACCGGAGCTCCAGTTAAAAACTTTGCATCGCCTTACGGTGATTACAACCAAGCTGTTAATACCGAATTGAAAAAGTATTACCGGTCACACCGTACGGTTGACGAAGGCTATAACTCTAAAGACAACTTCGATGCTTACCGTGTTCGTGTACAAAACATGACGCCAACCGTTACCCTTGCTCAATATAAAGCTTGGATTGAGCAAGCTAAAGCAACGAAGACATGGTTAGTGTTGGTATATCACCGCATTACCCCAACGGGTACAACTCCCGATGCGTTCGATACCCCACTTGTGAACTTTACACCCCAAATGGATGCATTGGTTTCAAGCGGAGTAACGGTGAAAACCTACGACGCAGCGCTTGATGAACTTGTTCCTCAAATTTAGTTAACCTTACCCGTAAACGGATAAAAGCGCACATTCTCAACTTGAAGTTGCCATGATTGTTGCCCTGGTTGCGTAGGACCAGCAGGGCCACCCATGGCAAGGTTGAGGATGATATAAAATTCATTTCCATCACCGAAGGGCCATTTGGCGGGATCGTCAGATGGCTTTTCGAAATAATGATATGGTTTGCCGTCGATGGTCCAGGTGATACTGTTTGGCGCTACCTCAACACCATAGGTGTGAAACTCTGTGGTTGCATCTGGAATATTAATTGTTTCTTCCACTGATTTATCATAAGTATGTACTGTCGCCTCTACCTCATCTGGATTGTTCCCGTAATATTCCATAATATCAATTTCGCCATCGAGGGTATAACGGCGAGGATCATTCTCTTCCACTTCTGTTAACTCCTTATCAAGGGAGTGAATTTCATTACCTGAAAGTAACCAAAAAGCCGGCCATACGCCTCGGCCGGCTGGAAGTTTCATGCGAGCTTCTACTTTACCGTATTCGAATGTGAACGATTCAAGTGTATCAATTCTGCCGGAAGTATATTCGTATACTTTTTGCGTGACATCTGGCTCGGCATCATTTGGGTATTGATAGTCACGTCGGTGAGCTTCAATTATCAAACCCGTCCCCTGCTCTATTCGCACATTATCGCTCCAGTCGGTATATGCCTGAGCTTCATTGTTATACGTCGGCACTCTGTAGTCGGTATCGTAGCGCCAAACGCTCGTGTCGATTGTTGTGGCATTCATCTGCTTGAACTCCTGGTTCCATGATGGCTGACGGGCAAACTCAGACGATCGTAAGGGGTATTCCGAAGTGGGTAAATGGTTTGAAGCGTATGCAAGAGAACCTGTGATAATTGCTGACATTCCTAAAGCACCCAGTACTAGTAGCCTTCGCCGGGAGAACTCGGGAGTTTGCTTAGGAATATCTTCCATACTCTTATTATATAGATATATTGTTTGGATCAGTGGATTTTAAGCGACTCAATATCACCTTCTTATATATAAAAGGTATATCGAGTGTTTGAACGTCAAGGATGGTGGTGTCAATTTGTTTTGTTACTTCGTTATATGTCACCATAGTTGGGTTAGCAATTTGGAGTGCAGGGCTATCGATTGTAGGCATTAAATCCTGGTCATCCTGAAAGTCACTGCTCGAGCGTGAAAGTTGGCTAGGCTCCGGCGTATTTACTACTGTTAGCCCATTAAACTGTCCTCGTATTTGTACATTTTTATTAAAGCGGATAATTGTGTAATTTTCACCATTGATAGCAAAACCAAAGAAGTTTCCTCTTACTCCTAAGTCATCATCAGTCCTCAAAAGTTCGTTGCTAATGTTAAACCGGCTCAGGTTGAGTTGACTATAACGTACAAGGTCAAAATATGAAGCTCCATCTTCGGAAATGAGGTCTTTAAAGCCTTGTTGAAGCGAATTGTATTTACTTAAAAAGATCCGACGTATATAGGATATATCCTCGAAGGGTGAAGTTTCCTCGGTATCCTCTTCCTCGGAAGAGATTTGTGTTATTGCTTTGAGCACTTCGTTGCTCGGTGTGTATTGCATTGGGCTTGGCTGGGTAGGGCTCGGGTTGTCTACAAAACCATGTACAGGATGAACCGATTTTTCGTATTCTCGAAGGATGAGCCTGTACCCTACTAAGGCAAGTGAAGCGAGTTGTTGGTCGGAATAGAGTTCATCAACACTTAACTCGCCGAATATTTCATAGGCGTCGGATAACTCTGGCTCTGAATCGGCAAGAAGAAGCTCTTCGATAATATCTGCAGCTAGGTCACGTACACGTGCAACCTGCTCACCGTGGGTCTCGGCAATCGTTCCTTTATCCTCTTCGCCGTCAATTCGACTTTGCTCAAGCTCGCTTTTTAAGAACGAATTTGCCAAGCCACTAACAGGAGCAAGATCAGGATAAATATAGTTTAAAAGCTGTGAAGCCAATAGCTGCCCATTGAAAACCGCTTGAACCCTATCGGTGTAACTACCAGAATTCTCTTGATTAATAAAACGAGCGGCACGAAGCATTTGGAGAATTTGAAGTCTTCCGTCGGAATCCTGCTCGTACCCAGCTTGGATAGACTGCAAAAAATCTATCAATGATTCATGTTGGCTACGAATTTCATTAAAGTAAGCAATCGCAAATTCGTCACTAGATACTTGTTCGGGTTGGTGACGGGAAAATTCGGCAGACATGTACGTATTGTAGAGGTGAGCTTCAGATAGTTCAAGGGTAAGCGTTACGAGCTTGGTTGGCTTTGTTCGGCTGGCTGGTTAGGCTGCTCGCCGGATGGAGCTTTGCGCTTTCGAGTACGCTTTCGCTTTCGCTTAGCTGGCTGGTCTGATTGCTGCTGTGCTTCACTTCCAAAAGCTGCTGAGGCGAGCCCTGAAGCGACTTGTGTAGCGTTTTGGGTTTGGATACCGTTAGGAGATTCGATGATCGTCTCGACGGCTTTAGCGCCGGTATCGACTGGCCATTGTTTTTGTTGCGTTTGAGATTGAGGCTGCTGGTTGCCTTGCCCACCCTTATTATTTTGCGCATCCATTTGCGCCTGAACAACAGAAGCGATTTCCTGCTCAACTTCAGAACGGTTACGACTGTAAAGACGACGTGTGTTTTCGATGATTCGGCCAGTGTTATCGATTTGCTCTGGAGGTAATGTGAGCGTTGTTGCGCTAAAGGCCGGAGTCTTCTCTCCCCCAACAACCATGTTTACGATAAAGTGACGGTTGTGCATTTGGAGTAAGTCGCCAGCTTCAAATTGTGGTTCAAATTGCTTTGAAAGGATTGGCGCGTCGTCGGCAGAAACACGGAAAGAAATCATTGTACCGACGTTACCAAACACGGCATCACGAACGGTGTCGGTCATCTGTGAAATGTATTGGTTAGCTACTGTTAGGTTTAAGGCATATTTACGAGCCTCAGAAAGAATGGTTGCGAATGAATCGGTGGCAAAGTTTTGGAATTCGTCCACGTACAGGTAGAAAGGACGGCGATCGGCAATGTTTGGAATGTCACTACGGCTCATAGCAGCAAGCTGGATTTTGGTTACTAAGAACGAACCAAGAATTGAGGCATTATCTTCACCAATAAGACCCTTTGAAAGGTTAACAATTAAGATTTTACCTTCGTCCATAATTTCGCGAATGTTAAACGTAGACTTTGGTTGGCCGATAATGTTACGGATGGTTGGGTTGGCGGTAAAGGCACCCACCTTGTTAAGAACTGGCGCAATAGCTTCAGCTTGGAACTTATCGTTCCAGCTGGCAAACTCAACATTCCAGAACTGCATCACAACGGTGTCGGTACAGTAGCTTAAGGTTTCTTTGCGGAACTTCTTATCGGTAAGCATACGAGTGATATCGAGCATAGTGGTAGTTGGACGGTCCAGAAGCGCCAGAATGGTATAACGCAAGATGTATTCCAAACGAGGCCCCCAGCTTTCTCCGAACATACGCTTCAATACACCAATAACTTCCGAGCTAATATTGCTCTTTTGTTCTGGGTTAGTTACTTCGAGCGGGTTAAACCCAAGCGGGTACGCAGTATCGGCTGGGTTGAAGTAAACAACATCTTTCATACGACTACCAGGAATGAAGCGCATGTTATCGACAGCAAAGTCGCCGTGCGGGTCGATGATTGCATAGCCGTGACCATGGAAAATATCGCTGAGTGCGAATAGTTCCAAAAGACCAGATTTACCTGCACCTGTTTGCCCAATGATGTATACGTGACGAGAACGGTCGCTACGAAGCATGCCGAATTGGTGGTTAATACCACGGAAATTTGTTAAACCAAACGCACTGATGTTTTCATCAGTGGCAGTGTTACCGGTAATAATCGGTAGCTTAGCAGGTGGTTCGGCGGTTTTAGAAGTTGCCCATACAATGTTGGGAGTTTCTACGTTGGTGTGCGGCAAGTGATACACGCTGGCAAGCTCTTCAATGTTCAAAATATACCCACCACTACCGAAGTTACGTTGGCGGTATGCCAATAAACTTTCCTTGTTAAAGCTCGCATTGCTTGATTTAAACCCATTCAAGTTAGTACTGTTAAACTGCTTGAATGTACCAACGATTGCCTGCATTTGTTGACGGGCGTTTACTGCACTATCACCAAGATACGCAATACGGATCTTCACTTCATACCCAAGCTTTGTTGCTTTTGTTTCAGCTTCAGAAATACGAGTTTTGTCACGATCACTCAATTCTTTAACCGTTACTGTGCCGCCAACCCCAGCTTCAGGTGGTTTCCAGAGGGCTTCAAGTACTTGTGGTATCCAAGAAAGACCCAATTTAAATGAGCTACTTTTGCCGTTTCGTACACCACTCACCCATTTGCTCGTTTGTTTGTGCCAATCGTCAGCAATTGGGCGTGCTAAAATTTGGACCCAGATTTCTTCGCCAGTTGCTTCAAGCTTTGCGAGTGTTCCTGTGATACCAGCAAGCGGGTCAACTTCAAAACTTTGGAACGATTTAATTGGCAAAAAATCTGGTTCTGTAAGGACCATGTCGGTTGTATATGTAACGGAGTGTTCACGTTCATGGGCGGTATAATCCTCATCTGCTGGGCGAATTTGAACGGTTGGATATTGAGAATAGATTTGGCCTTCAACAAAACTGCGAAGGGTCTTTGGGACCCAAACGTAGAACCGGATTTGGCCGTTTACTGATGCGAATTCAAAGCTAAGGTGTTCTTGCACTCCCTCATTTTCTTTGAGTTCAAGCTTGTCGCGTAAAATACCATGTAAGCTGGCGAACATTTGCTCGGCAGCGAGCTCTTTTTTATCGTTCGTTTTAGGGATTTCGAGGATTAACAGAACGCTCTCGGTTTTAGAGATTACCTCTGCTTTTCGATAGTTTCGCCAAGTGAAGTATGCCAGAACTAAGACAATCGGTAACCAAACGTACCATTGCATCAGGAAAGTGAAAATGAAGGCGATAATTTCCATAATTGTTTCTATTCTCTCACCTCTGGTGGCATATGGCAACATGAGCGTTTTGAGATAGTATTATTATAGCATAAATACTTCAAATTATCAATGGACGTGCAATACATAAAAAAAGAAGCTCCGTAGAGCTCTTTTTTAAGTTGAATGAGTTTTATACTTCGTCGGCAAGTACGTAAGTAGCTTTAGCAACTCGCTTGAACTGCGCCTTGCTTTGGAGGTTCAAAAGAATAGTCGTTTCTTTTACTTGGCGGCTTTTTAGAACACGCTTAACGATTTCGTCGCGGTGAAGTGGCTCTTTGGCATCTTTAAGTACTGAAGAGATAATGTCGCTGACAGTTCCCTTGCTGTAACCCCAGTTATCGAGGGCGTAAATGCCACGGCCGATAAGTACGAATCGCTTGTCTTTGATAAGCTCGTTGTGGATTGCTTGAGTAGTAACATCTTTACGCTTGAAAGTGCTTCCCTTGATTGACTTCGCGATGTCTGAGAAGTGCATTGGCTTTTTGTTGTCCGCAAGGATAACGTAGATTTTGTCACGAATATTCTTAGGGTTAACGGTTGGCCATTTTGTAAGACCCCATGAGTCTTTAAGGTGTGCGAGGTGCTTACTAATGCTTGCAAGCGCACTTACTTGCATTGGGTGCTCGTAGTTAAGCTTGTCAAAGAGTTGGTCGACGCTTTGTGGTACGCCAGCTTCTTTAACGGTTGCGACGATTTCGTCGACGCGAGCTTTAAGCTTCTTTTCGTCGCCATAATCAGCGATAGCAACAGCTTGGAAGTAGTTGTCGTTTTCGTCAAGAGTTGTAAGGCCTGGGGCCAAAGTTGCAATGAACGCAACATGAGCACGCTCTTGTAGGTTAGTAGCTTTGCTGTAAATTTTGTCAGCAAGATCTTGGGTGCGAGCAGCGCGGCCCATTTCGCTTAGAGTACGGATAAATACCTTCTCTAGTTGAGAAACGGCATCAGTTTTGCCATCTTCTGCAGCGATTTTAAGACGAATAAGAATAGCTTTTTCAAGCTGACGGACACGTTCACGAGTAATACCTAAAAGTTCACCGATTTGCTCAAGTGTTTCACGGCGGTCATAAAGGCCAAAACGACGTGTAATAATTTCACGTTCACGCTCTTGGTCGATAAGGGAAATGATGTCAGCGACCCCTGTTTTCAGGTCGATTTGCTTGGTTTCGGTAGTAGACTCGGTCATGTATTCCATCTTTCTTCCTGCCACACCTCAGGGATTAGTTTGTTCTATAACTTTAATATCATTATATAAGATTATATGAATAATGTCAAAGACTTTATATGATAACTTCATTATAGCATGAAGTGGACATACTTTGTATATAGTGTTGTAGAGCTTTAGTTATCCACAAGATGTGGTGTAAAAAGTGAAAATCCCCCGCCTAGCGAGGGGTTTTCACTAGTGCGGGGGCGAGCTTCTCAGCTGTCTGATGGGGGTTGTTTTAACTTTCCCCACTCTGGGTCGTCGTCGGCTTGATGTTGGCGGTTGCGTTCGTAGAACTGGTTTGCTGTCTCGCGAGTGGCGGTTGGTTTGTCTGTGTTACGAAGATAGTACCATCCAAACCGGACAAGCATTACGCAGAATAGTGCGTACACCAGAGCTACGATTGCATCCGAGCTCATGGTTGCAACAACTGCCCACAACCCCACTCCGATACCTGTCGTAATAAGCAGCCATCCGTAAAGTCGGCGCGTGTAAGCCGACTCATGCAGGGTGCCATTGGAGGATTGCGCGATGCTTGTTCCAAGGGTGATAGCCGCGAACACGACCAGCGACCCGCAAATCAACACAGCGCCTGTTATGCCGGTGGCAAAAAGCAGAATGTACTTCATGATCTCTGAAGCTGGCATGCCAAACATCCTTCCATAGAGGTGGATTGAGCTGAGAAGAACAAGTCCTCAGCTCATCATTAAACAACGTTCAAGAGGCGAAAACTAAAGTATATTTTACTATAAAAATGACAAAATGTCCATGGACTCAACGGTAGGAAACTAGCATTCGCCAGAGACGAGCTTGTTGTCCTGGGTGATGTGCCAGACGACGTCATCGTAAGCACTCGACTTAGCCTCTACGCAATAATACGGAGTTGAAATACCATTTGTGGGCAGTGGAACAGCCATAACTCCTCCGTTGGTTGAGCTCGCCCAAGAGTCCCAAAAACTAGTAATTGGGAAGGTGCCACCCTGTTCTTGAAAACGCTCTACCATACTGTAGTAAAAGTTTTTCGTGAGTGGTTCTTGAAATTCGTTCCAGTCACCATTGGGTACTGGGTTGAAGTTATCTGCATAACTAAGAAGGGCTGCTGAGGTAACGGGCACATTCCATGTCTTTGTTGTCCAGCCCGTAAACTGCATACTAGGCCAGTTCCAGGTTCCGTTCCAGGTAATCACATCTTGTGTTTGCCCGCCTTTATTTACGCCCCTACCTGCCCCTTCATTTATGAGGTCTTGGAAGACTTTTCCGAATAACACGCCGTTTTGTATAGGGCTTAAGCCTGAGTAAACCACTGTCTTGCCAGATTTCGCTACGGTGAGAGTAATGCCATCGCTATTTCTGAGTGTATCCGGCACGGTTGTTGGGTACTCGTTTGTTTTTTGAAGTGCGCGTTCCATTTCGGCTGAAATATTATGTAAGTCACTTTGAGCAACCTTGTTCATAGTAGATTTACGAACACCGTTATAGCCAAGGCTGGTAATTGCAACCAAAATGCCAATAACAAGCACTACAATAAGTAGCTCGACGATCGTAAAACCGGATGCCCACCGTTTATTCATATGCATTTAGCTTACCATGATTACGCTCGTGTTTTTACCATAAAACTAATTATGGTATAACTTCTTTAAGCATTCCGCTTATTCCCGATTGTCTTCTGAGAGGAGACACCGTGTACGTTAAGAACAAGAATGAGACCACTGTGTATGTGGCGAAGAGTTCCTTGACGCCGTCAGAATGGTTGGCGTTTCACTGGCCGCGTGGTCACACGCTTGATGTCTTGATCGTCATTGCGTTGTTGGCCGCGTCTGCAATGCTTGGCTTCGTGGTAACCGGTGGAGTTATAGACTGGCTGCTCTTGTTTCTGTGTATCGCCGCGGTATTCGTGCTTGCGATAGCGGCACTCATCCTCACCATGGCAAGCCGTAACAAGCTTTTTGCAATGAAGCAGGATTCCGAATTCCGCTTCTATGACATGCAGGATGGCACGCCGAGCTTTATGGTATGGAAGGTCTACCTTGAGATACGAGGAACCCCCGTCCCCGGCGGCAGCGATGAGTCGACTATCAATGCCTGGATGATTCAGCAGTGGCCTAATGACAAGCGAGTATTCGGACGTTTCAATATGGGCGACCGTGGCCAATTCGATTCTCGCATGTGGCAGGCCTTGATCGGACGATTCGACAGCTTTAAGAGACTCGGCCTCCACTTCACTCCCGAGCAGCAAGAGCGGTTCGATAGGGACTGTGGCGAGCTGATCGAGAAGTACCGCAACACGGTCGAGAACTGGGCGCTGGCAAACATCGCAGACTCCGAACGGGCATTGGGGGTCGAACAGGAGCGGCTCGAAGGCCTGAAGAAAGTGTTGAAGAGAGTGCAATTACAGGCGCCTGCCAGTTAGGCGGTTGATCGGTCGAGTAAGCGGAAGCAAAAGCCTCTGGCGGCGCAGGATAGTATCCCGCGTTGCCAGAGGCTGCTTTCATCAGAAGTTATTTTTTTGCTGTTTTTCGAGTCTTTTTTACAGCTGGTTTTTTTGCGGTAGTACGCTTTGCAAAACGGCCTTTGGTTTTAGCTGCAGGTGCATCGGCAAGCATTTGGATTGCTTGTTCGTGGGTAATTTCTTCAGGCTTTTGGTCTTTAGGAATCTTGGCATTCTTTTTTCCGTCAGTAATGTATGGGCCATAACGACCATTGAGTACTTTTACACCATCACCAAAGTCAGAAATATTCTTCTCGGCTTCAGATTTAAGTTTTGCTGCATAAAGCTCGAGCGCTTCTTCGAGGGTAATATCGTGTGGGTCGAGCGGTTTAATGCTAACGAAGAGTTTATCAACTTGGATATATGGACCAAAGCGGCCAATGTTAGCTTTAATTGGAAGGCCTTCTTTAGTTTCACCAACAAGGCGTGGTAATTGGAAGGCTTTCAAAGCTTCTTCAAGGGTAACGGTTTCAATACGAGAACCCTTAGGCATTGGCGCGAAGGTAGGCTTTTCTTTACTTTCGGTGTCGCCAAGTTGTAGCATTGGGCCAAAGCGACCAAAACGGGCGTAGATCATTTTACCTGATTTAGGGTCGGTCCCTACTGGAGTTGATTGAGCAACTTTAGAGCGGTCGATGTCGCTGGCGCCTTCAATAAGTTTGTGGAATGGTTGGTAAAACTTATCGAGCATAACGTTACGAGCTAGCGCACCAGTAGCGATTTGGTCGAAGTCTTGCTCAACATCGGCAGTAAAGCCGTAGTCGACGATTTGTCCGAAATGTTCATTTAAGAAGTCGCTCATCATCATACCAATAGAAGTTGGTACTAATTTACCGCGGTCGGCACCAGTTTTCTCTTTTACAACTTCACGTTGTACATCATTGCCAGGCGTAACGGCTAGAGTAATAACATCACGTTCTTCACCTTCGCCCTCACCTTTTTCGACATAATCGCGAACTTGAATAGTGTTAATAATTGTTGCGTAGGTAGAAGGGCGACCAATACCAAGCTCTTCAAGCTTCTTAACAAGAGAACCTTCAGTGAATCGTGCTGGTGGACGAGCAAAGGTTTGGCGAGCATCGGCATGCTCGAGATTTAATGCATCACCGCTTTGCATAGCAGGAAGAATATCTGGATCTTTCTTGCTAGCGCCATACACTTTTAAGAAACCGTCGAAGATGATAACTTCACCCTTGGCTTCAAAAGCAATATTAGAACCACTAATAGTAATGGTGACTACTGTTTTTTCAAGCTTAGCAGGCGCCATTTGGCTAGCAAGAGTACGAGTGCGGATAAGGTTGTATAGTTTTTGGTCGTACTCGTTAGAACTTCCCTTTTCAGCAGCCATATTGGTAGGGCGAATTGCTTCGTGAGCTTCTTGAGCGCTTGAAGATTTGGTTTTGAATTGACGAACTTGAGAATATTCCTCACCGAATGCACTTTTAATATATTCAGCAGCTGATGCAATTGCTTGGCCACTTAGTGTATTAGAGTCGGTACGCATGTAGGTGATTTTACCTTCTTGGTAAAGCTTTTGAGCACTGCTCATAGTCGCACGAGCACCAAAGCCAAGCTTACTGTTGGCTTCCTGTTGCAAAGTACTTGTAGTAAATGGTGCACCAGGGGTACGAGTACCAGGGCTGGTAGTGACATCAGAAACGCTAAAGTTCGCATTTTTCAAAGAATCTAAGAATGCCTGGGCTTCTTCTTCGGTATCAAACTTTTTAGGAACTTCAGCTTTTACAGTTACACCTTCGTGGGTAAACTCGGCAGTAACCTTAAATTGGAATGAGCCTTCAAAGCCCTGAATTTCGCGTTCGCGTTCAACGAGCAATTTAACGGCCGGAGATTGCACGCGGCCAGCAGATTTTCCACCAGGAACTT
Organism: Patescibacteria group bacterium; assembly: GCA_040386175.1. Taxonomy (GTDB): domain Bacteria; phylum Patescibacteriota; class Saccharimonadia; order Saccharimonadales; family Saccharimonadaceae; genus Microsaccharimonas. The sequence goes on from JAZKFY010000003.1 coordinate 146,771, forward strand.
TTTGCCAAATAACTGGGCTCAGTTCAAAACCAACAAGACGGTCCAAAATTTGACGAGCTTGTTGAGCTTGGACTAATTCCATATCAACGGTACGAGGGTTTTTAACCGCTTCTTCAATGGCAGTTTTCGTAATTTCGTGGAAAACAATACGTTTCGTTTTTGTAGGGTCGAGGCCGAGTACTTCGCAAAGGTGCCAAGCAATAGCTTCCCCTTCGCGGTCTTCATCGGTTGCAAGCCACACTTGCTCGGCGGCTTTCGTAGCTTTTTTGAGCTCGGTAATAGTTTTCTTTTTTTCAGAGTCGACTTCATAAATAGTTTTGAAATCGTTTTTCACATCGATTGGCGGTGTACCGTCTTTAGTCTTTTTAGCGATTGAGCGAATATGCCCAACACTTGAGAGTACCTGAAAATCACTCCCGAGATACTTCTCGATAGTTTTTGCTTTTGCCGGGGACTCTACGATGACTAAATTTTTGCTCATATATATTATTGTACGTACCAAATCTTATTTTTCTATGTGATGAATCGTTTACTAGCTAAACACAAGGCATGACTTTATACAAATTGCGGCGGTTTGTAAAGCAATGTAATTAATATGTCTAAAAATGAAGCGCCGGCCCACCCACAAAGGGGTGGACCGGATACGCTCCGTCGACGGACCACGCGCCCTTATGACAGGGCTTCGGTTCTGTCGTCAAAGAGCTTGAAGAGCCCATTGACGAAGGCGGGATCGCCAGAGACGAGGAACGCCTCTACATCACAGGTGATCATCTTGCCCGCGAAGTATGAGCCGATGACCTCGTTGCCATTGTCGATCACGACATAGTAACCGTTGTCGAGCGAGATCGCCTTGACCTTTCCCCGAGGACGCTTCCGCGAACGCTTCATGGGGTGGGTTTCGGCGAGATGCCGGAAGTCGCGGGTGAACTGCATAACTCGCAGCGTGACCAGCGCAACATCGATGGCTTGCGTCTCGGCTGTCTGTGTCATTTCAATGCCTTTCGTAGTCTGGACGGTGCGAGCCTGCACCAGGGTAGCCGGTGTTGGCTAGTTATATTAGACCACGGTGCTTTATGAGTGTCAATATAACCACTCTCTTCTAAGCTAGGGTCCAGCGATTCCCTCCTACTGCTCTAATTATTCCGTTCAGTTCCAACATAGTTAATGCCCGCATAAAGGCACTGGTTTCAGTGCCAGATTTCTCCAGTAATTCATCACCATCCCTTATTCCTTGCTGGATAAGCTCGATGATTTTTACTTCGTCGGGCGTATTACCAAATACAAATTCCTTTTGGCCGGTCAACATTTCAGGAGCGATGACCTGTAATATATCGTCAGCGGATAAGGCTACTCTGGCGCCTTGTTGCAGCAACCTATTTGGGCCAGCAGACAATAAACTTGTAATCGGCCCTGGTACGGCAAAGACTTCTTTATTTTGCTCGATTGCATGAGCGACAGTCGAAAAGGTGCCGCTTCGATTGGCGGCTTCGGTAACGATAATAGCGTCTGCTATGCCACTCACGAGCCGGTTGCGGGCGAGGAAATGATACTTCAGCGCTTCTACCCCATTGTCGTACTCACTTATTATGGCGCCTGTTTTAAGGATGCGATCGGCCAAGCCTTTATTCGATGCCGGATAAATGGTGTGCAAACCTTGGGCAACTACAGCAATGGTAGTGCCACCAGCTTCAAGGGCGGCATTGTGTGCTATTGCATCAATTCCCATTGCCAGACCACTCACAATTACTACGCCTTTTCGGGCTAAGTCAGAAGCAATCGTATGGGTAATTTCCTTGCCATAACTACTTGGTCGGCGGGTTCCGACAATAGCTACAACGGGCGATCTGGAAATTGCTATATTCCCTTTTATATATAATTCTTGTGGTGGTTTTGCGATGTGTAACAGGGGTGATAGCAACGAATAGTTTACTATATCCGTTCTATTGATTTTCTGTGTTTTCATGTTTACCCTCAAATAAGTATTGACATAAAGTCAACTAAGTGCTACAATCAAAAACGATTGATACAGCCAAAAGCTGATGTCAAGCACCTTATACCCCCTATTTCTAACGGTAGTACAATTTATTGTACTGCTTATGTTAGGTAGCATGCAAGGCGCTTCTAAAGTAAATACCCTCCACTTTCTAAGCCTAGATTTATCTCGACAGCTTTGCATGTTTACTAATCCCTTTAACGCCATTCCCTTAAAAGAATGGAATCCCAATTAAAGAAATGTTCATCGGTGACTATACAGTAGTGATTGTCCTCTGCGAGATTCAATCATGCGCGCTCCATATTTATATTTATCGGTCGCGACGCTTCACTGAACATTTCTGGGTGGGTTAAAGGGTAAAATGGCACCAGGTGATGCCCACCCTTACCTGGTGCCTTTTTATGTGGTAAAAATAGTCAGAAATTAGCAAGGCCCGCCACTATCGAAGTGGCGGGCCTTGTTGCTAGACGGGAGAGGGTTCACGGACGTTGATGAACTGATCGAGCAGTTCGCCACGCTTCTTCTCCAGTGTAATGAATACGCGCTCGGTGTACGAGACGTGGAGGGAGGATGTGTCGAGGAGCCGTGGCCAGCTGTAAGTCGTTTCGTGTCCCGGCGACCGTGAAACAAGCCGAGCCATAAGGTCGCCGTACGCGTCCATTACAAGCTCGCGCTCCTGCACGAGACCGTCTCGTGACTGAATCGGGTTGAACCGGAAGATCGGCCAGATTGCCGTCTCGACCACCCTGGTCGTTTTACTCGACTTGGTGGTAAGACTTCGGTCGACCAACTCGGCACCTGGATACGGATCTGGGCATGCACCCAGAAAACCGAGCGTGAACTGAATTGCGTGCCCGACGGTCGACATGGGAGTGTCGTATTCTTGCCACGGCAGTGGAGCTCCGCGCAAAAGAGCATCGGGGTCGTTTTTCTGTTGATGAACGGTCCGGACGATTGTTACAGGAGACTGCATTGCGTACTGCATGGCGTTTCCTCCGTTTTCTCTGTCAAGCAACTCTTCCAAGGAGCCTGACGATGAGTGAAGCTACAACCTGAAAGTTAGGGGTAGTATATCCTCGAATACCCACTTTCGCAAGCATAAATGAGATTATTGTTCGAGTTTGTGGCTGACCGGCTCAAGCTCACCTTTTATGAAGGCTTCGATGAGGTTGGTGATCTTTGTTTCAGTAAGTTGCTGCAATTGCTTTAATTCTTCCTCGGAAAAGGCGCTGAGTACGAAATCTGCATCGTCCATAAGGTCGCGGCGCTCGTTCCAGATGCCAAAGCGAATGCGGGCGTAGTTTTCACCGAGGTGCGCATTAAGGCTTTTAATACCGTTATTACCGGCGTCACTCCCCTTTTCTCGTACACGGATGGTCCCAAATGGTAGGGCAAGCTCATCGTGAATAACAAGCACGTCTTCTGATGGTTCGAGTTTGTAGAAATCAACAATCGTTCGGGCCACTTGCCCAGTTGTGTTATAGAAAGACAATGGCTTTACCAAAAGTATCTTTTCGCCTGCAAGGCTGATTTCGGCAATCTCTGCCTTAAACTTATCACTTTTCTTCCAAGGTGCATCATCGGCTAAAGTATCGAGCGCAATAAAGCCCGTATTGTGACGTGTACGGGTATATTGTGAGCCTGGGTTACCTTGAGCGAAGATGAGTTTCATAACTAGTTCTATTGTACCGCATCACTACAGGATATTGATATTTTATTCCTTTTATGCTATAATATATACTGTAGTCTTCCCCCTCCCCTCGCTTTAAACGTCGGTCGAGCGGAAGCTCGAACCTTGAAAGGAAACCATGGAACTTTACTCGCACCTGCCGATACTCAGTTTGATTGGTACGCTTTTTGTGCTGATCCTTCTGGCAGCTACGCTCTGCGCGGTTGCAAAACTCAACCACGAAGAGGACTCGACGTTGTGGACGCTCGTTACAGAGCACCCCGTACCGCTTGTCCCGTTCGTGCCCGTCGTCGGCTTGATGGCCATGACATGGCTGTTTTGCGTCGTTGAAGGTACCGCCGGACCTGTCTGGATGTACCTGTTCGTCGTGACGGTTGTCGTCATGGTGTGTCTGTGTGTTTATACAATTGTCCTTTGCATCAAAGCAAGCCGAGTGGACACGCGGACGATTCGGCGCACGTCGAACCCTGAAGACCTCACAATACACGAATCGGAGTGATGATGAACATCTTCCTCTACGCAATAACGTTTGCGGGCGCGCTGGCGGTTGCTAGCACACTCGTTGGACTGGTGATCATCAAGAATCGATACTCGGCGATCACTCGAACTGACTTCGACGACTTGTGGAAGTTCGTCCAGGTCATCATGATTGGGATGGCTATACCGCTCCTCGTGAGCGTTGCCATCGCCATCATGTATGGCTCGGAGTTCCCGGATACACTCCCTGAGTACCTTGCGGTATTCTGGGTGGTCGCGGCGAACATCGTCGCCGGCTGGTTCAGTTGGATCTGGTGGCGTGCCTGGAGCAGAATCAACACCAAGTACTTCCAGCTTCGCGCCAACGCACTCACCACAATGGGCGTGAAGCAAGACAAGGATCCGGTTTCCTCCTAACGCGCAACTGGGGTCCCGCTCTGAAGAGAGATGGGACCCCAGGGCGCACTCCTACATATAGAATTTCTTATCCTCGCATATGGCGAGTTTTTTATTTTTCTGAAGCTTCTGTATCAGCGTTCTTCGCAGCGGCTTTTTCAGCAGCAACCTTCTCGGCTGCTTCTTTTTCGCGATTAGCTTTGATTTGCTTCTCGTCGCGGAAGCTGAATCGAATTGCGGTACCAACAAAGTCATTCTCTTCACGCATAATACGTTCGATGTGACGTTTGTAACTCCAGTGAATAAACTTCAAGTTGCTACCGTAGATAACAAACCATGGAGGTGATGTATCGGTTTGCACCATGTAACGAAGTTTAGGGTGAGTATTTTTAAGACCTGCAGGCGGGTGGCGTGAAACAACGTTTTGTAGCATGTCGTTAAGCTTGCGGGTTTTGATTTCTTGGTGACGACGAGCATCGATTTCAAGAATAAGATCGAATAGTTTAGAAACGTTTTGGCCAGTAACGCTACTTGTAAAAATAAGCGGTGCCCATGGAACGAATTTGAAGTTCTCAACAATCTTAGGTGCTAACGCATCGCGAGTATAGGCATCTTTACCTTCAACGCTGTCCCATTTGCTAACAACAATCACGAGGCCTTTACCGGCTTCATCAATAATACCTGCAAGGCGTTGGTCGAGTTGAGTATTGATTTCGTTTACATCCATAAGTAAGAAACAAATGTCACTCTCTTCAATTGCTTGAAGGCTACGAAGTACGCTGAACTTTTCAATTCCCACTTCTTGCTTACCGGGCTTACGCATACCGGCTGTGTCGAGGAGTTCAATGCTTTGAGTTTTGTACTTTACTTTTACGCGGTTAATATCGCGAGTAGTACCAGCGATATTGGCTACAAGCGCTTGTTGTTTGCCTGCAAGGGTGTTGAACAAGTTACTCTTACCAACATTCGGGCGGCCAATAAGTGAAACACGGATAGTATCGATGTCTTCACGTTCGCTTGCTTCAGGAATAAGGTCTGTTACTGTGTCGAGGGTTTCAAGCACACCGTTACCGTGCTCGGCGCTGGTCCGAATAATTTCACGGATACCAAGGCGTTTGAATTCGTCGTTTGGAAGCGCACCAGCGAGGTCGGTTTTGTTAATAAGAAGAATAACTGGCTTTTTACTTTTAAGAGCCTTTTTAGCAACGATTCGGTCTTCGTCGCTTGGGTATTGGGTACCATCTACCATCACTAAGATAACGTCAGCAGCTTCAGCAGCCTCTGTAATTTGTTCTTGAATAGAAGCTTCGAATTCGTCGTTAGGGTCTTTAAGGCCGGCAGTATCAACCATCCAGAAGGTGTGGTTAAGGTGAGTTACCTTACCAAGAACGTTGTCACGAGTTGTTCCCGCTTCACGGGCAACAATAGCTTGTTTTGATTTAACAAAACGATTAAAAAGCGAACTCTTACCGACGTTCGCTTGACCAATAATCGCAACTGTAGGTAGTTTTGAAGCCATAACAGAGGTAATTGTAGCATATATTTGAACTTAACGCTAGCATAAGCGATTAGGCCTACGTATTGACATTTTAGGTATAATTTGGTATAATATATACTGTCTTCATCCCTACAACGAAAGTTGACATCGTGAACGAGCTCTTTTTCATCGGTAACCACCAGTTCATCAACCTGATCAAGGCACCCCTCAAGCTCCGCATCGCAGCCGCGTTTGTGTTTCCTGGGACGGTGAGTGTGTTGTTCATGCTCCTTGGAGTCTTCTCGGGAGTGGTCGCATTCATTTCGCTCCTTGGAGCTATTTCGATCACCTTCGACTCGTACTCGGCGTTCGAGGATGTCATCCCTGTCACCGTGTTCTGTGTGATCACGGCCATCATTGCGGCGCTCCTCTTCATCATCTCATACCAGTTCGATCTGGTGAGAGTGGCAAGAGCCGAGCTGCTGGACGGCATGCACCGGGAGTACTACGCATCCACGAAGCATGAGAGCTTCAGACTGCTGATGACGCCCAAGGTGCGTACGAATCTGCAGCGGGCGCCCTTCGAGGCGAAGTTTGCCTCAGTGCGAACCCTGCTCTCTGATCCGGCCATCATCGAGGCGGACAACACCTTGCTTGCCGCCACCGACCACTACGTCAAGCTGAGCAAGGTGAAGCTCACGCTCATCGAGAAGATCGAGAAGTTCTTCAGCAAGCGGGCAGGTCTCCAGCAGACCGGGTATTTCGAACAGGAGTACACGAAGCTGTCGGACCAGCTCACGATGCAACTGGCACAGCACGAATATCGCGCAAACACCGGTCGAGAACTACTGACCAAGATCACACGGTGAAGACCGGGGTGTCCAATCGACAGAAATGTTGAAAGGGCACCCCCTTTCATTTCCAGAAATAAATTATTTATTAATTTCTAAGAATTCACCGGGTTTTAGTTCACCGATTTTGTAATCACCAAAAGAAATACGATGCAGTTCACTTACTGTATAACCCAACGAGCTGAAGGTTCGACGGATCTGTCGGTTTCGCCCTTCGTGCATAGTAACAAGCCAGTCTTTGCTGCTATCATTTCGCTTTTCAAGACTTAGCTTGCTTGGTCCATCCTCAAGTTGAATGCCAAAATCACTAATCATTTGCTGATGCAATGGCTGAAGCGGCTCGCTTAACGAAACTTCGTAGGTTTTTACTTTATAAAACTTAGGGTGTGTCATATTGTAGGCAAAATCACCATCATCAGTTAATAGCAGCAATCCACTACTATCTTTATCAAGCCGGCCAACCGGTTTTAAATTATGATATTTTTCAGGTAATAAAGAATAAAGTGTTTGGTTGTCACCTTGCTGTCTTCGAGAAGAAACATACCCAATTGGTTTATTGAGGGTTACATAAGTGTATGCAATGCGCTTCGTTAAAGGCTTACCTTTGAAAGTAATCTCATCAGCTTCTTCAAAACGACCACCCAAAACAGCTGGCGTTCCGTTTACTTTAACGTGGCCAGCTGCAATAGAATTATCTGCTTCGCGCCTTGAAACGCCAAGTTGAAATGCTAAATATTTATTAAGACGTTCACTCACTACTGTTAGTATATCAGGTTATTGCCCGTAAAAGACTATAGTGTCGGTGGCGTACCGGCTGATGGAGGAAAAGCTGAGTTATTAAGTGCCTGATCCATTTGATTAGAAATATCAGCGGGCCCTTGAGTAGAAAGGTCGTTAAGTGGTGCAATAACACGCTCGCCTAGTGAGGCAGGTGCTGGAGTCGAGAATGGCGCAGTTGGAAGTGGCATAGGTGTTGAAACAGGTACAGGAGCTGGCTCGGGTGCTGATAGGGGCTCGGGTGCAGGAGCAGTTTCAAATAAAGGTGCTGGACGAGCTGCAGCAATTGGAGCGAAAGACGGATCTTCAGCTGGTGCTGGTTCGGGCGCAGGAGCTGCAAGTGGAGCAACCGGTTCTGGAGCGGCGTATGCAGACGTTGGTTCAACTGGTTCTGGAGCGGCGTATGCAGACGTTGGTTCAATCGGAGCCGGTGCTGCTACTGGAGTCGTAAGAGTGTCAAAAGGGTTTGGTGCGGTTACTGGCTCAGCAACTGGAGCTGGTGTTGGAGCTGGAGCTGGAGCTGGTTGAGGATCAACAGGTGGCTGGAAAGCAGGCGCTGCTACAGGTTCGGGAATGGTTGGTGGTTCAACTGGTGCTGGTGGTACAGGAGCATCTTGTGGGACTGGCGCTGGAACAACCGATGTTGCAGCAACTGGAGCTGGTGTTGGAGCAGGTGTTGGAGCTGGAGCTGGTGCTGCAGCTACAGGAGCTGCTGCCGGACCGGCAAGGCTATCACCAAGCACATCGTGAACAGTACGAACAACATCTTCAATACCAACCTGAGACTTAACAAGGTAGCGGTCGGCACCAAGGGCTTCACCACGGGCACGTTGGTCTTCGCTTGAAAGCGCGGTCATCATAATTACTTTTACATCTTTGGTTTCCGTAGTGCTTCGAAGGATATCAAGCATGTCAAAACCGCTAATCTTAGGCATCATTACGTCACTAACGATAAGGTTAGGGCGTTCTTTGATTGCCATTGCTAATGCTTCTTCACCGTCGCCTGCAGATACGATTTCGTACCCTTCGGCCATTAAACGTACGCCATAAATTTCGCGTAAGCTTTTGTCGTCTTCTACTAATAGGATTTTTGCCATAATTACCTCTATTCTAACCAATCCTTATGGAAAATACCATAGTGCTTATGTTTATACTCATCGTTCGCTGCTTCCCCGCTGCTGTTTAGCTAAGGCTTCAAGCTGCTTTACTCGTTCATTGATTTCTTCTCGTGTCAGCAATTGACCCCTTGGAACACTTGTGGCCGGACGCGCAGTTGTTGGAGCCGGAGCTGGCTGAGTAGTGGGTGCTTGTGGCTGCACAATGTTTGGTGCTGGTGCGGCTACCGGTGCGGGTTTCGGGCTAGAGGTTGGTTCAGGTTGTTGTGCTGGAGCTGGTGCAGCTGTTAGTGGAGGTAATTGAAGCTCTGGAACTGGCGCGGCTTGCGCTGGCTGAATTTGTTGCTTTTGCTGCTCTTGTTTAAGGCGCTCGGCTTCCTGTGTTTCAATACGAGGAAGCTCAACAAAGAAGGTGCTTCCTTGGCCGAAGACGCTCTCTACCCAAACGCGACCTTGCATATCTTCAGCAAGACGGCGTACAAGATAAAGACCTAACCCAGTACCACCAATTTCTTGACGGTCCATATTGTTAACGCGGTAGAACTTTTGGAAGAGGTGTGCAATATCTTCGGTTGGAATACCAAGGCCTGAATCTTTAATACTCACGGTCACCTTGTCTTCGTCGCCAGCTATGTCGATGGTGATTTGCCCAGTAGGAGTATATTTAATGGCATTTTCAATAAGGTTATCGAGGATTTCACGAATATGGTCATTGTCGAGGTTTACGTAATACACCGGCATAATTTTTCGTTGTGCATTAACGGTATTCACAGGGCTAAATACCAGCTCAAGGCCTTTATCTTCGGCCTTTTTGGTAAGCCCTTGTACGATAGTAGAAGTTAAAGCGCCAATATCAACAACCCTCGGTACGTTTGCCATGCGGCCATCTTCTGACTTAGAGACATCAAGAAGGTCTTGGAATAGACGGCCCAGGTGCTCGGCTGCTTCGTGTGCCTTTAGAATGTAGTCGCGGGCACGAACATCGACTGTTGCTGTATTCGCATTCAGAGCAAGCCCTAAGTAGCCTTCAATGGCCGCAACCGGAGTACGCATTTCATGGCTTGCGGTGCTGATAAATTCTGCTTGTTCACGTTCCTCTGCTCGTTCGTTGGTAATATCACGAAAGACTGCAATGGCACCTGAACCCGTATCGCCAATTGGTGAGACAACAATCGCCACGGAAATCTTTTTGCCAGATTGTGATAGTGCAATAAGTTTGCTCGCCCGAGCCTGTTGATTGGTGTTGAGTACTTGCTGGATTGGATCGATAACTGGGTCGAGTTCTTTTCCGGTTTCATCAGTGAGTTTTAGAATTGATTTGTAGCTCAACATCAACGCATCCTGCTTGCCCCATCCAAGAATCTCTTGGGCAGCCGGGTTGATGAGCTGAATAATTCCTTGGGAATCGAGTGCTATTACTCCGTCGCCGATAGCGTTAATTACAATCTCAGATTTCGAAGCAACTTCTGATAGCTGATTGGCAAGGTTTTTAACATTCTTTGTAGAATCATCAAGTTCGCCTTGTTCACGCCAGACAATAACGCCAACAATAAGGGGCACAATGCTGCTGAGAGTAATAATGGCAACCGATTCAAAGCTAAGGTCACCACCTAGATAAACACCGGCAAGATATGCGCCAATAAAGATAATCATTCCTACCCAGCCGTATGCACCAAATATAGCTGCGAAGAACGCTATTAATGTCCAAAGAATCAAGTACGGTGAAGCCAAGCCACCTGTTTCAAGAACTTGGCACCCTACTGCAACAGCAAGAAGCGCAAAAACAGCGAATGAAAATGCAAAGCTCGAAAGCTTCTTTTCAATAATGAAGAAAACAATGCTTCCGATTGCAGCAAAGCTAGCGGCTACGGCTGCGATAAGGCTAACTTGTAGTGTTTCGGGTACAGCAAAAACAGCCAAATACTCGAGAATATAAATAGTAACAATTGACACGGAAAGCAAGAAAATCGCCACGTATAGACGACGATGCCAGGTGTGCGACAGTCGGAGCGGAGTCATTGTATTAAGTGTTGCCTAACCCTTTTAAAATACTTATGGCTAGTATGACGGATTACAGGCGAGAATACAACAGCGACACCCTTTCGAGTGCCGCTGTAAATGTAGATAGAAAGAAACTATCGTTTAGCTACTGCAACTTCGTCAGCAACAGTAAGCTCAACACCACCACTAACACCGATAACTACGTTAAAGATGAAAGCAACGAGTGCACCGTATAGCCAACCAAGTGCGAATAGGAAAAGTGGGTATACCACAACGCCTACGAGCAAGATACCTACAGATGCAAAGATATCAGCAAAGATACCGTTTGAGTTGTAAGCGATGTAGTTTACGATACCAACGATTGAACCGAGGATACCGATAGCTAGACCGATGATTAAGTTTACTGTTCCGAGTAGGCGTCCAATTGAACTAACGCCTGTCTTTTCTACGATAATGCTTCTTGACATTGTTTGATCTCCACAAAGTTATTTCTAAGCGCATTATAACCTTTTGTAGCATTGACTACAAGGGCATTATATTATATGAGTTGAAAATGCTTATGATTGTTTGCGAAAAAATATAGAAATAGCCACCATTTGGTGGGCTAAACAAGGGTTAGGCCGACCCCCGCAGGCACATGGGCGCATGCGGGGGTCGGTGTGTGAACAGGAGGTGTGTCAGGCGGAAACGGGGATCTCGTCGATCTCGTCGGCGATGTCTTCTTCGTCCATGACGTATGGCTCCGGGAGTTCTCCCCCATTACACCAGTCGGCGTAATGCTGGAGACCATCTCCCAACGCAGCGTAGTTGGCGCTCCATGGGAAGTCGACTTGCAACGAGTCATTGTACCGCTGGAAGATCGAGACGCTGACGGAACCGTCTACCTCGGTCTGGGCATCTTCGTACAAGCCGACGATACAGTCCGAACGGAACTTGGAAATGCCGAGCCATCCCTCGCTGTAGTGAAGGTCGTTCGGCAGAACGAAGTCGATCTCGTGCCCCATCTGCTCGGACACAAAGAACAGGACGGCTCCAAGCTCCTTAGCTCGTATTTCGTTCTGCCCCGTCGTCCAGACCGTCCACTGATCGTGAACTATTTGGGGTTCGGGTGGGTCGAGGGTTTGTGGGATCTCCTGCGCCTTGGGCGCGTTCCCGACGATCGGGTCGGAGAGCGGCGCACCACTTGCGGTGCAGGCGGAAACGGACAGGGTTACGGCAACGCACGCAACCAGAACAAGCCATGCCATTTTGATGTTCACGGACGGTATAATACATCAAAAATACTATTTTGTCAATCTGTTAGAGCGTTGTCTAAAGTGCTGTAATTAGGATTACCATCGTTACGATCGCACCTGTAAGATAGTTCAACCAAATGAACCGTTTCCAGGCTACGTTTGTCGTTGCGGCTGTTTTTTCGGTGACAGTGAGGTACGGTGAAATATTGAAACAGTATATGACGGCCATAATGGCAACGGACACATAGCTACTTCCTTGGAGGAAAACGATAATTGCGGCTGCTAAATACATAAAGTAGGCAATCCAAATAGTTCGCTTGGCACCAAAGAACGTGGCAATTGAAGCAATCCCCGCTTTCTTATCAGGCACAATATCTTGCACTGCACCAAAAGCGTGCGAAGCCATTCCCCAAATGAAAAACGCGATAACAAAACCCCAGGCGTTAGATGGGAAATCGTGGAGCGCGAGTGCAAATAGTAATGGCCCGACAAAGTGCAGACTGCTGGTTATGGAATCGAGCACTGGTTTTTCTTTGAAACGCAAACCTTTGAGTGAGTATGCAATAACCGAGAAAACGACAATGGCGAGTGTTAAGCGAGCTGCCCAATCCCCAGCAATTAATAGGTAGAGCAAAAATGGTGCGTTGGTAAGAATGGCAGCTTTGATGATTGTAGGATGGAAAGCACGTGATTCTTTCATGCCTTCAATACCACCCTTGCGAGGGTTTTTTATATCCGATTCGTAATCGAACACATCGTTTACGCCGTACATAAGTAAGTTATATGGCCCTAAGAAGTAGAGAGTTCCAAGAATAAATGTAAGATCGATACTTCCACCCGTTATTAAATACCCGACAGCAAACGGATATGCAGTATTCGGCCAAGGGATTGGTCGTGAAATCCAGAAAAGTTTTTTAAGTGTTTGGAAAAATTTCATTATTTTCTTTCTGATCTTCGATTAGGGTCAAACAAATTCCATAAGGCAGGCACGATAATAATTGCTAAAGCTGCGTAGAAGAAATCTTCAAGTGGCGCGAAGCCGATGTAGGCACCGAGAATCTTTTCTGGGTTATAGCCAACAATTCCTGCCCAAATAATAATACTATCAAACACAGCTGTGAGTGCGACTAATATTCCAAAAGTAACCCACCAACTTTTAGTTGGTTTTTCAAGATATTGCATGAACATCACAACAATACACACTATGAAAATGAGGTTAATTACGAGGTACGTGAACGCCATGCTTGGACTCCATGATAAATAATTAATGCGCTATACGATAATAGGAACAGGAAGACAATTTCTTCAATTGGGAACTCTGGGGCTAAACGATATGGTAATGAGTATTGGCTGCCGCCGTGAAAGAAAATGCCAAGGCTAATGCCAAGTAGGTCCCAAAGAGCAAAGATTGCGACTGCAGTAGCGAGTGTTTTTGCAGTTCGCCCAGCGTCACGCCAAAAGCCTAACTTCCAACGACGGTCAATCAGTACTAACCCACCTATTCCAATTAATAGCCCAATTAAATAAAACCACTGCATTACGAAATCTCCTCAATCGCTTCCACTCGCCCACCTTTTTTTATGCCAGCTAACCGTTTGTAAATAAGTTCCGCACTAATGAGGCACATCGGCACGCCAACGCCAGGAACGGTGCCACTCCCTACATAATACAGGCTTGAAACTTTTTTACTTTTGTTTGGAGTTCTGAAGAATGCACTTTGCGTTAACTTGTGAGATGGGCCAAGCATTGAGGCTTGCCATGAGTGATATTTTGTTCGAAAATCATCTGGCCCAAAAGTGGTTTTGCTGACAATGCGGCTTTCAAGGTCGACGCCAGTCATGGTTTTGATTTGATTTAAGTAATGCATCGTAAGTTCTTGGGTTTGCTTTTCACTTAAACTCATACCAGCTGGTAATGGAACAAGTACGAAAATATTTTCGTGACCTTTTGGCGCTGTTGAAGCATCGCTTTGGCTTGTTTTAGAAATGTACAGTGAAGCTTTTTCTGGTGCAGTTTTCGTTTTGTAAATGGCATCAAAATTAGCTTTCCAATCCTCAACGAACAATAATGTGTGATGTTCGAATTCTGGGACCTTGCCTTTTACGCCTAAGAATAATAGCAAGGCACTTGGGCTGGTTTCTTTCTTGTTCCAATATGATTCTGGGTAGCTTCGCTCGGCTGGTGCAAGCAATTGTGTTTCGGTGAAATGTAAGTCGGCATTTGAGATTACTTGGTCCCCTTCAATTTTCGCACCGTCCTCAAGCTCAATGCCAGTCGCAAAGTCGCTTGAAACGACGATACGTTTTACGGGTGAATTAAAATGATACGAAACGCCAAGATTTTTTCCGAGTGCTACGAGTGATTCAACAACGCTATACATCGTGCCTCGTGGATAATACACACCTTCTTTAAAATCGAGCGCGCTCATTAAGCTATACATCGCCGGTGCATTAAATGGAGATGTGCCAAGAAATACCATTGGGTATTCGAGAATTTGTTTCAAATGCTGGTGAGTGACGAAGCGACTTACATAGCGGTCGATTGATGTAGTGACGAGGCTTAACATTTGCGCTACCCGTTTAGTGATATCGGAATGGAATAAGTCTCGTGGGTCGGTAAAGTTGCTATATAGGAAATGTTTCAAAGCAAGTTGATAGGTTTCATCGCTTTTTTCAACATACTTTTTCAAAGCCTCGCCTGCCCCTGTTTCGATGGATTCAAATGTTGCAGCGTCTTTTTCTAAATCACTGGTGATTGTAATGGTGTTGTTGTTCTCGAAAAAAACTTTGTATGCCGGGTTGAGCTTAATAAGGTCCAGCTGTTTAGCGGCGGTTGTGTCTAGTAAATTGAAATAGTGATCGAATACTTCAGGCATCAAGTACCAAGATGGTCCCGTATCAAATGTGAAGCCATCTTTTTTAAATTGGCCCGAGCGACCACCGGCCGATGGCTCTTTCTCGTATACATGGACAGTATGCCCAGCCTTTGCGAGTAAGTTGGCAGTGGCAAGGCCACCGATGCCTGCTCCGATGATGATTATTTTCGACATATACTCTGTTAACTATAGCAGAATTTCGTCCAAGAAAAGATAAATAGGCATTGCTTTTTTATTGAAAAAGTAGTATAATATACATCTAGAACAGCCAGGACCCAATCGACAAGAAAGGCGGTACCTGAAGTGTTTCGCACCCGAAAGAGCCGTGCCGCCAAAGCGGCAGCGGTCCAGGAGCCCGAAGAGCCTGAAGAGCCAGAAGAACCCGAAGAGGAGAGGTCGCGCACGCGCCGCTTCTTCGGATGGTTCTTCGACTACAAAAACAGCGACTGGCGAGTCCTCCTCTTTGTGTTTCTCGTCTTCGGCGTGCTCGCTGCAGTGATCACGCCTTGCGTGTTCTACTTCAACGGGGTCGCCGAGCAGGAACGCTTGGACTCACTCGTCACCATGACGGAACAGGTCGGCATCGTCAATGGCGAGGTCTACGACGTCATGATGTCTGACACGATTACCGAGCGCACCGAGATCAGTGGCACTTTCGTACTGGTCGCCGGTAGCATTCGGAGTTCGGTCAACGACACGATGCGATTTGGCTACACTGCACCCAGCGGCGTCGCCTATATCGTTTCGGTCCCGATCGACGACATCGAGTTCATCATCGGTTCGGAGCAGCACGGTGGATCTTTCGAGTTCCAGTCGTGGGCGCCACGCGCCAACCTGCAGGACAACATCAACATGACGTTGCTGAAGCTGAAGCTCTACATCACGGATGAGGAGTACAGCCAGCTCTTCGTCAGCCGGTAAGACCGGCACCCGCCCCGTCTCCCTACCCTGGGAGGCGGGGCTTTCCCCTTTCTTGACAGTATTACTCTTCGCGGTAAGCTGCTACAATCGCTTGTCCGACTGCAATTGAAACCATAGTCTGGGCATTGTAGAGCATAATTCCACGGTGGGTGCGGGCACGGAAGCGTTTGGTGAAGTAAAGGTCTTTGTCTGATTTAATGATTTCATGTGCGAGGGTTTCGATACTACGATAGTTCGCATCAACAAAAGAATATTTCTGATTAATAATCGCAATAAGTTCATTCAAACTTACATATGATATGTCGCCTACACGAAGCCCATGGCCGGTATGAACGGCATTTGGTAGGCTGGCAAGGCTAGCTTGAATCTGCTCTTCATCATACGCCTCAATGGCTTCGTGGTGTCGGCGAACAAGTCGCACATCAATAGCTTCTTTTTCTTTTAGGTAGTTTAGTGCAAAGCTGTCTACATTAAGGCGGGTAAATAATCGTCCAGGTGATGCAAAAGTGCGCATCTTTCCATCTTGCTTGATTGAAGCTTGGCCGCGAGTTAAATGCGGCAGCGTTTCAAGTAATTCCGCGTACTGGGTGTAGTTATTGGTAATTGTTTTTACGGCGCCAAACTCTTCAAAGATTTTGTTAATTGATGCTTTAACGGCGAGCATATGTACTAGGTCGATATCCCCTATTGCTGAACCATTCTCTATACTCTTGACGGTAAAAATATCAGCCATAGAAACTTGTGGTGCGGTATTCGATGCAATGTTGTCGACAATATCAATGGCAATTGCCGGGCGGTTATCGTGTTTATTGCGCAAAATGCGCCCCATGCGTTGGCGGGCGGCTACAAGTGACCGAGTTGGCCGGGCATTAATAATAACGTTGGCACGCTGGCTATCCCAACCTTCGGTGAGGACATCAATATAAGTCAAAGCATCAATGGCACCTTTTTCTAATTCAGCGTAAATCTTTTGACGAGTAGCGGCAGTAATTGAACTAGTAACGGTATGAACGCGGATTGGCCGGGTTATTCCGTACTCATCTTCAATAACTTGTTCGGACAACATATCGGCAATTAAGTTTGGGTGGGCCATGGCGTCGCCGGGAATACAGGCGATGATTGGAGTGTTACCTGCTTGAATAAGCTGCTTTGCAATCGTAACAACCATCTTATTACGCGCCGGGTTTTGAATGAGTTGCCTTAAGCTACTGTTCTCATATTCACCAAGTGCGCCAATCGAAAACTCTTGAGCAGTTGTTGTAGGCGCAGGAATAGCAACAGGAATAACCGATGAAAGCATGTCGAGTTTGATAGCTTCCTTAAGGTCGAGTTGGTGAATTAAAACAGGCAACAAACTGTTAAGGCTGCGTGATGCGTGATATTCCGGAGTTGCGGTGAAGCCGATTATTAAGGTTTCAAGGTTAATGTCTTTAATAATTTTTCGGCTATTCGTTCCGAGTGCTTTGTGTCCTTCGTCTAAAAAGATGATATCGAAATGCTCATCAACCATATTTATTAAGCCCATATGCTCTACTCCGTCTTTGTCGGTGGTTGTAACGCGAGTGGTTGCGAGTTTAGCTAGTGAGGCATATGTAGTGATGGTGACTTGGGCATCAAGGCTACGCATGCCAGAGGGTGTGTCACTGTAAAATGTTCCAACGCTCATTTGAGGAGCGAAGCCAGCAAAGCCTTTGTCTTCTAAGCTGCCACCAACCGTCTGGCGAACTAGATCTTTTGTTGGAGTAACAACAAGAATTCGTGGCGGTTGTTCGGATTGGTAACTAAAAGCCTCGGCAAGGGTAACAAATAG
The DNA here is from genome assembly GCA_040386175.1 of Patescibacteria group bacterium. GTDB lineage: Bacteria > Patescibacteriota > Saccharimonadia > Saccharimonadales > Saccharimonadaceae > Microsaccharimonas. Next base: position 164,389 of record JAZKFY010000003.1, read on the forward strand.
AACAGTCTTACCTGTACCGGTTGGTGCTTCAATGTACCCACGGCGATTTCCGCTCCGTAAAAACTCGGCAGTATCTTTAATAATAGCCTTTTGGTGCTCGTATAAAACATCGGCTTTATTGCCATCTTCAATATAGCGCTCTAAGTTGGCGAGATAGGGTGAATTGGTTTGAATAGTAGGCGTGATCATCGAGCATCTATTATCTCATTTCTAAGATGATTTGTCTCCTACGAATTTATACGAATGTGCTTTTTAGACTATTCTCTTATACGCAACTTGATTTGCATATCTACTTCACCACCCTTTTGGGTTGTTTTCTCGTAGATTTTTGAGGCTTTGAAGCTAGTTAGATCAACAAGTGAAACCGTTGCCTTGTAAGGTGCAGGATTATTTGGGTCAAGGCCAACTTGGCCATCACTCATTACAACCACTGCTTGATTTTTGTAGAAACCGATAACCCTTGAGTCGATATCTTCAACGGCTTTTTTATCTTCACCACCTTTTACGATTTGCAGGCTTGCGCTCACGCATCCACTAGTACCGTTGTAGCATTGAATTTCTTTACGCTTTGAATATGCGTAATCAGCATTGCTTTCAGGAAGGAATTTTGGCCATTGTAGGTCAGCGAAGTTGCTTGTTTTTAATGTTTTCTGGTCAGAGCCGTCGATATTTTGAATAAAGGTTGCAGCAGACTCAGTACCATCTACTCCTGCTGAATAAATGATTTTTTTAGCATCATCAGAAATTGAAGCTTGCGGTGCGAATCCGAAATTTTTCGTTGCAGCTGTTGAAGTAGTTCCAGCGGTAGTGTCATTAAGTAAAAGCTTTTGTGGGGTTGTCGCGTCATCGAAGTATGCAAGCTTTGTTGATTGTGGAAGCCATTGTATAACACCGGTCGATTGGACTTTCGATGCTTTTTCTGTGATTAAATCATACACATATACACCCGACACACTCTTGTCTTCACTGGCTTCAGTACATGGTCCGTATATTGGGCACATAAAGCCAATTGAGAATGCGATTTTGGTTGAGTCGGTTGACCAAGCTGAGAGGTAAAGTGAATAAAAGCCTGTCGCCTTCGCTGTTTCTGGAATTGAATAAAAGATTTTCTTTTCTGTTCCCGTTACAATCCAGCCGGTGTTATCTTTTGTGTAGACGGCTGCCTGGAAGTCAGGTGCTGTTAGCGGAACGGTTGATCCAAGATTAGCATTGCCAGACTCGCCATCGATAGCTGTATCGACAATAGCGAATTCTTTAGTTTCTGGATTGATGGCAACAAGATTGGCATCCGAGTAAACATAGATGTTATCAACAGTAGGTTTAATTTCATCTTCGTCAGTTGTTGCTACCTGTGATGTTTCTGTTGAGACATCCTTATTCTGCAAGGCCATGACTGTGTATGTAGTGCCGGCGGCCAAAAGAAATAGAACTACAGAAGAAATTATAATAAGAACTACTTTTCTTCTTCGAGACGGTGCAGTTTTTTTGGTTTCAATGTGCGCCTCGGGCGGTGTTTCTAATTGATCTGAGTTTTGTTGCTCGGGAATCATGTGTAGTACCTGTTTATGCTTATCTTATTTGATAATAACAGTTCGGGTTGAATATCGAGCATATATAATTCTATTGACTTTTAGATATATTTCTGTTATAATTTGTATTACCTACATTTCACTAAAACTTAATCGATATAGATTGACCAACTTGATCATTCTAAAAAACAAAACACCGACGACATTAAAGTGTTGCGCTCTCCCGAGTACGCAACCTCGACATGTTTTTCGAAACTAAACCTCGGGCAATAACCAGAGCTATGTAATGATACATATTTCTTGCTATGGAATTTATTTATTTAGTAACATTTTTAGTTGCGCTTATTTCTAGTACCTTAAGCGGCATCGCCGGTGGGGGTGGTGGCTATCTTATGGCGCCATACTGGCTTTTAAGTGGCATGACACCTGCGCAAGGTGCAACAACTGGTGGGTTTATGGCAATCGGAATGGGAGCAAGCTCATTAGCTGCCTTTCGTAAGACCGACCATCTCCCTCGTAATAAAAAGCTCACAATAACGCTGGCTATCGTTACAGTGGTAGCTTCAATTATAGGTGCGATCACACTGACTCACATTGAAACAAGCTCTTTCAAAACAATTCTGGCAATTATCACAATCCTTTCAATTCCGATGCTATTTATTGACCGTCGAAAAATAAAGTTAAGCAAACGTCATCGCAGTATAGGCATTGGCTTGCTTGTGCTGTTGTTGCTCGTGAGTTCAATTATTACAAGTAGTGCGTTTTCGATAATTATTACCATTGGCTTGTCACAGCTATTCAATTTAACGATATTACAAAGTACAGCACTGCGAAGGGTTATCGGTTTAGTTCAATCGGCAGTTATTTTTGCTGCGTTAGCTTTTCAGGGAAATTTCCTAGTACTCCATGCCCTTGCGGCAATCATCGGCGGTAGCTTCGGTAGTTATTTGGGTACGAGGTTTGCAATTAAGAAAGGTGAAGACTTTGCAAGGTATGCACTAGCGGTCGGTGCGGCAATCGGTGCGGTCATGCTGCTTATATAAAATCGGATTGCTTTTTATATAATTATATTGTTAAATATATCAGTCCTTATCTTGGCGACGGAGATTCCGTCGTCTTTTCTCGAGGGAGGTGGTAAGGATGCAAGAAAGTACTACTCGGCTTGTTACCAACGCCGAAGGAACGTATGCCCAGCACGAGCTGAGCCCGAAGGAATCGGTATTCCGGAACGTGGTGGGCACCCTGGGCGTTCTGGCGATCGTCGCGGCACTTTTCGCGATGTGCGGCTACAGTGCCGGACTGATCATTGCGATTCTCATGACACCCATCGCACAGTTGATCGGCTTCGTGCCTGACTGGCTGGGCTACTTCGCGGTGGTCCTGTGGTCGGTTCTGACGCTCGGCGGTACGATCGCCCTCCTGTGGCGTGGGTTTGGAGCGGAATGCTTCAAGCTCATCGACTGGGCGAACGGACGCGAACGAGTCGCTTCGCCCTAAACGACTCATCACTTCGTGCGAGGTTTGGCTTGCTAACGCGCCAAACCTCGCACGGATGTGGTCAAAATCCTCCCTCATTCTTAAGTATTATTTGGTACCCACCCCGGCTTAGTTAGTCCTTGAATATTGACTTTTTAACATAAATATGGTATTATTAAAGCATGAGCCTATCGATGGCTACCCTGCACACCAGACGGTGACAAAGGTCTGGTGACATGGTGTCACTAGGCTTTGCATGCTTTCATTCAAGGAGTAACAATGCGTTACCGATTCGCGCACATCACTCTCGTCGTGTTCGCAGCTGTCGTCATGACTGGCTGCGCCGCTACGGCCGATGTGTCTACCCCGAACCCCGAACCGACCAAGCACCACGCTGTTCATACAGAGCCCAAAGATCCCGAAGCCGATTTTGTGAGCCCACCGATGAGCCCTCAAGGGCCGTTCTCGGGTAATCCTGTCGACGTCGGTGATGTCTCATGGACGCTCGGCGGCGGTTCTGGTGGTGGTTCTGGCGACAGTTTCACTAGGGATGCTCAGGAATACGTCCTGCTGCTCTCGCCCGACCAAATGGTCGCCTACGAGGCTGCAGGTAACCTTCCTGGTGAGGTGACTTCCCAGCTCGCCGAGCAACTGTGCCCGGCCGCCGTGATCGATGCTCTGCAGCTCCGAATCGCATACCCATCTATCAGCATCGCGTACGTGGTGCGACTCGCTGAGTAAGCATGTGTCCCGCTCCCCTTCGCCTCAAGCGGAGGGGGCGGGACACTTTTGTTTGTGTAGGCTATATTTTTATACGAATTTATCTACTAACTCTTTTTGTTGGTATGTGGTGAAGTGATTGAGTATTTCATCCAAATCGTCGCTAATAAATACAAACTCAGTGATCGGGATTTTTGAGAATGCTTTGCTTTGCATTTCATCTAAGAATGCAATGAGCGTATCGTAAAAGCCATCGTAGTTATAAAGCGCGATTGGCTTATCGTAGAGTTTGTTTACTTTACCGCCTACGATGCTGCCGATTTCTTCGAAAGTTCCGTAACCGCCCGGTAGTAGAATGAACGCATCCGATTGCTCTACAATACGGTGTTTACGATTTTCCATAGTCTCTTCAAGGAACGAAGTATCAAGATTATCGAATGCAATGTAGCCTTTTGTTACAGCCATCAAATCCTTAGCCATAACACCAGTGAGGCTTTGGCCTCCAGCTGCTTTGTAAGCTGATGCCAATGTTGACATCATTCCGTATGCGGTACCGCCATATACAATGCCGTGTCCGTTAATTGCCAGTTTTGTTGCTACTTTTTCAGTGAGATCAATGTATTCTTCTCCGACATCTAGTGCTGAGGTGAGGGTAATTCCGATATTCATAGTTCTTATGATAACAAAAAGCCTCCGCAGCGGAGGCTTTTTAATAATCTTGGTGATCCCGCGGAGAATCGAACTCCGATTGCCAGGATGAGAACCTGGTGTCCTAACCGTTAGACGACGGGACCAAATTGTTGCCTCGAAGGCTTAGTAATAGTACCAAAAACCCCCTTCTCTGTCCACCCTATAACAGATACGAAGATAGTACTAACCCAACGGAAAAGAGTAATACTAGTCCAGCGACAGCAGCTTTAAAGATGCCTTTGATTTTACTATGTGACCAGACTAACAAAACTATGAATGTGGTGAGGATGCTGTATAGCACGACAAGTAGTGATACTGCTGCGACGTTGAACACGATAGATTGACCGGCGATGTTTGCGGCTGTATAGGCGTAGAAGGCCTGTGAAGCGAGCAGTACGCTTGGCAGCATTACAAATATAAATGGCCCGGCACGCAGCGCATGCTTATAGAATATTTTGAATATTCGCGCGTATGCGACATACGATGTGTAGAGCCAGAAGCCAGTAACAACAATAAGTAGCCCAATCATAATACCGGCACTCACCATGTCTACTGATGAATTTAAGATGGCAGCGAGTAACGCTCCACCTACGAATGGGTATGGGACGTATAAACCAATCTTAAGAGATGATTTCCATAGGTCATTGGTAATTGAAGCAAGTTCATCATCTTTTACTTTTTGTCGTTGTTCGGCTGAAAGGATTTCACCATGAAATTGTGGTTTTGGATTTCGATAGACGGTAGCAGCGCCACTTTTATCTTCGATCTGATCAATTATTCGTAATTCTTCGTTGTTTGGCGCATCAAGTTTGTGATTGCGGTCCATGGTTAGCCGAGTTTCTCGATAACAGAAATAAGTTTGCTTGGAGTAATCTCGGCTTTAATAAGGTATCCGTTAGCGCGGTGCTCCATGGCCATGCGGGATTCATCGTCTTGTTCGAAGTTTGTTAATACCAATACTTTAGAACGTGGAATAAGGTCTTCGCCACCACGGAGTGCTTCAAGGATTTCGCTTCCACGACGTTCTGGCAACATAACATCGAGCAAGATAAGGTCGTATTGTTTATTGCGTGCGGCGATGAGTCCATCGTTTCCGTCTACCATCCAGTCAACGTCATAACCGGCTTTTTTAAGGCTACGTACATACATCTCACCGATAAATCGGTCGTCTTCGACAATAAGAATAGTTTTAATAGCCACGATTTATCCCCTATACATGGTGTGATTTTTAATCCAGCCACCCTCTTTATTTATCACTAATTCATTATCATTATTACCTGCTTTGAGCTTGTCTGCAACCATTCGATATGTTGGAAGTGAGATAGTAAACGTTGAACCGTGGCCTTCTTCACTACGAACGCTGATGTTACCACCGTGAGATTCAACGATCGCCTTACTGATGTACAAGCCAATACCAGTACCAGCAACTGTTTCGCGTGAGCGGTGTGAGCGATAAAACTTCTGGAATAAGTTCCCGACGACATTTCCTGGCATTCCAATTCCGTAGTCTTGAATAGCAATTTCAACAGTATCGCCTTTTGAGCTGGCGTTAACAGTAATTGCACCACCCTCGTTGCTGTATTTAATAGCGTTGTCGATAAGGTTGCTAAGCACTTCACTGAGGCTAGCGGTATCTGCGGCAATTTCTGGCAGGCTATCGGGAATTGTTACGGCTAGTGAGCGTGTTTGTGAGGTTGCACGAAGCTGCATGTCGTCGCGAATCGTATCATATACATCTTTGACGGTTGTTTTAGCAAGGTGCATTCGAAGGTGGCGCCGGTCGTACTTTGAAGTGTTAAGAATATTGTTAATGTACCCCGAAAGCCTGTTTGCAGATACGGTTAGGCGGTGGAATAATTCTTTTTGGTCTGGCTCTAATACGTCTTTTAGCTCATCTTGAATAACATCAAGGTAGCCACGAATAACAGTAATTGGTCCACGAAGTTCATGAGCGGCAAAGGCGATGAAATCGAGGCCTTCTTCGTCAACGATGTACGCGTGCGTTCGGTCAATGAGTGTAATAACAACTTCATTAGCCGCACTTTTGTCGTATGAAGCAATGACGTCGAAGAAACGACGGTTTTCTTCATTAGGAAGCTTGTTAGGAATACGAGACCAAGTGCGCTCGGCATGAACAGCTGATTCGTCACATTCGTTCCACCATTTCTCAATAGTGTCATTTTCATTAAAGATTAAATCAAGCGTCTGAACACCATTTCGATCAACTCGAATAGGTGTTGCCTTGTTGGCGTAAGTAATTCTACGGTTTTGATCCATAGCAACAAAGCCACAAATCGTTGAATCAAGCGCTGCTTCAATTGGTGAGCGCGAAGCAGGCTGCGCGGCTTGTACTACCTGGCCAGCTGTTGTAGCTTGGGAAATATTCTTTTCACCTTCAGCAATTGGGTCTGGCGCATCTGAGGCAAGCTGGTAGATTGTTTGCAGCACTGGCTTGAGGCCATTTTTTACAAAGTGTTCTTCGTTAGGGTTTGGTGGTGTAGTATCGGTTGGCTCACCAGCAATATGAGTAATAGCAGCAAGCAGGTTTTTAATTGGCTTGGCAATGAAACGGAACAAGATGAGTGAAGCGACAACTCCAAGAATACTTTGTGCAAGCAAGGTGCAAATAAAGGCGACTGGGTTTTCGTCGAAGAACCCGAAGTATTGCAAAGTTACGGCGATGCCAAGCAATATCAATACTTGCAACACGATAATAAGAATAATCGCTCCCCTTTTGAACTTAGGGAAGAAATCTTTAACAAGTTGCGGTTTTTGTTCTACTGCCATGTGACATTTCCACTTCCATTAGGCACTGCTGTTAACCAGGTTTGGCCACGAGCTAACGGAACGTCTTTACCCTCTGCGTCAGTAAAGGTAATCTGTTCTGTTTTGCTAGCTTTTTTCCAGGTTACTTCGCTCATGCCGCCATCTTGGAAGATATAAGCAGTCCCGCTACCAATTGCACCAATTTGCTCGCGCCAGCCATCTTCAAAGACGTGTTGTTGGTCGACTTTCATAGCAACAACAACCCGTGGGCTAATTTGCCCAAGTTCCCTATCGAGGTGTGGGGCGCCCGCCTGAGAACGGTCATAGGTATTTGTGGCTGCGTTGTAGGCATAGTGGCTATTGAATAAGGCGCTGCTGATTTGAACGTCGATACTTGTAACAGTTGGAGTTGGTTGAGCTGCGCTATCTTTTCGAGTGAAGCCGGTAAATTGAGAAGTTGTATAACCTTTGGCTGCATTGAGCGCATCAAGCTTTTCGAAACTTGTGTACACATTGTGTGGTGCGTAGCGGTCGGTGGCGCGCCAGTATGCGCCAGCGTTAAAGAATTGGTCGATATCACGATAGTTTCCGTTGCGTACTTCAGCTAGTGCGGCTGCGCTTCCGCCAATATGTGCCACACTGGCGTTAAAAGCAGCTGCCCAATCAACGTAATACATGCGTACACTTCGAACTGGTCCAATGAGCTGAGGTTTCTGTTCCTGATACACCACGAGGAACCGAGTGATGCCACCTTCGGCAATTGCTTCAAATACGACACCACTATCTTTTAGTCCAGATTGTGGCCGTGCATCAGGGCTATTCTCGATCATAATGGCCGTCGTGGCTTGCTTGGTTATGGCTTCGCTCGATACTTCATTACCCGTAAGTGGTGAGTAGTATTTCACAGGCTCTGGCTCTGGTTCGGGTTTAGGTTGTACCTTTGCCACTTCCTCAGGTTTTTGGTTGATGAAATATAAGGCTGTGGCGGTGCCACTGGCGATAAGCAACACTAAAACAATACCCAAGATTATAGATAGTTTTTTGTGTCGTTTGAACCAGTTAGGCGCTTTTGGAATGACTGGCGCGAGTGGATCAACCGGCGCTTTTGGTTTGCGCTTAAACATAAGCATAGTATATCACGAGAAGTGGAGATGAATATATGCTTAAGCATATTTTAATACACTTAAATTGTAAAATATGCCATTCTATGTTGTAATTATTGTTAGAACTTTTATAATTTGGTACTGAATTGAGATCGGCGGTGTGTATTTAAGTAATCGAATATACATCGCCGTTCTCAAAAGAGCTGTATGCGGATGGTCCGTAAGCAGACATGGCGGTAGAAAAAGGAGGGCACGTCATCATGACACGCCTTTTCGATATCAACGCTGGACAGCTGCACGCATTGCTGATGGCACTTCAGAACGGAGGATTCACGCTCGAAAACGCTTTGGACGTGATCGACGATGAAGAGAGGTCGCAGTTTGTCGCGAGCTCCTTGCGTCTGAAGGCCGATCTGGATGCAAAGAAAGGGCACTTCACGCCATATCTGCGTACCCTGAAGCAGCAACAAAAGCTGCTCCTGGACCTGTACGATCGCTTCCCTCAGTATGAGCGTCCGCAACGGTATGTCATCCAGGAACTCGACACCGACAGCGACCACGTGCAGTCAATCGACGACCTCGAGTTCTATTTCGTGGTCTGTAAAACAGTCGAGGACACATGGCGCTTCAACAAGCGCTTGATCGAGTTGACGCAGCCAGGAGTTTCCGGTGATTTTTACACGGACATGTCATTGAAGGTGCATCAGAGTGCCGCAATGTATAATCGAGGCATTCATCGGATTCGGATCAACCTGCGAGGTGACTGGCAGGGAAACAAGAAGCAGCTGCGATCGATCGAGGGTATTCGTGCCCATGCACTGATCGACAACGAGAAGCTTGCTGGATTGGAGGCTCTGGCCGCGTACGGGCTGCAAGATCCACTACTTCTGCAGATGCAGTGTGATAACACGCTGCCAGGCTTCTCGTTTCTGGCGGGTCTGACATCGGGAAAAGATTCCAGTGGAATTCTGATGTTCGGCAAGGACCCGTTCGGTCCGACGATCCGATTCACGTCCTGGGAGGCCGCCTTCAAGGTGAATAACCCCGTCGTCCCGACACTCATCAGTACTAACTAGTTCCTCCCGTTGGAGGGGTGTCGGATTCGTCCGCACCCCTCTGGCGGTGAGTTGCCCTCGAAGAATTGAAAATGCCTTCGAGGGCTTTTCAATTGGAAGAAGTTAAAATCTTATTACAGTGCGCGATTAATACGGTCGATAACCGTTTGTTTGCCAAGTACTGAGAGTGTTTCATTCAAAGCTGGGCTAAATGGTGCCCATGATACTACTAAACGAATGAGGCTAAATAGAATACCTGGTTTTTGACCAGTAGTTTCTAGCAGTGTATTAAGTGTATTTTGAATACTTTCAGCATCAAACTCTGATGCTTCTAAAGCTGTTCGCGTCGCTTCAAGATACGAAGTAATTTCCTCTTTGCTTAACTTAGCAAGTTGCTTATTTTCGGCAACCATTTCCCATTTCGGCGCTGGTTCATCAAAGAAATAATCTGTAATTGTTGGAATGTCGGCCAATGTTTTTAAGCGGTCTTGGACAAGTGCTAACACTAACTTCTGTCGTTCCTCGCCTGCTTCTTTTGCTTTTTCGCTCCAGAAATCGAGGCTTCGAGCGTAAAGATCATCAAGTGAAAGTAAGCGAATGTGTTGGCCGTTAAGCCAAAGAAGTCGTTGCTCGTCAAAACGAGCCGGGCTTTTTTGTACACGGTCGAGTGAAAACTTTTCTATAAGTTCGGCTACGGTAAAGATTTCTTGTTCTGTACCATCGTTCCAGCCTAAAGTTGCAAGGAAGTTAGCCATAGCTTCAGGAAGGTAGCCTTCGGCACCGTAAAGGAGAATGTCTTTAGCGCCATCGCGTTTGCCAAGCTTCTTTTTACCATCAATAGCCATAACATATGGCAACGTAGCTAAAGTTGGTTTCTCGAAGCCAAGCGCTTCATAAAGGTTTAAGAATTTTGGTGTACTACTAATAAACTCTTGGCTACGAAGCACATGAGTCACTCCCATAATCGCATCATCAACAATGTGGCAGAAGTTATACGTTGGGAAGCCATCACTTTTAATAAGCACAAAGTCGTCAATCGCATCAGGGCCAGTTGAAAGCTCACCCATAACCGCATCGGTCCATTTGTATGGCTTAGGGTCGGATTTAAAACGAAGTGGTTGTGAACCATCCCAAACTGGTGGGTTTTCTGGACGGTGGTCACGGAATAAGAACGGTCGTTTTTCAGCTTTGGCTTGCTCGCGGAAAGCCTCAACTTCTTCTTGGGTGTAAGGGTCGGCATAAGCACGGCCAGAATCAATAAGTTTTTGCGCCCACTCTTTATAAATAACTAAACGCTCAGACTGTAAGTACGGTGCATCTGGGCCGCCTTTATCAATACCTTCATCCCATTCAATGCCAAGCCATCGAAGGCTGTTCTCGATTTGTTGAATACTTCCCTCGACTTCACGAACCTTATCGGTGTCTTCAATACGAAGAATAAACGTACCGTCAGTGCCCGCTTGCCGAGCAAGCAGCCAAGAAAATAATGCAGTACGAACACCACCAACGTGCATGAAGCCAGTTGGACTTGGGGCAAAACGAGATCGAACAATTGTCATATTACCCTCAGTATAGCATGAACTATAGGGGTGAGAAAGTAATGCTTATCTACAAGCTAGTAGCAATATGACGGATCTGTTCGCCAGAAAGTGGCGCGTCGTTGCTTGAGATGACGTAAAGTACTCCGCCATTTACCCAAGCTGCACTTTTGCCATTATTATATGCGTACACAGTGAGCCCACGTTCTTTCGTAGTAGAGTAATCTTCTCCAGATACTGGCCGTACAACCCTGTCGAGAACAGCTGATGAATCCCATGTACTACTTTCTTGAGTAATTGAGTAGCTATTATCGTTGCTATTCGATTTGAAGATAAGCGTTACTTCACCTTCTTCGTAGGTTACTGGGTGGCTAAGTGCGTATCCATCTGGAACATATTCAGGATAGGTTGCTTTTACGCCAGCTTGCGCTGAAGCGATTCCAACTGAAACACTTGGAACGAAGTGGTAAACGCCATAAAGAATAAGACCGAGGGCTAATGCGATAATCCCAACAATACTAATTCGGCGAACCCATTTGTTTTGCTTCTTTGATTTTTTAACTGGCTTCGCTTTTGGAGTAGCGAGTGCTTTGGCAATGGCAGCATCCTTCACTTCTTTAGTAGTAGCTGGCTTTTGCGCAACTGGCTTAGCCACAGCCGCACGTGTAACGGCTTTAGCAGCTATTGGATGCACTTGTGGGGCTTTGTCTGGCTTAGCAGCAGCAGCTTGTGCTTTCACAATTGCCTTCACTTCAGCTGGCTTCACGACGGGGTGTGGAGCAAATTTCGTAATCTTAGAGCTGCGAGCCATATCCATGTGGCGACCAGTAGTTGGTCGTTTGACGGCTTTAGTTGGCTTTTTTACAGATCGGCGAGCAAGTGTGTGAGAACGTTGCGTTTGGCCGTGAACTTCATTGGCTACCGTTGCGGGAGCACGTTCAACAACCGGCTTTGGTGCTGGCTTCTCTTTAACTTCGGTTTTTTTCTCTACCTTTTTAGGAGTAGAGGGTCGGCTTACGTCGTAAGCAGCTTTATTTATAGGTAGACCAGTAACCGCGTCGTAAACGCGTCCATTAATAGTGATCGTTTTGTTGTTTGGCATGTGGTGTGTAATCCTCGCAGGTTTCTCGCATTAATATGTGAGCCTCCATTGCCCACACATCGTTACCACCTATAGTAGAGCAAAGCATTATGCTTATGCAAGTACTTCTTTAAAATATCTTTAAATCTTGCTCTACTATTTTGCTATACTAAAGTAGTTAATTTTATGTTTAAACGACCTACTAAAAAGCAGCAATTAATTCAGCGCATCGCTTTCTCGGCGATCGCTACTCTTTCAGTGTTAATTATTTTGACAGTGACTATCTTCTTTATGTTGGGATATCGCCTTGATAGTGGTAATGGCCGCCTCGAACAAGGCGCATTGCTTCAATTCGATTCAACCCCTAATAATGCCAATGTATGGATTGATGGTAAGAACAGTGGTGTTCGTACTGCTGGTAAGCAAACAGTTGTTGCTGGTGTACACACCATCCTCTATTCAAAAGATAAGTACGAAGATTGGTCTCGCAGCCTTGATTTTGCGGCCGGTACACTTACATGGCTTGATTATGCTCGTATGGTTCCAAAAGAGCGCACACCCGAAGCAGTTGCTCGCTATCAAACAGTCGTTGGCGCAAAAGCATCCCCTGATATGAAGTTTATTTTGGTGCAAACGGCGGTTGACCAGCCTGTTTTCCAACTAGCTGACCTTCGCTCTGCTGACGTAAGACTCTCAAGCCTTACATTGCCGTCTACATTATATAGCGAGGCAGAAACCCCTAACGTAACGCACACATTTGCATTAGATGAGTGGAACACTGGCGGCCGCTACATATTAATGAAGCACAGCTTTAACGGCCAAACCGAGTGGCTTACCGTTGATACTGAAAACGTAGCGCAAAGTATTAACATTACAAAACTGTTGAGTGTTGGCTTAAAGAGCGTGCATTTTGCCGGTACAAGTGGCCGTAGCTTGTTTGGGCTTGCTGATGATGGCAACATTCGTAAGCTAGATCTAACTTCTGCGACTATTTCACGAGCGCTTATTTCAAAGGCCGAGAGCTTCGAGGTGTACGATACAAACACCATTAGTTATGTTGGGATTGACCCTGATAACGATACTCAGCGCGTTGCTGGCATATTCCGTGATGGTGACGAGCAACCGCATGTGCTTCGCCAGACTGATTCGCTCGATACCGCATTAAAAATTACCGTTGGCCGTTACTTTAGTGATGATTACGTAGCAATTGCCGAAGGCTCTGAAGTCTCTATTCTTAAGGGTAGCTATCCTACTTCAAGCAATGACGAAAATGTGACTTTAAAAGACTTTGCAACTATGAAGTTAGCTGGGGCAATTACTCAATTATCATTCAGCCCTAAAAGTGACTATGTACTTGCCGAATCTGGCCAAGACTATATGACATATGAGATTGAACACCTTCGTAGTGCTTCTGGTACATCAAATACAAGCCCTGATACTATCGTTACGCCACTTCGTTGGCTTGATATTGCCCACCTTTGGAATCAACAAAACGACCAGCTTGTTATGCGCGACTTCGATAACTCAAATGTATTTACCATTAATGCTGTTGCCGGTAACTTTGACGTAACACTTAGTCAGAATGGACGCTTCTTCTACAGTATTGGTAGGACTGGTGATACTTACACACTTCAGCGTGTGAAGATGATTTTAGAATAGTTAAACTTCCTAGTTTAGTTAGCGCCAAATATTCGTTCAAAGAACGTCTGCGAATTACCAGGGATGGTCGCGTCTGATGCTGAGCCATCGTTAGCGGGTGCCTGTGTGGCCCTTGCTGGGTCTGGGCTAACTTGTTCAGCAGTAACTAATAAACGGTTAAGGGCGGTTCCTAGAGGCGTACAGGTAATAAGCGTAAGGATAGGCTTGTCGGTGGGATAAATCAGTTTGCTAACTTCAGTTGGCTTTACAACTTCGGTCTTGGTAACAACATAGGTATAGCGCTTGCCTTCGTAGTTGGTGTAGATAGTGTCGCCGACAGTAAGTTTTTCTAGTTGAGCAAAGATGAATTTGTAATCACCACCATCGAAGAGGTCGTTACTGCTGTGGCCTGAAAGTACGGTATTGCCAATTTCGCCTGGGTGGCTTGAGGCGCCGGGAATAGCAAAGTGCGCTACCCCCTTCTCCATAGCTGCCATCTGTGAATCGTAGTCGTTGCCTACGCCATAAATAGCAGGCACGTCGACGTTAATTTTAGGAATAATTAACCGTGGGTCCATACCAACTGGTGCATCACCTGAAGGGTCGATAACGATGTTCTGTGGACTAATTGCCCCTGGTGATACGTAGGCGTTTACGCTCGCGATAAATACCCGGTTGTATTGGAGGAATACGAAAATTAATACTACTACAAGGGACGCAGCGATAGGAATGAAATGCCTACTTTTACGAATTTTCTTTGCAGAATTCTGTACTTTGCCTAGTAATTTTTCACGAAGTTCAAGGAGGGCTTGGTCTTTGTTAAGCTCTTCGGTGGTTTCTTCAAAATCGGTTTGTTGAGTAAAGAACCCATTTGAATTTGCGCCAGTGCCAATTGCTGAAGTGGGCTGTTGGTGTACGGGTTGCTGCTCGGCTTGAGGTTTTTGGGCTGCATAGTAGCCTTCATAATATTTTTGATAGTATGTTTGCCAAGCGCTATGGTATTGTTTCCACTGTTCTTCTTGAGGAAGAGGGTGTTGGTTGTGCGTACGGCTATAAGGATCGGCCGTTTGAGCTGCAGGCTCGGGTTGAGAAGGGTTGGAAGTCGTAGCTTGAGCCGATGCAACACTATTACCGCCGTACATAGAATCAATCTGCGAACGGAGTACGTTTGCAGTCGCATCTTGATTTGTGGGTGGATTGGAGGGAGAGCTGTTCGACAAGTCCCCACCAGAACTGCTATTTTCAGGCTTCATATCTATATTCCTACTACATTTTATTGTACAATACTTTGGTGGTATGGGCGAGTGGCGGAATCGGTAGACGCGCTAGACTCAAAATCTGGTTCTAGCAATAGAGTGGGGGTTCAAGTCCCCCCTCGCCCACCAGTTTTTATAAAGACACCTTCGGGTGTCTTTTATTTATATGAGATAATAATTCATATGACCGATATTCAAGAACCGCAACGAGACGTTGTGTTTAGCCGTAAAAATGGCTGGATGCCGCAAGTTGTTCGAAAAGACGATGATCTATACATAGAGCTTGGCGCTGGTGCGACCGCGAACCATGAGCCGCGCACTTTCAGCTTCCCTGTTTCACAGAATCAACTTGAAGTAATCAAGAATGATTTTAATCGCCACTTATTGCTATGGAGCGCAATTCTTCCGTTATGTGATGCTGCTGGAACTGAAGGTCCGCTTGATGAAGATGCAGCCAAAGCGCTGCTCGATCCAATTTTGCTTGGCTCAGAACATGAGGTTGAGGTTCTGCTTAATAGCACTACATACAACAAGGTGCAGCTTGTTACGTATCACGCAAACCCTACTCTCCTTGAGAAGGGTGAAATTTTCGCTGCAATGCAAACAGTAACACAAGAGCCAGACTCTCATTTAGCTGCAGAGTATTTTGCCGATCTTGACCGAGCGCGGCGCGAGGTAGTACTTTCTGATTTAGACGCGGCAATCTTAAAGTATACAAATCAATACTTATATCGTTCGGGAATTCCATCACGCAAACCTGAAGCTGTTGACCCTGAATTACTCCCATCGGTACTTGAAGTTATTGCAACGGCCGAGCGGGCTTGTGTGGGCATGGAGTTTACCGAGAGAAGTAAAGAAGAGTGGCAAGACATGACAGATAAGGTTGAGAAAGCGATCCGCGCTGTCTACCCTACCCTTGTTAATGATGCTGTAAGAACAGTAAGTTACCTAATGTGCTCTGAAGAGTCAAAGCGTTATAAAGCGCGAACTAAGTAATATCTTCTGAAGAAGGATGCTTTTTGTCTGGCTGCAATGCTTGACGGGCCACAATAAGCGGGCCGAGCGCACCCTTCTTTTGGAATACTGGCGCATGGGCGATCTCATGAATAACCGTGTTTGCAAGTAATTCTTGCGCAATAGCACCAGGCTTTGCGTCTTTAGCGAGTGTGCCAGCGGTGGTTGATTCTGCTACGTCGGGAGATAAAGGTTCGTTTGGTGTAAATACGAGAAACTCGGGTGTTGGTCGAACTGGCTTCACTGCATCAAAATGAGGGTTTGGAATAACGGCCATACCTGGAATACCTTTTTGATTGTTGAATGACACATTGCCTAGGTGAAGAATCATTGCATCGATATCGAGAAGTTGCTTGTCTAAGTATTTTCCATCAGCGCGAGCAAGGCTCTGTTGGTATTCAAGAATCGACGCACTTTCGATCGCTAACTGAGCTTGGGCTGCCTTAATTGCTAGCTCACTTGGACTAGGGTATTGGGGAGAAACGAATGTTCGATACAGCGTCGATATAATGTGACGGTTAATAATATGAGGAGTGAACGCATCGTTAAAAGGCCGTACGTCTGGGTCGATTTCTGCAAGTCGACGGAATTCGTCTAATGATTTTGCGAAATTCTCGCCCGAAACATCATCATCATATAAGTGCAATTGTTGAGATATTTTTTTGTTTCGTACTCGTTCGACATTCTTATTCGTAAGGTCTCTGCCGCCAAGTGGGTAACGCTCCGTAACAAGCCCTTCAAGGTAATTCAGCCACATGCGAGGACGAGCCAAGATATTATCAAGGATTTCGAACGACGGCGATGCCCCACCTTCAACGTGTCGCTCGGTTGGTTCGTGCGAAGAAGATTCTTCAGGCGATCGAGCATTCATTAGAGATAGTTATACCACGTTAAGGAGTTATTGGGCAACTATTGATGTAGTTACGGCCTCAAGCACTTTTCCTGGGTTCCAAAGCCAATACGCAGCTGCTTTGCTCGCAACATCGCCTCGCCAAATTGCCATCGGGCTTTCCCATTCGGTTGTAACGATCTGGCCATCATGAGCAATGACTAGATAATCTTTATGAAGTACTGCCAGGCTGACTGGATACGTAATGGTAAATTTATGCATTGCCTCTACAAGCTGGGTGAGTTGCATGCTAAAAGTTAATACTTTTGGGTAGTAGACAGATTGGAAGATTTTTTGTAGCTGAGCGAATGATGCGATTAGAAGGGTATCTGGCCGTTCAATCAACTCGCGAGAACTATTCTTCACAAGGTCGATAGCATCACGAGTAATAACTAGCTTGCCTTTATAGGTTTGCAAGAATTGCTCGTAGGCAATTGCTGTTTCACTACTTCGCCCGGCATCACCCACAAGCAGAATTTCATCTGCCCAAGCACCCAGTGAAATCATTTCGGCTATCGCTTCTTTTGTAAGACTTCCGGAAATATTGGTTGGTCCATATACGGTATCGGTAATTGTTTTCGGCATAGTTTTCTTCAGAACATCGGGCAATAGTACGCGTACCTGCCCTACCCCTGCTTTAAGAGCGATGGAATATGATTCTGCAACGCCGGCAAAACCTAACTTATTTCCACCAATAATTCCAAGCTTCCCCGATTGTGATCGAGTTTCAGGTTTACTCCACTCAACATCAGGAAAGAGTGGTGTGCCGGGTATTTGTTTTTTCCAGTAGGAATAGTCCATAGGTCTAGTGTAGCGCAAGTTCGTCGACAGCTTCTAGTAACTCGTAGATATCTTGCATAGCTTTTTCAACAGATAAACTAGGATTGATATTTTCAATAGTTATATCGCGGATCTCTTTGGCTGCTTTTGCAGTACCCTCAGGACCATAAATATTTTCAATAAATTTAAGTTTATCTCTATTTTCATCTGCGAAGATGAGCGAATCGTGCATTTCATCAAGACGCATTTGAAATAGGTCAGCTTGCATGGTTTGACGGCTGTTTTCAACAAACCTTCGCCACATTATGGCTGGGGTAACGATGTACGCGAAGTTAGCTCTTTCAAAGCCGGCATTCTCAATTTGCCTTACGCTACTAGGTAAAAGCGGACCAATGTTATATTTTCCTCGGAAACCTTCGGGCATGGTTCCGTAAATGTGACCACCTTTTATAACTGAATAGTTAACCAGGGCACCCTCATTTACTCGGTCACGAAACCAAGTGAAATTGATATCATCGTTGGCTGTTTTAAAACCAGGAGGGTCTTCGTCCTTGTCACCGCGAGTTGTGTGCGTATCCATGGGAAGTATTGGTGGTTTGTAGAATTCATTTAGCTTTACGACGGCATCGGTGAGGTGTGTTTTTCCAACATTAATTCCGCCAAGTATGCCGGTAAATACTTGCCTACTAATCTCATCACCGGTAAGATCACCTGCTTCATAGTTTGGTTCATGCAGTTCGAGCTGATATCGAATTTCGTTTATAAGAAAAGTTGGTTCGGCTTCAGTTGACATATTAATCCTTAAAACCCATCACTTCGATTACTGTATACGAAACTATAGCATCTGTTTGATCAAGTTTAAAGTCGGCTGATATTTTCTTGCCTTCAATAACAGCTGGTAGCCAGTAAGGGTCGTCGGACCACATTTTGTCGTAAGGAATGTCTTTGTGCTTGAACCATTGCGGCGCCATCTCTTCACTTTCGGTCGGTTCACCACTCCATTCGGTACAGGTAAATACGTGTACGTGCATGAGTGTTGGCTCGCCTTTGAAGTACTCATCAAAACGAATATCGCCAACTTTTTCATATACAGTTGGCGTGACACCAATTTCTTCTTGAGTTTCGCGAATCATCGCTTGCTCGACTGATTCGTCGCCTTCTACTTTGCCGCCTACCCCATTCCAGCGGCCTTCGCCAAAACCACGTTTCTTCATGGCGAGCAGAATTTCATTTTCCCTTCGTAAAAATAATAACGATAGGGTTTTGGTGTTCATTAGATCTTTACTTCAATACTTACAGGGCAATGGTCTGAACCCATAACGTCTGGGTGAATGGCGGGGTTTATAGCTTCATCGGCAATGCCTTTGCTGGCAAGCCAATAATCAATGCGCCATCCAACATTTCGGGCACGAGCATTCGCCCAATGGGTCCACCAAGTGTAGAGTTCAGGGGTTTCAGGATTTGCGGCGCGAAGTGTGTCGACGAAACCAGCTTTTTCAAAGGTCTCGAAGCCTTCACGTTCTTCGTTGGTAAAGCCGTGCTTACCAATGTTGGGTTTAGGGTTTGCAAGGTCGATTTCGTTATGTGCTACGTTTAGGTCGCCACAAAAGAACACCGGTTTTGTTTTTTCGAGTTCTTGGAGATGCTCTAGAAAGGCTGGGTCCCATTGTTTATGACGAAGTTCGAGGCGAGATAAATCACCTTTTGAGTTTGGTGTATATACCGTCACTACCCAGAAGTTTTTAAACTCCGCAGAAATAACTCGACCTTCTTTATTAGGGTCGCCGTAGCTATCGCCGTCGAGATTGTATTTTTTAGTTAAATCATCAACGAAGCCGTTAATAACTTGAAGAGGTTTTTCTTTACTAAAAATAGCCGTTCCACTGTACCCTGCTTTATCGGCACTATTCCAATATTGGTGGTAGCCAGGAAGTTCGATTTCAACTTGATCTTGCTTTGCCTTAATTTCTTGTAGGCATAAAACATCAGGTTGATGCTCGCTCATAAAAGTTTGAAAAGTACCTTTATTTAAGACGGCACGAATTCCATTGACGTTCCACGAATATAGTTTCATGATTCTAGTTTAACAATTAAAGGCACATATTGTATATGACCTAGACACTATTTAAGTAGTCGAGCTGTATCGCGGTCTTGGTCGCGCTTCTTTATTGCTTGGCGTTTGTCGTAGTTCTTTTTACCTTTACCAAGAGCGATAACGAGTTTAATATATCGACCTTGGGTAAGAAGGCGAAGCGGAACAATACTCATTCCAGCTTGCTTACGTTCGGCTAAGTCGTCAATTTGTTTACGACTGGCAAGGAGCTTTCGTGGTGACGTATCGACAGTAGCGTCGCTCACTCCCTTTGTATTTAGGACCAAACTGAAGCTGGAGTTATTAAGCCAGAGTTCGTTATTTCGAATGGTAACGAAAGAGCCTTTTAGCTGCACTCGCCCATCACGGGCTGCGCGTGCTTCACGGCCAGTTAAGACAATACCAACCTTAAGGTCTTCGTCGAGGGCGTAATCGAAAGAAGCGCGTCGATTGACGATCGCGCCGGTAGCTACTCGTTTTTTCTTTTTCTGAGCCATAATAGATATTATTGTAACAGATTACACTAGTGATTTGATGGCATTGAGCAAGGTTTGAGCCGAATCTTTCCAAGTGAAATTTTTGGCGTGTTTCTTACCGTGCTCGATAAGTTTGTCTCGAGTCGATTTATTATCAAGTTCTTTTACTTTGCGTGCGAAGTCTTTAGGGTCGTTTGGTTCAAAATACAAAGCGCCGTTAGCGGCAACTTCATGAAAGATTGGAATGTTACTTAGTACTGCAGGGACGCCGATTTTCAATGCTTCAACCGCCGGCAGTCCAAATCCTTCATCTAGGCTGGCGCTTACTAATGCACCCCTGTTTGCGAGTAACTCTGCATATTTTTGGTCAGTAACGCCATTATAAAAAATGACATTGGCTTTTTTAGGAACGAACGCCTTTAAAGCTTCAAGTCGAGCCCGGCTACTTCTACTTAAGATGTGGAGTGTATATCCTGGCAGGAACTTCATACCCTTTATAAGTGTCTCAGGGTTTTTATATTCCATCAATGAACCCATATATACCAAGTTGCGTGGTTTTAGGCCGGCTGGCTGCTTTTTGAGGAGTTTTGATAAATCTTCAGGTGCGTTCGGAACCACGATAACTGGCCTTTTTGTCAGTTTTGCTTGTTTAAATTCGCGTTCAACTGAATAACTAACCGTGGCTACGATGTCTGCTGCATTTAATGCAATACGCTCCGGAATGGTTGTGGCATGATACGCCTTCCAGCCTACGCGTACCAAGAACGGTTGCCCAATTGGCGCGACATTGTAGTGATAAAAAATCATATCATGTGACGTGAGGATAAGTTTAAACTTTCGCCCCATGGAACCCATGACTTGCATTGGAGAGAATACGGCGTCAGGGTTGTACTTATTAAGAATTAACGATGTAAACGGTTCTTTCACTGAAATTGGTGAATGAATTTTAATAAATTCAGCCTTCTTTGGTAAAAATTCTTTTTGTTTCTCGTCACATATAATAAAGGTAACGGGTGTTAACTTTGCGAGCGCATTTCCAAGCTCGGTGGTGTAGCGGCTGACTCCATCGTGGAAATCGGTTCGGATATAGCGAGCGTCGAAAAGTAATTTCATACTACGTTGATTTTACCATGCTTAGAAACAGCTGTTTACGTAAGTTTATTTGAGTCGAATTTATGTTGCAGATAATCAAGGTTTTCCTGGATTGATTCGAGCCACTGTTCTGCTTCATCGTTTGGCAAAATTTCAAATATAGGTTTTTCTGACTCTGCAAGTACCTGAGCGCCAAGCGTTTTTGTTCGTTCAACAGTGAGTTCCCAAGGAACCTCTTTCAACTCTTCTCTAATTCGGCGAATACGTTTAACGAAATGCTTGTTTGACCCTGCAAAATAGCCTTGCGTTGCTATATAAAGGGCATTACCAAATAAAGTATCTTTGGCTGTTTTTGCTACATCTGTATCGATAATGCCACTTGCTAAAAGTTCTCTATCTTCATCCCACAATTCGGGAAGGCTTTGAAGTGCCGCTGCGGCAGCGCGTTCTTCTTTGGAGGCAAATTTGTAGTTGTCTGGCATATAATAGTCAGCACCTTGCCAAGCAGCTGAAATAATAAGAAGTGGGCCGTTGTCAGTAATTTCTGGATGATCGGAATGTACTGCGAATCGAGCGGCAACTGACATGGTGTCCCGGGCTTGCTCCCAATTATGGTACGGCAGAACAGTAGAATAGTGTTCGCGCGCGCGATCACTGAGAGCATCTTGCAAATCCGGTGAAATATGCCTCATATATATAGTATGAACCTGCTCCACCTCCATTGCAAGGCCGCTTCAGGGCGGTGGATTTATCGTCCTTTTGCTTGTCATGATATAATACCAACCAGATGAAAATATTAATTGCGTCGGATTTACATTACCCGACTATCAATGGTGTCGCGAGCTTTAGTCGTAACTTAGCGCGTGGTCTAGCCGATCATGGGCACGAAGTTCTTGTTATTGCCCCAAGTCAAAACGGTAAAAAATCGAAAGAAGTTGATGGCAATCACGTCATCGTACGGACAATTTCGGTTCCCTTCCCTTTTTACCAAAATTATCGAATCTCACTAAACCCTATTCGTGAAGTGAAAAAGATTATTGATGATTTCGATCCAGATGTTATTCATATTCAAATGCTTATGGGCATCGGCCAAGCAACTATGAAAATTGGTAACAAATATGGAATTCCGATCGTGAGTACTAACCATGCTATTCCTGAAAACCTTATGGATAACTTGCGTCTTTTAGCACCGGTTTCTCGACCAATTAATTACATTTTGAAATCATATGGTGCCCGCTTCCATTCAAAAGCTGACTACGTGACACTTCCAACTCAATCAGCAATTGATATGCTTAATGCTAGCGATAAAATTGGCGTTCCTATGGAAGCAGTCTCAAATGGTATCGACTTAGGGCGCTTTACTCCTGTAGAGGCAAACGATGAAATTTATAAAAAGTACAATATTCCAAAGAATGTACCTATTGTCAGCTACATTGGCCGTCTCGATACAGAAAAGCATTTGCCCGTATTACTAAAAGCATTCGTAAAAGTAAAAGAAGCAGTACCAAGTGCTCACTTGTTAATAGTTGGTGATGGAAATGATCGCCCGGTACTTACTGCAATGGGGCGAGAGTTTGGCGTGAGTTACGACATTACTTTCACCGGACGTGTTTCAGACGAAGAATTAGTTGAGCTGCATAAAGTTGGTTCAGTATACTGTATGCCTTCGCCAGCTGAGCTGCAAAGTATTGCAACTCTTGAAGCAATGGCAAGCGGCAAACCGATTGTGGCTGTTGATGCCGGTGCTTTAAGAGAACTATGCCAAGATGGCCGTAATGGATTTTTGTGTGAACAAGATGATGTTAAGGGTATTTCCGAAGGTCTTATAACTATTGTTTCTGACCCTGAATTAAGTGAAAAGATGGGTGCTGAAAGCTTAGCAATTGCTAATACTCATGACCTCCAAACAACACTTCGTCGATTCGAAGAAATTTACACCGATTTAATAAAAGCCTGAACGTATTTGGCAACATCTCCAGGTGTTTCGTAGTGGGTTAAATGCCCTACATCGTTAATTACTTTTAACTTTGCTTTTGGAAATAATTTTACTAATGCGTATTGATCACCTAGTGGCGTGATGTCATCCAGTGAACCAGCAATTAATAATGTTGGTGTGGATATATTGGGAGCAAAGTCTTTTACCGTATGGCTAACTGAAGTTTTGAAACCTTCAAGAACAGATTGCGCGCTATGGAAGCGACTAAAGTGTTGGCGGTGCTGCTGATGAATAAAGGCTCGTAGCTTTTTATCGTGTGTTTTTGTCATAGTGACACTCATTACTTTCACGATTGGTTGAGCAGATAGCCATTTGTAGGCAGATTTCTCTGGCAGTTTGGCGCCAATTTTGTAATAGCTAATTGCAAGCTTCGTCATAATTTTGCTCGGGCCTTCAAGCGCCGGTGCTCCAATTGGGTTTACTAAAACAAGTTTATTGATAGTTTCCGGATACTTTTCGGCGTAGGCTGCAGTAATAATACTTCCAAAAGAGTGCCCTAAAAGTATTGGTGGCTGGGCAAGCTTCAACGCTTTAATGTAGCGATAGAGCCACATGACGTAATTTTCAAGGTCGTACACTTCCATCGACTCACCTTTTCCGAAACCTGGAAGGTCTGGGATAATAAGGCGGTTGTCTTTCAGGTGGTTGGCAATCAATAAAAGCCCATGGTGCGTACCGCGAAAGCCATGGATCATAATAATAGTTTGTTTAGTGGTGGAAGGTTGTTTCACTCTTTCTATTATAAGCTACTTACCGGTATTAGTTCTCATCTATGATCTTTTTTAAAATATGGCTAAATTTATACGCATCATGAAATATTCCTTTTTTACCTTCAATTCGAGCAATCTCTTCCCTTGTAACATAAAGTCTGTGTAAATAATGGAGCGCTTCAACAAGCATAGGGTTAGAGTTAGGGTTTTCCATCGTCATTCTTACGAATTGAAACGAGCGAGCCATCATTGGTGAATCTATAGGTGTGTCGTCTAGCAAAGGATTATGCGCAACTTCAGAGAGCCTATTCTGATTTCGAATGAGCCTTTTATATAAATTCATCTCTTGTTTGGTATGATTTCCTTTGAATTGAATCGCTGTAATCATATCTTCAGCCGGTTTTTCTAATGGTGCACATTGGGCAATGATTATTTTAGAAAGTAGACCCACTTTTATTTGGTTTTCTTCACCTGTAAGTTCAAACCATGTATCGACATGAGTATCAATCGCTTCTTTTAAAACAAAACACTCCTGATCTAATTCAGGAGTGTCTGATGTTGTTTCGGTCGGAATCAATCTCGGTGGATCGTATTCCATTGTTACCTATTCGGCCGGCTGTAAGTTATGAGCCTTGATTGACTCTTGGAGCTTTGGACGGTCGAAGCCCAAGATGATATCGCCAGCGACATCGGTAACTGGTACGCCACGGAAATCGCCATTAATTTTAGCCATGAGCTCATCGTGAGCTTCTTGGTCGGCTTCAATGTCTTTAGCGATGTACGGAACGCCTAGGCGGTCGAGCCATTGCATTTCAGTGTGGCAGAAGGCACACCAGCTGGTGCGGTAGATTGTTACTTGCGGTGTTTCAGTGCTCATATTTATATCCCCTCGTTGGTTTACTATACATTATACAGTAAACATAATTAACTGCCAATATTGTATACTGCTTGTGCTACAATATACAACAGAAAATAGAGTTTATTTCGAGGCATGAAACATATAAAAATTCTGAGGGCTTCTAAGGGTGGATTTGCGTTACCGACTGTACTAATTGCATCGGTAGTTATGTTAATGATTATGGCCCTCTCGGTCACATCTGTTGTTGCGGTTCGCACAGCTTTAAAAACACAATATTATGAACAGCTTGCAAAGGCCGCTGGTGAAGCTGGTATTGCCTACGCGAAGGCGTGTCTTGCTCAAAATGGAAATGTTGCTTTATGGAGTGATGCGAAACCATTAACCCCAAGTAGCGACTGCTCTGGTGATCCCCTTCTTTCGCCTCAAGCGCAAGTATTAGTTGCTGCTGGTGGCGGTGGCGGCGGCGGTTGGCACGGTGGTGGCGGTGGCGGCGGTGGTGTTGTTTCTAACAATTCTTTCTCAGTGACACCTCAAACATACACGGTAACTGTTGGCGGTGGTGGTTCCGCTGGTGCATCTGGTGTTACTGGCGGTACGGGTGGTAATTCAGTATTTGGCACAATAACTGCAAACGGTGGCGGTGGCGGTGGCGCGCGAACCGGTACAGGTACTATTACTCAAGCAAATACTGGTGGTTCAGGTGGCGGTGGCGCGGGTACACTTAACAGTACAACGAGCCTGCCGGGTCCCGGCGTTAACGGAACAGCTAATCAGGGTAATAAAGGTGGCGATGGCTCGGGTACAACAGCCGGCGGTAACGGCGGTGGCGGTGGTGGTGCTGGCGAAGTAGGAACAAACGCCTCTGGCACAACTTCAGGTGCCGGCTCTTCTGGTTCTGGTGGAAATGGCTTCTTGTCTGATATTTCGGGAAGTGCCTTATATTATGGTGCCGGTGGTAGCGGTGGACGCTGGGGTTCTGGAACAGTAGGCATTGCTGGGCTAACCGGTGGTGGTGCTGGTGGAAATAACACTTCTGTAGGAAGCCCAGGCGTGGCGAATACCGGCGGTGGCGGTGGTGGTGGCGGCACGACTAACGCAGCAGGTGGTGCCGGCGGTTCAGGCGTCGTCGTCGTTCGATATCCTGCTAACGGAAGTGTTACAGCGACTGCTTCAAACACTACGGCCGTAAACGTCGGTTCATATAAAGTATTCCGTTTCACTGCGAGCGGTACATTTACTGTGAGCGGAGTAGCAACTTCATCTTGCCCCACCGACCCTCGTTGTTCTGTAATGAGCAACGATAATTTAAGAAGTTCATTTACTGTTGGCGCACCAACCGTAAATAGCGAAGGCCGGGCTGTAGCAATTCCAAACACAGGATACGTCGAACTTATTCGTGAATCAACCGGTGCTGTATGGCGAACCTACAAACAGCCTTCTGTGCAAGCAGCCGTGGTGCCCGATTTATGTTCTGGTCAAGCAACCTCTGCTCTAGGTTGGGGTAACGCTGTGCCTACTACGACACAACAGACAATCACCGGTGCATC
This sequence comes from Patescibacteria group bacterium, assembly GCA_040386175.1. GTDB lineage: Bacteria > Patescibacteriota > Saccharimonadia > Saccharimonadales > Saccharimonadaceae > Microsaccharimonas. Next base: position 190,696 of record JAZKFY010000003.1, read on the forward strand.
TTCGGCTCAAACAATTTCTATCGCAAACTCGAATGTTGCTGCTGGGCAATTACATTTTAGAAAAGATTTCCCTGTTACTACCAGTGAAAGTTATACCTTGACCGCCCGAACCAGCTCAACACAGGATAATGCCGATGTATATGTTGACGGTGTCCTCGTCTTATCTGCAATAGGGCCACCTTCTTCTGCAAATGTGACACTCGTACCAGGCTGTCATACTATTTCGGTCCGGTTGACTAATGAAGCATTGGCTTCAGCACCCGCTGGCTTTACATTAGCAGTACAGAAAAATGGTGGCGCGCCAATTGTTGCAACCGATACAAGCTGGCGTGTGAGCGCTGGTTCAACAGCCCATTTCTCTGAAAGTGATTATTACGCAAGCCCTGATTATTGGGGTGCTGTGCAGGACGATACGCCTGCTGCAGGAATAGTCCCAAACTGGTCTACCACCACGGGCGATTCGTTTAGTCGTTTTATTACTACCCCAGCTTCAACCGGCTGTAACGCTGCCTGTCCGACAAATAGTACTATGTACTACCGAGATAATAAAGATATTTATGTTCCAGCAAGTACCTCAGTTCGATTATCGGCTGCTTGTGACGACAGTTGTACGGTGTATGTTGATGGAGTGTTAAGGATTACGAACCCTACATGGGCTGGTATCGTACAGCAAACTTTCACGCTTAGCGCAGGCGTACACCACATTGCTGCTCGCGTCGCTAACCTCACTGGAGGGAGTGGCATTGCTTTAACACTCACAAACACAACTACTGGTGAAGTTTTGACACGAAGTGATAATCGATGGATTGCCTCAAACATGGCTTACGCTACCGCCTCGGCAACAGACTTATTAAGTTATAAGACTACCTTCAAACCGAATCCAAACGTAATCCCGGATGTTACTACCTTCGATGCCTTAGTTGTGGCTGGTGGCGGTGGCGGTGGTGCGAACTCTCCTGGTGGTGGTGGTGCCGGTGGTGTGCTTGCTCTGAATGGGCTAACTCCGTCAATTGGGACATACAACGTGACTGTTGGTGCTGGGGCTGCTGGTGCAACAACTGGATCTGCCGGTGGTGCGAAGGGTTCAAATAGCGTATTCGGATCTAATACAGCCCAAGGTGGTGGTGGCGGTGCTTCACGTGATGGTGGCTCGGCTGCTGCATTTGGTGGCTCGGGTGGTGGTGGTGCCGGAGCAACAACAAGTCTCCGTGTTCCAGGAGGGGCTGGAACCGCTAACCAAGGTAGCAGCGGTGGTAATGGTGTGACTGCGGATGCGGGCGCGAATGCAACCGGTGGCGGTGGCGGTGGTGCTGGCGGTAGAGGTGTTGATGCTGTTTCTGGTGGCGCTGCAGGAAATGGTGGTCCAGGCTATATTACGTACATGACAGGATCTCGCTTAGCAGTTGGCGGTGGCGGTGGTGGTGCTATCACGGTAAACGGTAGTACGGGAGTTTCTACTGATGGCGGTGGAAACGGTACTTCAATGGGTGCATTGAATGGACTTGCGAATACTGGTGGTGGTGGTGGTGGACGTACAGGCTCTGCTCAAGCTGGTAATGGTGGTTCTGGTGTCGTTATAGTCCGCTTCATTACGGGTAAGCTTTCAGTAACTGTTACAGGCTCTCCAACGCTTACTACAACAACTATGGCTGGTGTTAGTTATACCTCATACACCTTTACGAATAACGGCACGTTTGTTATTACGGCAATAAATTAATAGCATCTTACCCTAAACGACATATACATTCTTACCCACCTTTGGTACAATGGACATCATATGACTACGTCGCCTCGACTGACAAAACAGCCAGGCAAGTCTGAGGAACAACCTTCGAGCTTATCTGCTCCTGTATTGCTCCTTATGACTGCACTCGACACTACCTGGAGGGCCTTCGTTCCAACTATCGGCGGGACGTTCCTTGGTATTGGTATCGATCACCTGTTTGGCATTGCCCCTATCGGCACCATTGTGTGTTTGATTCTTGGGTTTGCAACAAGCGCACTTCTTATCGCCCAACAACTCATTTCTGTGCGAGGGCGTAAGTAATGTTACTTTCAAACCTATTTACTGTTGGAGCAGTTGAGCTGCATATATCTATTTCATCTCAACCTCTCTTTTACATCGGTGACTTCCCTGTTACTAATGCAATGTTTACCGGTTTCTTTGGCGCAATCATAACGGTCGGAATTTTGTGGTACGTCGGCGGAAAAGTTAAGCGCGACAAATACAACCGTTTTGTTGGCCTAGTGCTTTGGGTATTCGAAGGTTTGTTAAAGCAAATTAATGACATTATTCCAGATAAAAAACTGGCGCGAAAAATTACCCCTCTTGCTATAACGATTTTCTTTGTCGTACTTATTAATTACTGGCTCAGTGTTCTTCCTGGGCTCGAATCAATTACCTGGAACGGGGTACCGGTACTACGTAGCCTCACGGCAGATCTTAACTTTACGTTAGGCCTAGCGCTTATTACGTTAATTACTGTACAGATGTACGCGATCAGATACCTTGGTGCATTTGGTAATGCTGGCCGATACTTCCGTAATCCCTTCAAAGATCCAATCGGTGCATTTGAAGGTGTACTAGAACTAATTGGTGAATTTTCACGTGGTGTAGCCCTTGCTCTTCGTTTATTCGGAAACGCCTTCGCTGGTGAAGTGCTGCTGATTGTAATCGCTGTTCTGACCAGCTACTTATCGGTAGTTGTACTGCCATTCTTCCTTGGGTTCGAATTGTTCATTGGCTTCATTCAGGCCTACGTATTCTTTGTCCTCTGTCTGATTTTTACCTCACTTGCCGTGGCACATCACGGACCTTCACCTGATCACTCCCCTGCCCCTGCTAAAAAGAAAAAAGCAGTCGGTAAAGCGTGATGAGCGAAGGTTCACCCCGTCGTGCTAAAATTAAGAAAGTAATTAAAGGAGAATATTAAATGGAAGAATTGGCTTTTGGTCTAACATACGCGCTGCCTGCACTTGGTGCTGCACTTGGTATTGGTTTTATTGGTGCAGGTGCTCTTAACGCATTTGGCCGTAACCCAGAAAAACTAGGCGACATCCGTACATTGATGATTACCGCTATTGTCTTCGCCGACTCACTAGCGATTATCGGTATCGTTGTTGCTGTTATTGCGAAGTTCTTGTAGGGGTTAACTCGTGAGTTTTATCAACTATATTGCGGAAGCTGCTACAACTACTGAAGCCTCGGGCGACGTTTTTAGCGCACTTGGTATTCAATTAGACCTACTTATTTTTCAGATTATCGCCTTTCTGATTTTGGTGGTTCTATTAGCTAAGTTTGTTTACCCGTGGCTCATGAAACAAGTTGATGAACGTCAAGCGAATATTGAAGCAGCCACAAAAGCTGCAATCAAGGCGCAAGAATCGGCTGCAGAAAGCCAAACACAAGTTGCCGAGCTCCTCGCCCAGGCTCGCAAGGAAGCGGACAGTATTCTATCAAACGCTAAGCTTGAATCATCTGAACTTTTGAGTGCGAGTGAAACAAAGGCTCGTACTACTGCCGAAAAGATTGCCGAAGAAGCTCAAGCGAACATTGAGAAAAGTATTGAAACTGCTAAGCGTGAACTTCATGACGAAACTCTTGAGCTTATCGCTTTTGCAACCGAAAAAGTTATTCACAAAAAGCTCGATAAGAAAGCTGATGCTGAATTAATCGCCAGCGCTCTTAAGGAGTCTGAATAATGGCTAAAGTGTCACGACGAGCTGTCGCTCTTTATGTAGCGAGAGAGTTGAGTGACGCGAATGATCGACACCACAAAAAAGTGGTGTTGCAACTCGCAGCTTTTCTCGTTGATACGCGCCGAACAAAAGAGCTTCCGCTCATCATCCGCGACATCGAGTATTACTTGGCTGAAGCGGGTTCGGTTTCTGGGGTTATTACAACTGCCTTCGACCTTACTGCTGAGACGAAAAAAGCTATCGAGAAATACGTAAAAGAACAAACAGGCGCAAAAACAGTTGAACTGGACAATATCATTGACCCAACTGTTTTAGGCGGTGTGAAAGTAAGTATTCCAGGGCACGAGCTTGACGCAACTGTTCGCCGAAACCTCACCATTTTAAAAACGCAATTCAAGAAAATCTAAGGAGAAGATATTATGAGTCAAATATCAGTTACAGAATTATCAAAAGAATTGCGTAGTGCAATTACTAAGCTCGAAACGAGTGGCAACCTTGATGAGGTTGGTATCGTTCTTCGTGTTGGAGATGGTGTTGTTTGGGTGCAAGGCCTTCGAAACGCTGGGTACAACGAAGTGCTTCAAATCGAAACCGATAAAGGTATCGTTGAAGCTTTTGCGTTGAACCTTGGTGAAGACGAAATTGGTGCCGTGCTTTTGGGTGCAGACTCACACGTAAAAGCTGGCCAAACTGTTCGTCTTAAAGGTTCTGTATTAACCGTTCCTGTTGGCCCTGAACTTCTTGGCCGTGTGGTTGATCCACTCGGTAACCCTGTTGATGGTGGCCCTGCTATCAAAGCGAAACAACAAGGTGTTGTTGAACGTGAAGCTATTGGTGTGATGGGCCGTAAATCTGTCCACGAACCACTCATGACTGGTATCTCTGCCATCGACGTAATGTTCCCTATTGGCCGTGGCCAACGTGAACTTATTATCGGTGACCGCCAAACCGGTAAGACTGCCCTTGCTATCGATACAATGATTAACCAAGGTAAGCAAAAGACTGGCGTTGTGAACGTGTACGTTGCGATTGGTCAAAAACGCTCTAAGATTGCTCGTTTGGTTGAGCGTTTGAAGCAAGAAGGCGTGATGGATCAAACTATCATCGTTGCAACCAGTCCAGCTGACCCTGCTTCACTTCTTTACCTCGCACCATACGCTGCAACCGCTATGGGTGAATACTTCCGCGACAACTCACAACATGCTTTGATGATTTACGATGACCTTACAAAGCACGCTGTTGCGTATCGTCAGATGTCACTCCTTCTTCGTCGTCCACCAGGACGTGAAGCGTACCCAGGTGACGTTTTCTACCTTCACTCTCGCCTACTTGAGCGATCTGCGAAACTTTCAGACGACCTTGGTGCTGGTTCACTTACTGCACTTCCAATTATTGAAACTCAAGCTGGTGATATTTCTGCCTACATTCCAACCAACGTGATTTCAATTACCGACGGTCAGATTTTCCTTGAAACTGACTTGTTCTACCAAGGTATTCGCCCAGCGATTTCTGCGGGTCTATCGGTATCTCGTGTTGGTGGTGCAGCACAATCACCTGCGATTAAGTCAGTAAGTGGTGGTTTAAAGCTCGGCCTTAGCCAGTTCCGAGAACTTGCCAGCTTCGCACAATTCGGTAGCGACCTTGATGAAGCCACTAAGCACCAAATTGAACGTGGTCAACGTTTGACTGAACTTTTGAAGCAACACCAATACAACCCACTCAGTATTTGGCAACAAGTTGCCAGCGTGAATGCGGTATCAAGTGGTTACTTCGATAACGTTCCATCTGCGAAAATTAAAGATGCGCAATCTTCAATGTTGACTCGCCTTTGGGCTGATCACAAAAAAGACATGGAAGAACTCGACAAGGGTGGCAAGCCAACCGACGAGATCTTGAAGTCTATTGAAGTGACTGCTAAAGCTGCAGCTAAGGGATTTGAAGGCTAATAAATGGCTAATACCCAAGGTCTTAAACAACGCATTCGTAGCGTAAAAAGTACTCGCCAAATTACAAAGGCGATGCAACTTGTTGCTGCGAGCAAAATGCGTAAAGCTCAAGAAGCTACAAAAGCTTCTTCAGCATATACCTTGGCTGCGCGTGAATTGCTTGCTGAAATCTCGGCACATACTTCAGTTATGACTCACCCTCTGTTTGTTGAGAGACCTGTTAAAAGCCGTCTTATTATTTTGATCGCTTCAGACAAAGGGTTGGCAGGTGCATATAACAGCAATATTATTAAGCTGTATACTACTGAAATCCGAAAAGACCAAAAAGCAGGCATCGAGACGAAAACTGTAACGGTTGGCCGAAAAGCTGCGCAATTTGTATCACGCGTTAAGGGAATCGATGTACTTGGTTCATACCAAGAACTACCCGACAAACCAGATGGTAGTGAACTCCGTGCGATTCTTAAAACTGCTCGTGAACTATTTGTATCGGGCGAAGTCGATGCGGTAGATGTTATTTATACCGCTTACATAAATAGTGTTACCCAAACTGCTCAATCAATCCGTGTGCTTCCTGCTGGGTTTGACCCAGATGAACAATCGAACGCACCACACCGTGATGCTACCTACGAACCAAGTACCGAAGAAGTTGTTGACGGTATTGCTTTTCGCCTCGTTGGTGCACAATTATTCCAGGCATTGCTTGATGCACGCGCGAGTGAATACAGTATGCGTATGATTGCTATGAAGAACGCAAGTGATAATGCCTCTGACTTAATTGACGACCTATCACTCGAGATGAATAAGGCTCGACAAGGTGCAATTACCCAAGAGCTAGCCGAAATTAGCGGTGGCGTGGAGGCGATGCATGACTGATAAAGACCGAGCGAGAGACAGGGCTACGAGACAAGCAATGAGCATAATAGGAATACAGAATACGGAGATTAAATAATGGCACAAACTACAGGAAAAATTATACAAATTGTCGGAGTGGTAGTAGACGCTGAGTTTACTGGCGAACTACCTTCAATTTACGATGCGCTTATTATCAAAAAAGATAAGCGAACTATTACACTTGAGGTCGCTCAGCACCTTAACGAAACAACCGTACGTGCGATTGCCCTTTCGACGACTGATGGCTTGAAGCGTGGCGAAGAAGTTATTGCTACCGGCGCGCCAATTAGCGTACCCGTTGGTAGTGAAACTCAAGGCCGCATGTTTAACGTGACTGGTAATGCTATTGACGGCAAGCCAGAAGTCACCGGTAAAAAATCTCCTATTCACCGCCCTGCTCCATCTCTTGAAGAACAATCAAACAAAAGTGAAATTCTTGAAACTGGTATTAAAGTAGTTGACCTTATTGCCCCACTTGTTAAGGGTGGTAAGGCTGGTCTGTTCGCTGGTGCGGGTGTTGGTAAGACAGTGCTTATTACAGAACTTATTAATAATATCGCTAAGTTCCACAGCGGTAGCTCGGTATTTGCCGGGGTTGGTGAACGTACTCGTGAAGGTAATGACCTCTACTACGAAATGCAAGAAGCTGGTGTGCTTGATAAAACTTCGCTTGTCTTCGGACAAATGAACGAGCCGCCTGGAGCTCGTCTTCGTGTTGCCCTCTCTGCTCTCACGATGGCTGAAGCTTTCCGTGACGAAGGTAAAGACACCTTGCTCTTCATTGACAACATTTTCCGTTACACACAAGCGGGTGCCGAAGTTTCAGCACTCCTTGGACGCCTTCCTTCTGCTGTGGGTTACCAACCAAACCTTCAAGAAGAAATGGGTGCCCTACAAGAACGTATTACTTCAACTAAGAAGGGCTCAATTACTTCGGTGCAGGCCGTATACGTTCCTGCCGACGACTTTACTGACCCAGCGCCAGCAACAACCTTCGCCCACCTTGATGCGACGATCGTGATGAACCGCGCATTGACCGAAATTGGTATCTACCCTGCGGTTGACGTATTGGCTTCAACTTCTACAAGTCTCGACCCAGAAATTGTTGGTGACCTTCACTACAATACTGCGCGTGAAGTGCAGCGTGTGCTTCAACAGTACAAAGAGTTGCAAGACATCATTGCGATCCTTGGTATGGAAGAACTTTCAGACGAACAAAAGCAAACTGTAGCTCGCGCACGTCGTGTGCAACGGTACCTTTCACAAGCCTTCTTTGTGGCTGAGAAATACACCGGTAACAAGGGTGTATATGTGAAACTTGAAGATACTATTCGTGACTTTGCTGACATTCTTGAAGGTAAATACGACGACAAACCTGAAGACTGGTTCTACATGGTTGACGGTACACTTCTCGAAAAAGCTAAGAAGGATAAGAAGTAATTTCTATGCATTTGCAGCTCATCACATTAACCGGTGTCAGTCTTGATCAAGACATTTACGAGCTCATGGCACCAACAACTGCTGGTGACATTGCTGTATTTCCTGGTCACGAACCACTGGTTACTATGGCTGCGCCCGGTGCGTTAGCTGTTCGTGTTGCTAAAGGCGACAAAAACGAAAAGCTTCAGTACTTTGCGATTAGCGGTGGAATTATTGAAATCACCCCTACTGATGTGCGTGTACTTGTTGATGAAGCTGATGCTGGTGAAGATATAGCCGAAGCTGAGTCAAAAGCAGCACTCGATCGAGCGTTGAAACTTCGTGACAATGCTACGACACAAGTTGAAATTGAAAAGGCCCTTGAGCAAATCAACCGCCAGCAGGTTCGCTTGCGTGTTGCTGAGTTGCAGCGTCGCCACCATCGCTAGTTGATTGAACACGCTTTATCGCATGCTCGAGTGAACTTACGACAAAAGCAGCGTTATCGATAATTATTTTATGGAGTGTGATTGCGTCAGCTGATTCAACTGAAATTGATTGTTGAACCCGTAGCAGTACTTCACGCGCTAGCAACGGTTGTTGTTGGGCAAAGTGCTGCCATTGATTGTGCTCTGGTGTTCCGAGCAAAGATTCTGTGAACGCATAAACTATATCGTCATCACTGACTTCAGGGAGTGTCGAATCAAAATTGCGTTCAGTCACTACCGCTAGTATAGTAGATTTTTTCCTAGCGTACAATGCTCTGTTATCTACCATATATGTGGTGGGTTTACTTATCATCCTCGAGGAGTAGAATAAAATATGGTTATAAGATAAAAGAGATATTATTTGCAAATGGATGAACGTATGATTGATATAGAGACTGAGCCTAAATACCGAGCAACTTACCTTGGGCGATTTGGTGACTTCGGCCTTGGAAACCCTGATGGCATTCCTTCTGAATTGGAAGACCTTAGTGACCAAGAAATTGAAGCATATGCTAACGAACTGCTTAAAAAGCTAAAAGAACCAACTAAGTTGAATAAACTTGCTTGTGTTGATGGACGTGAAACGATCGAGAACGCCGACGGTTCACCTGCCGATCTCTTGTTGCAACGAGTGGGAGGAACGTCTGCAAACCTTAGTACTGCTCTTAATGCCGATGCATCTGTAATTGATACCTTCTCGCCTACTGATACGCTTGGCCGCAAGATCAATGTTGTAAATGCCTTTGTCGAACGAGCAACAGGTTTTGGGCCATCTGCACACCTTCGTGGCTGTGGCGGCGCTAAGAACGAAATTATTCACCAGTGGTCAATCAACCAAAAGCCTCAAATTATGGATACCACTAAAGCCCTCATGGGCATCCCTCAAATCAATAGTTATATCGGAACAAGTTATGACGACGACTTGGGAAAACGTGTTGTAGAGAACGCTGGAGACACAGCTATAATGTTAAGCGGATCTGGTTGGGATGGCAACAAGTTTGTTGAGGGAGTTGTTGAGACGAACCCTGGCAACGTAGAAGATCTTAAATATGATCCTGACGAAAAGCACCACGGACACCGTGAAAAAGCTTTCGCAATTATTCTTGGAAATCAAGTTCTGGATGAAAACGATGTCTTTGCATGGAACGTAAAAGCATCTATGATGATCGCTCAGGCATATGCCGGCCAACGTGGTAAAGAAGGTTATACTCAGGCTTTTATTGCCGAGACTGCGAAACACTTAGCGGTTGGTGATGACTTGCCTCGCCCAGGCACCCCTGTCTTTTTGCTTGAAGCGTACTAGGATATATCTAAATTTCAGCCAGCAAAGCGCGAGCTTCGCTGGTTGTTTTTGTGTGCATTAGCTTCTCTCGTAATTCAGCTGCACCGGAAAAGTCGCGTACGTATATTTTGAAGTATCGTTTAAGCGGGTCAAACTTTCGGGGTTCGAGTTCTTTATCGTATTTGTCGAATAAGTCGAGCTGGAATTTCAACAAATCAAGAAGTTCTTCTCGGCTATGTTCAAGTGGTTCTAATTCAAATGCAAATGGGTTATGGAAAATACCACGGCCAATCATGACACCGTCGACTCCATATTGCTCAACAAGCTCAAGGCCATGTTGGCGGTCACGGATATCGCCATTAATAGTAAGTAATGTTTGTGGTGCGATTTCATCACGGAGAGCTTTAATCTCAGGAATGAGTTCGTAGTGCGCATCAACTTTGCTCATTTCTTTTCGGGTACGTAGGTGGATGGTAAGGTTTACGACATCCTGCTTGAGAATGTGTGTAAGCCACTCTTTTAATTCATCAACCCGAATATCACCTAGGCGGGTTTTAACGCTCACAGGTAGCCCTGCTTCTTTAGTAGCGGCAATGATCTCTGCGGCAAGCTCTGGAGTACGAATTAAGCCACTTCCGGAACCGCCCTGCACAACATCCTTGGCTGGACAGCCCATGTTTATGTCAATGCCGGCAAAACCAAGTTCTTTAAGCCCTAGTGCCATTTCGCGGAAGTATTCTGGGTTTTTACCCCAAATTTGTGCAACCATCGGCTGCTCATCTTCGCTAAATGCTAAACGACCACGAGTGCTGTGGCGTCCTTTAGGGCTACAAAAACTATTTGTATTTACGAATTCGGTAAAGAAAACATCTGGACTAGCGGCTTTTGCTACGGCATGCCGAAAAACAATATCCGTTACCGCCTCCATTGGGGCAAGGATAAAAAAGGGTTTAGGCAGTTCGTTCCAAAAATTGTTCATTATTCCTATTATCTCACAAAAAAATACGCAACACCGACCACGATTATTCATGATGAGTGTTGCGAACAGACTTTAGTGATAGTTTACGGGGGCGCCCTGAGGCGCCCCCGCTGTTCAAGAACGTACTAGACGTTCTCGCCGGGGAGTGCGACGACTCCATTCGGCAGTTTTCCGTTGGCAACAAGGTAGGCAACGGTCTTGCCCTCCTGTCCGGTCTGCCGAGCGGTGTCCATCACCTTCTGCTTCTCGGTGGAGTCGAGCCGCTGTCCACGGTTCAACTTTCGAGCCCAATTGCGGACATCTTTCTTCTCAGCCATGCGTATCACCTCCTAAAAGGCATCGTATCGGACGGAAATTGGCTCGAAGCCTCATCTCGCTATATTGCAGCAACCTCGAACATCATTGTCCGGAGCCACGCAGAGCGTACTGACGACAAGGCCTCAAGTTTTTGAAGCTATGGCGGGGTTGTCGGCCTCTGGGAGAGAGCCGACAACCCCTGAACCACAAGCCCTTTCAACAGAGGAAAGAGCGAATTGTGGTCCTTGTCCGTGTGTGACCACCTTCTGGGGAAAGGGTGGCTTGCGTAAACACAACACAACACGGAGTCTATCACTAAAAGTCTGTTAAGGTACACAGACGAGTAGCGAAATAAAAACACCATCACTATAGATAACAATGGTGTGTTTGTTTCGCCACTCCAGTCCTGTACTTCCTTATTATATCACTTTTTATACTAGTTCGTCAATGAGGTCATTTTCGAAACGAAGTAAATCGGTAAGGGTTGGAGCATAAGCACTTATGTCGGGCAAGTCTAGTACATGGATGCGTTTGCAAACCGCTTGGATAAGTTTGCGAGTACGTTCAATCTCTTCTGGCGTAAAGTCGGTGCCAAGAAGAATTACTTCGCCAGAGCGTGCAGGTTCAATAAAGGCAAGTTGCCCATTGGTGACGGTATACTTGCTATAATCTCGTGAGTTCTCAACGAGTAGTTTATAAAACATTAATTGTTGGCGGTAACGGTGTAGCTTCATTTTAGTGCGCTCATCTCCCCTACTCCAAGAATCTGACGGGTGTCCAGTTTTATAATCGGTCACAGTCATGGTGCGATTCTCTTCATCAATATCTACCATATCGAGTGATCCTGTAAGTGCGGCACCTTCCACCCGAACATCTTGGTGGCCAAAACCAAGCTCAGCTTTTTGAGTTGAGGTAAATGGCAGTGCGCCAGAACGTACGAAAGCTGAAATTTGCTCGCTCCCCTTTTGCAGGTAGTTTGCAAAATCTTCTGGGGTTAAACGTTGACCTTCTAAGGCAACTTCAAAGTCACGTAAAATATCTTCTAATGGCTTTTGCTCGCCAGTTGCATTCAAGTGAACGTGTGCTTGCTGCATTGCACGGTGCACGGCCGTTCCGTAAGATGCTGACGGAGATTTAGCACTTGGGAAATGAAGTAAATTACTCAGTAAGAAGTGTTGCGGGCCTCCTCGCGAGACATCAAGGAAATTATTAAGTGACGTAGCACTCAGTTTGAAATGTTCAAGTTGAGGTGCTAATAGTTCTTTCAAACTCTGAGTAGGCTCGATAAGTGGTTGGTACCAAGCTAACTCAACAGCTTCAACTTGTTCAGCTTGAGATGCCTCTGGTGTTGAAGTTGTGTCGATATTTGTAGCCAATAAGAAGTCGGCCATGAGCGTAGCTTTATCTCCATCATTGCGGTCGCTGAAAGTAATAACTAAGTTATGGCGAGCACGAGTCATGGCAACATAAAAGAGCCTTAAGCGTTCGTCGGCGCTATTGCCTGCTGGTTCGAGCGGAAGGTTTTCAGGGTATGCAATTGAACTGCCGCGAGCGCGGGCTGTTTGACCCCATACACTGTCGACGCCATTAAAGACGTAGACAGTATTAAACTCAAGACCCTTTGATTTGTGAGCGGTGAGAAGTTGTACTGCTGGGATGTCGCTAGCTAATGAGTAACTTTTCATACCAATAGTAATTCCAAGGCGACGATATAGCTCTACGCATTCAACAAAATCTTTTAATGTCAGTGCGACACCCGGGCGGTGTTCGCGCAATTTGGTACGAATAGTGCGTAATGCTTCTAGGCACACAAGGTATTCTTGCGGATGTTCTTCAAGTTTTTCCTGCGCGAAGAAGTACGTAAATAGCGGACTGACGTATTCATCAGCTTGCCCAATAATGCGGTCGAGCATAGGTTCTAATGGCATGTGAACACTTTCGGCTGCACGTTCAACCAGCCAAGTATGGATGGATTCAAAGGCTGGTGTTGTTTCCATAATACTCATCCAGGATGCATGCGCGTCGTGGGCGTTCAGGCTCAGCTTCCATAGGTCGAGCGGCTTAATTCCCCAGGCTGGGTGTGCTAATAAAGCTGGTAATTGCGCATTCACACCGTCGTGGTTTCCAGTCGCTAGGTCAATAATAACGTGAGCAGCCTGTTCAAGTAGAATGATAGGTGCTTGTTCAAGAACGTTATCCTCTCGTTCATAGCGAACGGCAATATTGTAGCGGTTGAAATATGGAAGAAGGCTTTGAATCTCGGCATGGCGACGAGCAAGTACGGCAATTTCACTCGGTGCTTCACCCGCATTAAGGCGGCGCTTAATATCAGTCACGAGGAAGTGACGCTCAGAATGCGGAGCTGGTGCTTGGTACACGGTGACACTGTCGGGTTGTGTGCTATGCGATAGAAGCTCTTTGTTTAGTTCCGGGAAGCGATACTCTAAACGATCTTCACCTTGCTGAATAACTGCTCGCGATGCTGCCAAGATTGAAGGACCAGAGCGATAATTATTCGTAAGCACAACTTGCTTTGCTTGCGGATAGACTGAGCTGAAATTAAGGATGTTACTAATGTCAGCACCTTGGAAGCCGTACACTGCTTGGTCGTCGTCTCCGACTACAAGAATATTTGGATTTCCTTCGTTCACTGGATTATCAGTCAGGTTATGCAAGATACGCATCTGCGCCAAGTTAGTATCTTGGAATTCATCAACCATAAAGTACAGATATTTCTCTTGCAGGTTAAATTTTAAATCTTCATGAACTTCTATAGCATGCACAACTTGCATGATCATGTCGTCGTAATCAAACAAGCCAGCTTTTTCCATGGCTGCAACGTATTCATAATAAATATATGAAAGAGATTTTAATTTCGTGAGGCGTTTGCGATCCTTGCCAACGAGTTGCTTTTGATCGTTTCGTTCAAACCAACGGTTTTTCCAGGCAGTAATTGGTTTTGTTGGGTGGATAGTGGCGGCTTGGTCTAGAACAATCGAGATCGAATCGGAGATTACGCGAATAAGCGGCGTTACGCCATATATAGGTTCAGTTTCGGCGGCCGCGACGACCAGTTCTTTATACGCATTTTCAAGCCCAGCTGCGGTTGTCTTTTTGATCCCCTGCTCTAAGATTGGGACTAAAAGACGTTCAGCAACATCGAGGGCTTCTTCGCTTTGTTGAATAACGGCAAGTAATTCGTCACTGGTTAAGGCGCTATTTCGCTTTAACTGGGAAATGGTATTTTTAGCATCGCCAAGATACGTATATTCACCATTCATCATGCTGGCAAGTGGATTGCGGTTTTTATCGAGGGTATCAAAAATGCCACGAAGAATTTCATATTGGCGCAACTCATCGGCTGGCTCGAACAAAGCATTGTTGTAGAAGTATTCACGGTTTTGATTAATAACGTCGCTACCGAAGCTGTGAAAGGTGTGTATGGCCACCTTGTAGGCATCTTTGCCGATAATATCAACCAGGCGTTCGCGCATGGCTTGTGCGCCGCTCTCGGTGAAGGTTAAACAAAGAATGTTTCCAGGTAAAGTATCGGTTTTTTTAAGAATGTTTGCAATGCGCACGCTGAGTAATTCGGTCTTGCCGGTTCCTGGCCCAGCTACGATCATAACTGGCCCATCGATAGTATCGACGGCTTCTTTTTGGGCTTCGTTTAACTGTTTATAGCGTGTCTCAAAACTCATCCCTTCATTATACACGTGGTACAATATTGACATGAATGAGCAGATATATGATGACTACGCTTTAGAGCGCCTGCTAAAAGAGCAATTTGGTGTTTCAGCAGAGGTAGATTCCGTAATCGCCCGACGAATTCCGGTTGGACGCAGCGTTGAAGCAACCCTTTTTCTTACTAAAAAGAAACAATTATTCTTTTATATTCACGGTGAAACGAGATTATTATATTCAGATGTGCAAAAAATCGTGTCACGAGTTGGCTTAACTGCGGAGCTATACATGCCACCAAAAGGTCAACCGAAATACTTCGACGAAATAGGTACACGTAAGTTCCACGAGATCTTCCCAGGTCGAAAAGTTGTGAACGATCAAGACATCGCCTTCTACCGTACGCTTGCACCATACAGCCCTGCACTTGTTTTAATTCAAGATGTGAAAACCGGCACCATCCATCAATACGATAGCGACAGCAAGAACAGCTGGCGACCACATTCTAAGTTTAGCTATCGCCGAATTCGAACCAGCTAATTATTTACCAGTTCGTAGCTTGGTGAAGAGTGGGCCGTAGATCGGATCACTCGCCAGTTCTTGAGTTTCTGCGCTGATGATATATTTACCACCCGCACTAGGGTTTAACGCTTTTGATTTATCGCTTGCGTCAGCAATATATTCCCATGGCTCAGTACCATTTTGCGTGAATACAAGTGAATACTTTTGAATCTTTCCGGTTTTGTCGGCAAGTTGAGCGATAACAACAGTGTGTCCAGATTCATCAGATGCTTTGCTGATAGTAGCATAGCTATATTCTGCGCCTTCGCTATCAGGCCAAGCTGTAATAACTGCAGCTTCAAGGTCAAGTTCGGCCTGTTGCGCTTCGCTCGTTGTACATGAGAACTTAAGAGTCGTAATGTTAACAGCTCCTTGTAATGCACATGTTGCTGAACCGTTTGTGTAGGTCGAAAGTGTGTTTGGTAGAGGGATTTCATCTGTAACTTTACTGAATGACTCTTTTTTCATGTATGCATCAAGGAAAGCAGTAATTGCTGTGATTGAGGCTTCATTGTAAGGCTGAGGTGAAACAATGTTTGCGAAGTGGACCGTATCAACAGATAAATAGTGAGAGCCGTCGTTAGTATTAATGTATAGATTGTTTGTACTATTTTCTGCTGCTTTAAACACAGTCGAATTCGTCAAGGCTGCATCACCGACTGCATAAAGAACAAATGAGTCGATCGTTTTATTCGCATCAACGGCAACCGTAGGCGTGTCGTCAACAACTGCTACTGGTTTAATATTGTTGTATATAAGAATCGTTGCTGTTACCGGCACGATAAGCGCTGCAATAACGACTGCTGTTATAAAGAACGGCTTTGAATTGATGATGGCTTTTATTTTACTCATTAGAATCGAACCCATATATTATCATTACTGTCTGATGAAACTGGTGAGTTTGCAGCATATGAACTTGCGCATTTGTATCGTGCTGCATAATTCACACTTGCACCACCACTTGGGCCTAACCACCACCAGTCGTTATATCCAAAGCTGTGATTATATGACTGCTCAACTGCGCCGGGCCAAGCAAAGCTTGTGTAGTTGTCGTCAACTACCCATGTTCCGTCTGGACAGAAAGTTGTGTAGTTCATTACGTGGCCTTGGCCGTCGTACCATGTTGTCGTATCAACCGCTAGAACTGGTGTAGCTGGTTGGTTAATTGATCGAACAGTACTATCTGGCGTTGATACCGCACTGACGCTTCCTACTGACATATATACACAGCGAGCCTCACCTTGGAATAAGTGTCGGTTACCTTGCAGTCCTGCAACTGTTTGCGTACGGTTAGTTGTTGACCATGTTGCAGACCAATTTGTCCAAACATCGGCAGCGCCTGAGTTTGCTTTGTGAGCTTCGCGAATACGATATTCTACGGTACCGTAAGCACATGTTGTGGTTCCGATTGTAGCAACTGCATTTGTACCAGACATCACTGCGTCTAATGTTGCTGCAGCTGGTGGAGGAACGGTTGTTGCGAAGGTAATAACATTCGACCAAGCACTGTTATAGACGGTACCTATGCCATTAGTTACATTTGCTCGCACTCGGTAGTACGTTGTGACTGCAACTGCGGTATCAGTGTAACTGTAGCTTGTTGTACTTACTGCCTGATTAGTGAATGTACCAGCACTAAAAGCAGCAGTTGAACTTCTCTGGAGTGTGTATGATGTAATACCTGAAATGCTATTCCAAGATTCTGTTACCTGAGACGGAGTATTCTGCGCATTAGCAAGAGTTGGTGCTGGAAGCGCTGTTGTGCTTCGACTAATTATGTTTGACCAGACACTATCGCCAGTTGCTGAAGTTGCCTTAACACGATAATAGACAGTTTGGCTCGGCCCGAGATCGTTTGAAGTATGGCTCGTAACGGTAGAAGCGATTGGATAATTACGCAGTGAACCAGAGTTGAAGGTATTAACGGTGTCACGTTCAAGTACGTAACCGGTTGCGTTTGGTAGTGCATTCCATGTAACCGTAGCATTTGTATATGTAACACCAGCGCCATTAAGTTGGATTGTCCCAGATGTTCCAATAACTGCCTTACGACGGCTTTCAATTGTCTTAACCGTGCCAGTTGCTTCGTCGATGTATTTTAAGGTGAATTGCAAACATGAATTACTTGAACAATCACCTGAAGCGTCACCGACGTACGCAAAGATATCATCACCACTAGCTGATACTAAATCGGAACAAGTTATTGAATTATCTATACCAGAGTCGGCTTTTGGTGTGACGAATACGTCTTTGTCTACACCTTTAAGTGCACCAGTATCACCCGTAACAACGTCTGGCGCAGCTGTTAATTCACTACAACTTGGGTATTCACCATTCTGGTCGTAATACTTTTCAAGCGCTTCTGCGATAACAGTGACGCTGGTATTTCGACGAGCATCTCGGCCATCTTCTTGGTATCGAGTTAGTCCGATGATTGAAATAGTTGCAAGAATAGCAATAACCGCAATCACAATAATAAGTTCTACTAGAGTAAATCCGCTTTTTTTGTTCATTGGATATAATTGTAGCATAACCATCATCCTTAACACTATATATGATAAAATAATGAACGTATTTGCATTGGGGATTCGCCAAGTGGTAAGGCACTGGTTTCTGGTACCAGCATTCGGGGGTTCGAATCCCTCATCCCCAGCCAAGAAAAGACAGGACTTTAGGTCCTGTCTTTTCTTGGCTAGCGCTTCGGCTGAGAACCCCCGTTTTGCAAAGCAAAACCCCACCTTAGGTTTTTGCGTTCGAATCCCTCATCATGAACCATATATACGAGCTCTATAAGTCTTGTGTATAGATGTTTTTGTTTAAGCTTGCTTTAGATCTACTCGCAGTTCATAGTGAATATATTATGGACGCCACACCAGAGATAAATAAACAACCAGACCGTGTTGAAACTAGTTTAAATCGAGAACACTACGAACGATTCGAGCTTTTAAAAGAGCTGATCGCCGCATCACCCGATATACCGAATGAACGGAAGGTGCTATTCTTCCAAAGTTACACTACTATAGACGACTTTATTGACGGGCTGACTGAAGCGGCTTTAGATGGTGCGTTCTCTCAGCTTTTAGGAGTATCCTACGAAGATGACGATGAAGGCAATTCTTCTTCCTGAAACACGACCACTATCCCCAGCCAAGACGATTATGCTTAAAATGACGAGAAATCGTCATTTTTTATTTGGTATAATGACAACATGGAAATCACTATTCGTAAAGCTACTATCAATGAACTAAAAACTATTCAGGATTTGAATTATAAACTTTTTCTGTGGGACTTTGAGCGTGATACGAACCTTAATATTGAATGGCCTTATCAAGAAGCTGGAGAAAACTATTTTAGAAGAAGAATAACTGGTGAACACGGAGTCTGTTTTGTTGCCGAACGGAACGGTCGTATCATTGGTTATGTAGCTGGTAGTGTTAAAAAAGAAATTGATAAACCAGATACAATTTTACGTAGTGAGTTAGAAAATATATACGTTGAAGAGGACTCAAGAAGTAAAGGTGCTGGTAAACTTCTTACAGAGGAATTAATTAAGTGGTGCAAGAAAAATGGCGCAAAAAGTATTTTAGTAGAAGCCTATCATCACAATTTAGATGCAATTAAATTTTATGAGAATACTGGATTTCGGCCATATTCTACTAAATTAGAAAAAGACTTATAGTCTAATTCTTCCTGGAGCACGACCACTAACCCCAATCTTTGCTACAATAAAACTATGACAAGAATAGTATTACTTCATGGCAATGGAGGCGGTTCAGGCGAAGACAATTGGTTCCCTTGGCTGAAGTACAAGCTTGAGAAACTTGGAGTTACTTGCGAAGCACCTAACTTTCCAGATTCCATCGAGGCAAAAGCTAGCGTGTGGCTTCCTTATATAACGGACGTAATTAAGGCTGATAAAGATACGATTCTTGTAGGTCATTCGTCGGGTGCTGTAGCCGCAATGAGATACGCAGAAAATCATAGGGTTGAGGGATTAGTACTTGTAGGAACTTACTATACAGATCTTGGATATGATGATGAAAAAGCAAGCGGCTACTTTGTTGAACCCTGGGACTGGGAAGCTGTAAAAAAGAACGTTCCATGGACTTTGATATTCGCTTCGACGGATGATCCTTATATCTCGATTGATGAACCAAGACTAGTGCGAGATAAGCTAAGCGCTGAGTATTATGAATTTGAAGATAGAGGACATTTTGGTTATGACAAAGATACTGCAGAGCTTCCAGAATTACTTCAAGCTTTGAAGGAGAAGTTAAAGCTTTCCTGAAACGCGACCACTAAGCCCAGCCAAGAAAAAAGACGAACTTCCTGTTCGTCTTTTTTCTTGTCCGCAATTTGTGTTTGAACCCCCGGTTTTGCATAGCAAAACCTCACCTTGGGTTTTTTGTTCGAATCCCTCATCCCTGGTAATTCCGACGGGTAAGTTAAAGCCAACCTTCTATAATTGCTTATTTTACATAAAATGTTATAATATATTGTATGACCGAGTTTTACGACAGTAATTCCATTCCTTTCTATCTTGAAGAGGCAACATATGATGCTGTCTTTGATCTGATGGTTAACCGGGAGGCTATGGAAGGTTGGTATGTCCGACCAACTGAAAGATCATTTGCAGGGAATATGAGGCAGATACTTTCGTCTGTAAATCCTGACCTTTTTCTCTTCACGCACAAGTCCGCCATTCCTGTCGCAGACAGCGTGAGAGGATATTACGAAGAGCTTGGAGTGCTTGTTCCAGATTTGGATGTGATTAATACGAAAGATATCGAAGACGAGGACTATACGTCTGGTCGTGCTACGCCACATGACGTAAGAGACCGTGAACTTAAGCGGTTGGGTCCAATTATTGAGGGCAGGAATGTCGCAATAATCGATCAATATATTAGCGGTCGTGATACTATTACTCGTGCTCAACATATTGCATCTATGGCGGGTGCTACGGCTATAGGTATTCCGGACTTAGCAAAATGGTATCATGACGCTCATATGGTCGACATCGATTTCGAGGGCATCTCTTCCCGTCATGTTGAGCACATGCGTTTAATCGGGCGTGTATCCGCTCAAAAGACATACTTCGAAGTGATTTAAGTGTAGAAGTAATGAAACGGTAGTTAAATAACTGAGTGTTCTTCCTGGAACACATCCACTATCCCCAGACAAACAAAAACACCCTGAATTATCATAGTGTTTTTGTTGCTACAATATATTTATGAGTAAAACAGAAATACCAAAAACTATTGGTCGCCCAGCAAAAAATGCACTTGAAGCACAAGGTTATAAGTATCTAGAGGATTTAGCGAATGTTAAAGAATCTGAACTGCAAGATATGCATGGCATCGGTCAAAAAGCTATCGGTATCTTAAAAACAGAACTTTCAAAAAACAATATCTTGTCGCAACTTACCCCTTCATGATTAACGACCACTAACCCCAACGAATAAGAGAGTCAAACGCGACTCTCTTTTCTTTGGCCAGGTTTAGTCGACCCAAGTTCTCCAAGGGCCGGTAGTTAAGTCGTCCCGGAAGTAGCCATGATAAACACTCGTGAATCCTGCGGCACCAAGTTGGCTAATTACGACTCCGCAGATGAGCTCTGTGGAGTCAAAGACCATAGGGGTGCTACCGGTGTATTTTTGCGGCGCTAACTGCTTATTGGTGACATAGAACACTGCGCCTGACATACTCTTGCTAACCATTGCCCAGTCGTTACGTCCATTTATAGGTGTACCCCAATCGGCATGAATTTCTGCAATTAACGGGTAGTTGTAGCAGAAGACGAGATTTCGCTCGACAGAGGTGTTGTAGGATTTTTTCGATACCGACCAATCAAGTGTTTCTAGTGGCAGATACGACGGCACTCCTGGGGTGGCATCCCAGATTAAAGGAACTCCGTCTCGGTAAGTATTGCCTGCCATGGTAGCTGAAAAGTTCTCAAGGTCATTTATTACGGCGACGTCGTGTGCACGGTTCTGAATACCTCGGTAGCTAATAATAGCAATTGACGTGATGATCGCGATTACTAAGATGACAATTAAAAGCTCCACAACAGTGAACCCTGTTCGACGCCAGCTTTGTGTTCCTTGATTTGTCATCGTTGTGGGGTATTATGCGTTAATCTAGCATAAGCGTCAAGAAACCTAACCACCAGACTCGAATCCCTCATCCATAACTACGCATCAGCTTTGGGGTGTATCAATTGCGATCGATGCAGCTCGTCCAAGCGACGCCAAAGTTTGGTGTCCAAGTTCGGTTGGGTCATCGCTAGCTGATATGTACTCAAAAATCTGTGATCGTATTCCACTCGATAGGATGATGTCGTGCAGTGCACGTGCAGCGCTTATTTTAGAGGCAAGACTGTCTTTATAGTGTGCGATACTTACGACTGTTTCGGGTGTGACCGTGCCGTTTTTCATCCCTTCTTCAATGAATTCTGAAAGTATTGGCTGAATGCCCCACCTTGTTGCCTGTAAACAATTAAGCACGACACTCTTTTGTTGGCCTTTAATATATTTACTAATACGTGCCGTTTCAGCTGACAGTCGTTCAAATGCAGTGATGTCGCCATGACCAATTTGTTCATTTTCTTTAAAATAAACCTCATTTCGACGTTTTGTTTCTTTGCGACCGTCATTTATGTTCTGTGCAATGTCGATTGCCGAAAGCCCAAAAAAGTTGCTTGGATCATCAAGGTGAATCCGATCTATCGTGAGTGGTATTGAAAGTTGCTCTTTAGCAGCGACCCTCCCCATTGTGGCGGCCATCGTTGCCCCAAGCGAATGTCCACCAATTTCAACGGGATCATATTCTGAAAGGTTCAGGATGTCTATAAATGCAGTGAGCTGTTTTTGTGCAAGTAAATCAAATGCACCACGACGAACTTGTAAAAATTCTTGTTTAGTTTGACGAACTGTACTCATTTTTTCATCGATATCGATCGAAAGATCTAAGTTGCCATGTGAATCAAGCGGTATTCCTGACATGCCGGGGATCTCGGCGATCGCCATGCGGGCCCCAAGTTTTGTTGCGTTAATTGTTTCTTGCCGAATTAAGAAAGGGTTAATGCGATAGTCTAAAGATGTACTTTTTAAAATAGTACGCCCTTCTCCATTTTGTCGTCCGTCAATTACGAGGACGTCATAAGTAGAGCCATCAGTATGGGCGTAGGTGTGGAGTGCCGTTTGGCTTTCTAATCCTGCATAGCCAATCTCGCTGGCTGTAGAACCGACCCACGGTCGATGATCGGCTACGATTTCCTTGAACATAATAGTATTATTATACACTATTTTAATATCAATGTCAAAGATTAGTAAGGTACGCCTGCACTTCAAAAACGAAAGAGCCCGCCATCCGAATGACGACTGGCTTCTCTACAACGATGAATCGTTGGAGGCTCTTGTCGTCGCACGAATGCGGGCTTGTGTTCAGGGCTTGTAGTTCCGTGGCAGCACCACAGATTCGATGCCGGTGACGAGGCCGCCGGGAAGCTGTGTTCCGCTGCCGCCGCCACGGCGCCACAGCGTAGTCCAGAGATGGCGACCTAGCTCGGGAGCAGAGCTGTTCCAGGCGTTGCGCGAACCAGCGGAGATCTGGAAGCGGTATATCTCCATGATTTCCGTGTCTGTGTGCTTGGAAGACTTTCGGTCGCCATCCACTTGCACTCGACAGAGCTCGAGGAGCTCTTCGAGTCGAGTGGGAGTTACGACGCTCCAGTCGAGCACCAGACGCTTCACTTTGAGTGAGGGGAAAACCTCGTTTTCAAGCTTGAAATAGAAGATGCGCCCCTCCTCGGTTGTGATCTTGAGCCGCTCGCGACTCTTCATCTTGACCGTCGACCAGTCGATGTACGTCGCAAAGATTGGTTTGAGAACAAACGGCATGACTTCACCCTCTCTCGGGTAAGCTCAATTTCTTGAGGTACCGCGAGA
This sequence comes from Patescibacteria group bacterium, assembly GCA_040386175.1. Taxonomy (GTDB): domain Bacteria; phylum Patescibacteriota; class Saccharimonadia; order Saccharimonadales; family Saccharimonadaceae; genus Microsaccharimonas. The sequence continues at coordinate 213,887 of JAZKFY010000003.1, forward strand.
TGCGGTGACTAGTAATAGTTATGACGGAATAAGACCTAATTTACAATCATAAGCATAATGATTCCGGTAAGAGATTAAGATTTTGCTAATGCCGTGCTGTAGTTTTTTGTTTGATATACTGACCTCATGACATATCAAGAATTACTAGATGCAGCAGTAAGAGTGCGAGAAAAATATAACCAACTTAACGAGCGTAATCATGGCGGATCATGGAATGGCGATAAATTAATGGCCGGATTTGTAGGTGACGTTGGTGATTTAAGTAAAATCGTTATGGCCAAAAGTGGTTATCGTGCAATGGATGACATTGATGAAAAATTAAGGCATGAACTTTCTGACTGCCTTTGGTCTGTTCTGGTTCTTGCAAACTATTATGATATTGATCTAGAGAGCCAATTCGTTAAATCGATGGATGAACTTGAAGTTCGTGTTGACGCTGAATTGGCTAAATAGCCAAGCCTCTTAAGAAGTTCTTTTGTTTGGTATGATGAGCGTATGATTTTTCCGCATATCATATGGCTCGGCCTAGTCCTACTCGTAATAGGTCTCTATGGTGTTGTTAGGTTTTGGCCCGAAGGCGGCTCTGCAAAAACCTTTAGCCAACACATAGCTCACCACAAAGCCGGCGTTCTTTATTACATTCTTTTGTTTACTATTGTATTGCCGATATTCGCTACGTTTTTCTATTACTGGTTTATACCCACGTATAATCCGATAGCGATATTCAGTACTCTTATTTTCATCGGTCTTTTAGCTCAATACTTATGTACCTTCGTCCCTGAGGTTGGAACAAAACGAAAAGCTGTTCATCAAGGCTTGGCATTTATTTCTGCATTGGGATTACTATTCGCAATCGGTGCGGCGTTACTAAGTAATTCATTCTCAATTACAGATAAAGTGTGTCTTGCTGTCGGATTCTTAGCAATGACGATTTTACTTTCTGTGTTGATAGCTGCTCGCGCTAACCATCCAAAAATTCTCTATATTCAAATAGGTTATTTTGTAGCATTTTTTGCTAGTATTTTGCTAGTTGTGTATTTCTAGTTATGTACAACCCCAATAATATTTCGTAAAGCAACAGGTCCATTTGCTCGTGAGTCTATAGATCCCGGACGGTTGTCTCCAATCACGAATACCTCATCATTTCCAAGTTTTAAGTCGAGGCGTTTATTACCGATATCTTCAATGATATTTGCCTTCCAGCTAACTCCATCTAAAGGATCGAATCCTTCTGGCGATGTTGAATTATAAATAAGTATGTTATTTCCGTTAATTACGATGCGTTCGCCGGGTAAGCCAATAACACGCTTAATAATTATATCTTCATCACTCACCTCTTGTTGAGTATCGAATCGTGACAATGAGTAAGCGGCAACAATTTGACCACGGCTTGGTGTAAAATCTAGTTGGCTGATTTTTGATACTGTTACGCCAGTCTTGTCGATCAATATTTTTTGTCCGTCGTGAAAAGTGCGCTCCATGCTACTTCCACTCACGGTTACTAGACGAACGATGAAACTATCAAGTAGCAATACGATAGCAATGCCGATCGCGCCAATAACCACAACTGTCCATAAGCCGCTTAATACCTTTTTGATTCGGTCAACTCTATATATGTACGACAATCTACTCGGAGTAAGCGGCTTTGCTGGCGGGTCTTTTATAAATCCATGGGCATGTAGCCAACTATGGCGCTCTTCAATTGCTCGAACGATATGTCGTGTAATATGGTAAACGATTACGATCAACGCAATGATACCTATCCAAATAAGTAATGACTGATACTTCACAGCAGACCGGTTAAGCATGGCCCCTAAGCTATCGGAGTTAGTTATTGGAACTGCTTCATCAATAACGGCAGTTTGACCATTATTAAATTCAATTAGTCGGGATGTCGTTTTCCCGTAGTATGGAATGAACTCTCCGTTAAATTCTTCCAATGTGGATGTGCGATACATATACACACCGTCAACGTAGTAGCGGACTTCTTTGATATCCTCAACATTAGGCTTCTGAGCATAAAAAATCTTGATTGTTCCAGAGTCTGCTTCACTTGTTGCAGGTTGTAATGCTGCTTGCATCCCATTCAAGTCAACGAAGCATTCGGTAGTTGGAGTACATGCGGGTGTTGTTTGGGATACCAATAGAATAGTAGCCCTGTCGTATTCGTAGCTTCCATCAAGCTCGGTCGTCATAAGATTAAACTGAGATTCGCCGCCATTACTTGTAACAGTGCCAACCTTGCGCCACTCATTGCCAGAAGCGGTAATCTTCCCTACTGTTCTACAACCTGCATTCGAAGATGAAATTTCGACATCTGCGGATTGCCCAAGTTGTGCAAGTTTTACATAAACGTCGTAGTTGTCGGACGGTGCAGTAATTGTTGCGCTATAAGCATTTGGGTCATACAAACATCCAGGCTCAATAGCTTTAGCCTGCGAGCTCGAAGATAGGCTCGAGATAATAACAAGTGATAGTAAGAGTAGCGCCAAAGGCCATGTTTTTATAATTTTTTGTATATGCGTCACGATATGCTCATAATATCATGCGCACCTCAAACACATGAAGCTTGTGTTTTTATATACAACATTGTACAATCCGGACATATAACTAAGTCAAGACCTCAGAAAGGGGTTCGTGTGGCTACAAATCGAAAAAAAACGACAAAATCAAAATCTACATCTAAATCAAAAAAATACGGCGTAATAAGCAGCAGTAAAAAGTTTTCACTATCGCGAGGACATAAAGCACTCTTGTTTAGCGTTGCTTTAATTGCCGTTATTGGCATTGGTGCGTACGGCTACAACGGGTACCGCAGCTATCGAGCACAAGCAACAGCATTCCAGTATGTTGGAACTCACCCTCAGGCTGACGTAGAAACAACTGATAAGGCTCAGCAAATCACTGCACTCACTTCTTGGAACGGCAAAATTTATAGCGGCTACGGAGACTGGGAGCGTAATACTGGCCCTATGGCCGTAAGTCCCTTCGACCCTGCTACAGGTAAGATTGCTGCGACACCAGAGTTCACGGCGGAAACCGAAGCTGTTGAAATCTTCAAAGTAATTAACAACAAGCTTTACGCTCTTCACGTTGACCCACGAGGTGGCTGGGGCGCTACTTATAGTGTTGCGGATGCTTCAACCGGAACAACAGTTTGGAAAAATGTTACAGGAAAGATCCCTTACACTCACACATTTGGTATCACCCAAGGACTAACAGCAAATGAGATTTTCATTTCTGGGCAAAGTGATGAAGGAAGCGGCTCTAATGAAGTAGCTAAAGTGTACCGCTCTACCGATAACGGTGAAACATGGTCACAATCGTTAAGTATTCCTTCTCGTGGCGGATTTAACCGTATGATGTTTATTGGTAAGGTGAACGGTAAAATCTATGCACAGAATATGAGCATGGCAGACTTTAACGGTGCTGACCCACAAAGCAAGGCATGGGTATTTAATGGCTCAAGCTGGTCATCTACAACACCAATTCAAGCGTTGATGGCATACGACGGAAATGAATTCGGCGGCAAATTAGTACTCCGTTCAAACCCTAGCGGGGGAAGCCTGCTAAGCTTTGATGGACGCAACACGACGACGATCCGTTCAAGTATTATCGATTACACTATCGGTGCTGACGGCTACATCTACTCTCTCTCATGGGAAGGCTTTAACAGCTCTAAAAAACTCGTTGTTCGATCAAAGGATATGACAACATGGGAGAATGTAACATACGCTCCACAAGACGCTAGCACTATTACCTACTTAAACAATTCATTATATGTTGGAACATTCGAGAGTGAATTATACAAAGCTGTAATTGATCCGAATGTGATTGACTCTACACCACCAACTGTTTCATTGCTTTCACCAGCTAATGGTACGACTGTTGGACCAAACTATTCACTCCTTGCTGCAAATGCATCTGATAGTTCAGGAATTACTAAAGTTGAATTCTACGTAGATTCGTACCTCGTAGGCCAGACCAGTTCTGACGAATGGATCATGCACTCAGACGGTGTAACGAATCCTTACACTGGAAGCTACGGTGTTCGATGGAACGGACTTGGTGTACCTGCTGGAGCTCACCAGCTTAAGGCAATTGCCTATGATACTTACGGTAATACCCGATCAAGTTCATCAGTTACAGTGAATGTGCCAGCTGGGTTAACACCTCCGGACAATACTGCCCCAACTGTGACAATTACTTCACCAACAACAGAAACGCGAAATATCCGAAAATCAGTAACGATTCGAGGAACAGCTACAGACAACTCAACACTCGCTTATACAGAGATTATGTTGGACGGTAAGATTGTTGCAGCACAGTACTCAACTAGCGGAACTATTACCTCGCCTACAGTATCTATCATTAAGGGCAACCACACGGTTGTTATCACGGCAAAAGATAACGCTGGAAATGTTTCTCAAGCTACACGAACGTTCAGTAGTAAATAATAGTAAAGATAAGCTTACTTAAACTTAGAGCCTCCGGAATGGAGGCTCTAAATATTTGAAATTTTACTAAACTACTCGTTCTTGTTTCGGCTTCTTTTTAGCTTTTTTCTGGTCAGTTCCCTTAGACATAATAAGTCCTTTCGTTACACTTTTATTATAGCAATAAATTTCAGGCAGTGTTTAAATAAGTCGTTCTTCAACGTAACGGCGCAAAATCGGGTAAAGTTGGGCGGGTAGTTCATCGGGGCTGTTAATTTCAATCATGGCATGACCGATACCCTCACTGTTGTAACCCATATTGATTTGAATGACGTAACATGATTCCGGTAGGTTATTAACGGTATCAATTGCGTCTTCATGGTCGTGAAATTCTCCATCGGTCACGATAAGTACGAGGTGATCCCTGCTAGGGCTTTGCTCTGCAGCTTTAGGAACTTCTTCGAGCGCTTGTGTGACGTAGGTTGCCCGTGAATGAGGCCGTAGGAGTTGAGAGTAAGTATTGCCCTTAACTTTAGGACCAATCGTCGTACTAAGCGGCGAGAGTATGGTGTGCGAAGATCCAAAGGCTACAATTTGCGCTCGTACGTCAGGTTCTCGGAAGTTTCCGCTATCAACTTTGGCACGTTGCTTGGCTAGCTCCAATCCTTCAAGCAGAATAAGTGAACTTGATGCAGCCGCAATTGCATTGTTGCCTTGCATGGATTGGCTTCCGTCAACAAGAAAGTGTATATCTAATCCACTGAAGTCAATTTCTTGTCTTTTACCTCTTTGTGAGATTGGCTGCCAAATCGCATCCTGCTTTCGAGTAATGATTTGCAGGGCTGCACGGCTTAATTTTAGTGGGTGAAGTCGCTTCCCTTCTGTATCTGCTCGATGGTCAAACCGAGGAGAATTCATAACATCTGATTTTGCGGCTAAGAGCAAGAATAAGTCCGCTATAGCATTGATTTCACGCCTATATTTATTAAGCGATTCAAAATAGTCGTTCGCCTCCCATTCGGTCAACCCCATTTCTTCACGAATATACCCGGCTACTTTTTGGTCGATAGGTTCGCCTTCCTCATCAACCTCTGGTTTGTCGCCGCTCGTCTCGGACTTTTCTTCGGAAGCTTTTGCTGCCTCTTGGTATTCTTCGATTGATGTTTTTACTGCCTTAGCAATACTTTCGCCCTCTCCGGCTTCATCGTCTCCACCGCTACTACTCTCATCATCGCCATTACCACCATCGTCACCCTCGTCATTGTCATCACCCTTACCCTTACCCTCGTCATCACCCTTATCGTCACTTGGCTCGCTCTTGGCGGCCTCTTCGGTATCGGTTTTTTCCTCATCGCTTTTAGCTGGGCGGGTAGACACGTGATTCGCTTCTTCGTATTTATCGTACTCTTCTTTGAAGCTGTCATCCTGTGAGGGTTCTGATCCTTTTTCGTCCTCATTTTCACTTCCGTCAGTTGGCTCACCTTTTTCATGTTTTTCTTTTTTCGATTCCTTATCCTCTTTAAGGAGTTGATCATACAAAGGTTTGATATACAGCTCACTTAACCTAATACGCTGTTGTAGGTCGGTACGCATGCTTGTAAGGCTATCAATAATGTCCACGCTTGATCCAGATTTTAATTCATAGTTCCGTAGCGAATATACCAAAGTATTAATTTCTGGGTCGAAAACATATGGAACTTCAGGCGCCATCTTTCCGAGAAGAATACCATACATAAGCTGTATGTGTTGTGGTGTATCTGTGATGTCTAATTTTGGAAATAATTTTTTATAAATAGGAACTCGTATTCGGTTCAGGAGTGGCGCTGCGTTAAGTCGCGTATTAATGACCGTGTCGTCGATAATATTCCAAAAAAAATTATCACTCTGCTTAAGATTGTCTCCAAGTATGTCGTACGCTGGGTCGAGCATATCGACAGCGTGCCCAACTTCGTGTGCGGTTCCATACAATACTTCTTCCGGGGTAATAGGCTCTTTGGAGCTTCGGGCTAATCCGTTCGGATTCGTGAATACTGTAATACCTTTATCTGTACGAGCAGTCATCCATTTATTGCCTGGACTGATATCAATTTTGATGCCCTGTAATCCAAATAGCGCACCAACAGACTCGACACCTTTATAGATTTCGATTTCGGTCGTGCTTAGCTCTTGATTTTCTCTGGTATTCATGGTGATAAGTATTGATATTTATAGCACAGCATGGTATAAATATCAATTAACTATGAGTGAGTTTTCCTGCCCAGCAACTTTTGAGTGTCGGCGCATCTGCGATGCGTTAAATACTCAGGGTATTGAGGCTGGATTTAGCGAAACAGATGGCTGTAAAGCCCCTCAACATTTCTTTGAAAGAGACGGAATTGTAGGCGTTGAAATACCCGATGACCTGCCTTCTCAAAACTTAAAATTAACTACTGCATTATTCGAGGCGCTAAGTCCTCTTGTTCAAGAAAAGGAATCTCATTCTGCTGATATCGCACCTATCGTCGATAGCTACCAGTCTATTTTAGATAGCCGTACAAATCTTTGGACGGCTATGGGCGCTGCAACTAAAGCTGGACGTCAGTTCACGGATGTTGAGCTTGACTATTACCGCTCAGATATTGAAGGTGCGCAAAGGCTTGGCGCGAACGCCTCGGGTGAATTCTCAAGTGAAGATTTTTTACGCGCACAAGCTTCATTCGATCACAGAACGCTAAAAGAACACCGCGTCGTATTCGATGAACAAGCTATAGATGTTCTCGACAGACTCGCTGTAAATGCAATGGATGGAAAGTCGACACTTCTTGTTGGCGATAAAGGTATCGCAAAAACCCAGTTGGCATTGTTTATGGCGCGTTTCATTGCAGGTGGATCAGAGCCTGTGTTTTTATCTGGTCACGGAGATCAAACTGCAGATGAATTTATTGGGCGTGACCGCCAAGACCCTAAAACGGGCCAATTTGTGTTTAAGCCTGGAAAGTTAGTGAATGCAATGCGTCTTGGCCTACCGGTTGTTATTGACGAAATTAACCTTGCCGATCAAGCAATTACAATGCGTCTTCAAGATATCTTGCTTCGAAAACCTGGAGATACATTTGTTCTTCAGGAGAATGGCGATGAAGTAATAACGATTGCACCAGGCTTCGTAGTATTTGCTACTGCCAATGAGGCATCTGAACGATACCGGCACCGTGTAACCCTCGACCCTGCTTTCAGGGATCGTTTCGATGTTTTGAACGTTGTATACCCCGACTCAGATAACGATAACCCTATGCTTGGAACGCCAACTACAACTTATCGACTCGCTTTCGCAGCCGCTTCAAGCGAAGACGGTTCTATTAGTGAATATATTGATCCAAACGAACTTGAAATGATTGTGCGGCTTGCCCACGTAACGCAACGTCTTTACAGCCAACCTTTAATGGATGCCCAGGTAAGTAGCCTTGGCCTTGATACGTCTACAAGCCAGTACTTATCCGCTGATAAGCCTGTCATGACCGACTGCATCACGCCACGATCAATGGTGAGTATTCTGCAGCGTTGTGCACCTGGTAATAAAATTGGCGTCACACTTCGCGGTGAAATTACTAAAGCCATAAAAGCCTTGGATCAAGGCGGTTCTACGAATAACAGTATGTATGCTCATAAGATACTCGAATTTTACGAAAGTAAAATGGTTTAGTCATGCCAGAGATCATGCTTAATTCATCTCCTGAGCGTAACGTACGGCACGTCTACGATAGGCTGAGCGATGAAGCAAAGTCTGAACTTGTTCGCCATGCGGTCGGTGTGTCGATGGCTGATGAGCTTTTGCGTGAACGTCCTTATTATGAGCTAGAGCAATCAAATCCAGAGTTCGCTCGCTGGGCATCAGCAAATGTTGCTAAGGCAAGTCAATCATGGGCTCGTTATAATAATACCGATGTTTCTGAGGCTTTTTTCCCGTATTACCCTGAATCGCCAGATCCATTCATTAACTCTCGATCAGCAGAGCAAATTGAAAAATTCATTCTTGATAATGAAATAGTTTTAAAGGCTGCGTACGCCAAGGCCGAGCAGCACAATATTGATTTAAATAGTGCGAAGTTGATAGTGTTCCCTATTAGAGATTTTAGTGATCAAGTACCCCATGTTGCAGATGGCGAGTCTTGGCTTAAAGAGACACTTGATGAATACCGCTTGTCAATTGGCTATCAACCCGACGAAATAGCTTCAGCGATCATGAAAGCTGTCGATAATGATGAAAACTTTGGTTGGTTTCCATTGAGCGAGTATTTTATGAATATTTTTGGCAGGTTAGACTCTTCAACTGCTAAGAATAAAAATTGGGATATGTTTATTATGTCTAAAGAGACTACGCTCGGTAAGTGGAATAACAACGTTAAGAATGATGATATGGGAATTATCGAATGGATTGCAGCTACTATTCAGGAGCCTGAATGGATGTTATCGGACAGGATACTTGCGCTACCGCCTAATACTCTAGAGTCCAATGGGACCTCACTCATGGTGAGCGCGAGTGGTTCTTTGGATGATAAAACATTCCATCTAGATTTATTACCAACAACCTACCCTGCTTTTGCTAAACGAAGCGTTGCAAGAGGCTACTAATGTTCTCTTCGCAGTTCGACCAAGTATATGGTGAGGCATTCCATTCGGCTACTGGGGAAGATTTTGACTCGCCTGAAGTACGAGCAAGGCACGATGCCTATGTAGCACCTGTTGAAGAAGCACTTATCGATCATTGGACAGATGGCTCTGTTGATATTAGCCAGCCAATTTCAGACGTATATACCAGCAGAGGCGCTTCAGTTTTTCGACTTCGTCATCCTAACACCGCAGAATTTACAGAAGAAGATGCAAGAGATATTGCCCATATCCGTTACTTAGGTCATGCAATTATTGAGGTTGCTCAAAAATATGCACCTTCACCAGAAAATGAACGAGATATTTATAGCCGGAACTTATCATATCGCTACTGGTATAATGCCCACCCAGAACTAGATAGAGATCAGGATTTTAGCGCCGATCCTGATTGCGCATCACCATTAAGGCTTGAGCAATGGCCAAAGGGTGAATATTTAAACTGTCTAGGTGTATCCATTGCGTTATCTGGGCAAGAGGCACGTGAGGCTGAGAATCCTTACTTCTACGTTAACAGGCTTCGTAATTCGGCGTATGAAGGTCGTCTGCAGTTTCTTAACGTGTTTAGATATTTACGTTCTGTCCATCCATCAATCGTTAATCAAGTGGCCTCCCCTCTTCTGGTTGGCCAGCATGCCAAACTCGCCGAGGCTGTAGATATCCAAACAGATCTTAAGGAAGTTTTAGATGGTGAGCGGCCAATCGAAATGGATCGCAATTTCCATCACTCTATTCTTACTAGTGGTGAATCAAGCTGGCGAGGCACTTGGACGCAAGTAGATCCGTATGGCGCTGTCTATAATGGCTTATCACCCATGCGCACCGCCACTGCTACTGACCATCTTCTAAGTGGGATGGATGCCGGCACTTGTAACGAAGTTATTGTGTATGATTCTGACATGATAGATTACAAATTCGCTTCTGCGATGAAGGTGGCGCGTGAAGCGAGTGAATTAGGGGAGCATCTCCTCGAAGCCTTAAATGGTAATTATAAATCTGAACACTATTTCGAGAATATACGAGAAGAGATAGCAGTGCTTGTAGAAGCCGCCTGGATGTCTCGATCTTTCGATCCGACAGATGAGTCGCGAGATTACACGCCAGCAGAGCTCCTTGGCTTTGCAGCTAAACCTGACCGGTTCAGGATTATGGGCGAGCAAGCAGATGCGTATTGGATTATGATTCTCATCCAAATGCGTATGATCATGTATACCCAAAAAGATAAGGACGGAAATCCAGGCCTCGATACACTCGCGAGCTCTGTTTCTGCAAAGCTATTTAAAGGTAACACCGGCAAACATCATAAATCTGGTTTTTTAAATTATTTTGACGAAAATCGTAATGAAGTAATAGAATCTATTCAACTACTTCAAGATTCTATGAAGGAAGATCTAAAGTATCACGCACGGCTTCGTGATGCATTGCGCCTATTGGTTGAAGCCTTGCCATATCAAGTGAGCTTCGAGTTATTATATCGCCAAGCAAGTGCTAAATTTGGGTACGAATCTGACCAAGCCATGGAGATCTCTGACCCAGAATTTACGATCGGAATGATGTATATGAATCACTATGCAACATGGAGAAAAGATGGTAAAATAAACATTGCTAAGGAGTTGGCGAGGATTTCCCCGAGTCAACTTATTTGGCAAGCGGCAGTTGCCCGCGAGCCTGAGGCACACGAGGACGAAAGAGTTCGGTCGGTCGGAAAGCTTGTCACAAGCCTGAAGAATGATCAGCTCCATCCACTGGTGCGCCTCACCATCCCGATGATAAAGGAATGAGTGAGATGGCGAAGAAAGATCTGACACCCGAAAAAGCGGCCGCCAAGATCAGCAACATGATCGCATCCGGCGACGCCAAGACCGCCAAAGAGGCGGTCGAAAAGGATCCCGAGCTCGAGCCCGGCCTGAAGTTCTTCGACGAGGAGAGCAAGCCAGTTTCGACTGGCTCAGGCCCTGCGGTTCTCGACCGCCCGCGGTTCTGACGGTCAGATGGGGGCTTCGGCCCCCATCTGACCCCTTTTTATTTTTAGAACACATCTTACCAGTAACTTTGCTATAGTTATTACATGAAAGCCAGCCTTCAACGACTTATAGAGCTTCAGAAACTACTACTTGCCTTTAGTCAGGTTGATCGCCGTGTCGATCGCGAACATGACAATCAATACATCGCAGAAAATGATACCGAGCATAGCTATAACCTTGCGATGACAGGTTGGTATTTATCTCAGTGGTTTCCGGAACTTGATAGAAACCTCGTTATTCAATATGCCCTTGTTCACGACCTTGTTGAAGTACATGCAGGCGATACGTACATATACGGTACGGATGAAGAGCTTGCCTCAAAAGAGCATCGTGAAGCAAAGGCACTCGAAAAGCTCGCAGCCGATTGGCCAGATTTTCAGAGTATGAGCGATGCGATACATGCATACGAAAACCGAACAGACGCTGAATCAAGATTTGTGTATGCACTCGATAAAGTTATGCCAATGATGTTGATATATATTAATGATGGCTATACGTGGAAAAAAGAAGGCATAACATTGGATATGCTTTACGATACGAAGATTGAAAAAATAAAGATTTCACCAGAAGTGTATCCATACTTTGAGCAAATTCATGCTCTACTACTCGAACGACCAGATCTTATTAAAAATGGAAAAAGCCCGCTCCTCTAGCGGTTGAATAGTCGTGATCTTTGAAGATCGGACCTTCTCCATTTCCGCGAGGTGCGGGCTTGTTTGGACGAGATGAGGGTTGCGCTGAACGCTTATGTCCCGAGCGCCTGAAGTACTTCGATCAACCGTCGTACATCACGAGCCGCCTTGGTTCGGTGGCCGGGAGTTGTGTGCTGAGTCCAGCTTTTTATCCTCGGGAGAGTCACGAGCTGGGCGCACGTTATCTGTTGGCCGTTCTCGTTATGCGCTAATTCTCCGTCCTCTGTATAGACCGGCAAGAACGCGACGAACCCATTCAGGCTCGGGCACAGTCGAAGGTGGTTGTCGTCCACGTCACCCGTGAACCAAGTGATGAACTCTTGTGTGGAAACCTCCTGGTATGACCGTCGCATGAAGCGATGGTGTGTCGTGAGGCTTTTGAAGACGTCGAGCTTGATCGTGTTCTTCTCGGGGTAGCCGGCCAGCTTCAATCGCTCGATGGCTGCCGGAACTTCTTTCTCAAGCTCTTCGAACAAACCTTGAAGCTCAATCATGGCCTGTTCATCCCAAGCTGCGACGCCTCGCTGGGCGGCTACATCTTGGCTTCTTCTCAGTGCAGACGCGGCCGCTTCTCTTTGCGCGAACACCTGCTCGGCGCTCAGCTCTGTGGTCTCGCTGTTGGTCGTTGCATCGCTCATGCGTTTCACCTTTTCTCGATTGAAATGATCTAGCAATCTGGTATTGCCACGTATAAACATAATTATCAACAATTGCAAGGTTTATGCAAGGATAAGCAAAACGATAAATAGAGGTGAATTTATTTTAACTCCGTAAAATTTTTTCCATCACCTTCCCTTTCGCTAGTTCATCAACAAGTTTATCTAGGTAGCGAATCTCCTGCATTAGAGGCTCTTTTATCTCTTCGACTCGAACGCCACAAATTACACCGGTGATTTGTTTTCGCGATGGGTTCATTTTCGGAGCTTTTTCAAAGAAGGTTTCGAAATCTGTTTGACCACTCAATACTTTTTCGAAGCCTTTTTCTGTATAACCGGTAAGCCAACGAATAATTTCATCAAGTTCAGCTTTTGTGCGCCCTTTTCGCTCGGTCTTTGCAAGATAATGCGGATAGACGCTTGAAAAACTTGTAGTGTATATTCGATGTTTTTCCATAATAATTATATTTTACCACGCTGACGCCAAGCTGGCTTCTTGCTACAATAGTAGGTAATGCATAAATCAACAAAAACACCCTTTTACCGCATTGATGACAATGAACTCCTCGGGTTTATCGTAGACGATGGTAGTAGTTGGCAGGCACTGACACTTTTTGGGTACCAAATTTCTCGCACAGAAACACGTAAAGAAGCTGAAAACATTTTATTAGAAAAAGGCCTTAGTTATTTAATGGGTATTTGGCAATATTTTGATAAAGACGATAAAGACTGGTTTCCTTGTGTCATTAAAGAGGCATTTGAACAAAAAGTTATCGTTAACCGAACTACCGAGTTTGGGTATCAAGACCCAGATGATTATAAACAAGTTGTCATTGAATACCCTTCTGAAAATGATTTAGTGAAGACGGCTTGATATGAGAATTGCAGTTATTGCAGCTAATGGTCGCTCGGGCAAAGCATTTGTTGAAGCGGCATTAGAGGCTGGCCATATTGTTCATGCTGGAAGTTTTACTCCAGGAACACTGAAGCCTCACCCAAATTTAATAGAAATAAAATGTGATGCGACCAATGAAGCTGATGTAGCAAACTTACTACTCAATCAAGAAGCCGTAGCAAGCTTCATCGGTCATGTAAAAGGGTCGTCCCCTACCGTTCAAACGGACGCAACAGGAGTAACTGTAAAAGTCATGCAAAAGCTAGGTATATCTCGACTCGTTAGCTTGACGGGAACGGGAGTACGTTTTCCAGGTGACAAAATAACACTTACCGATCGTTTTCTAAATATAGGAGTTTCAGTTGTCGACCCAAACCGAGTCAGTGATGGTCGCATGCATGTCGAAGCAATAAAAAAGAGTGGCCTCGACTGGACGGTAATTAGGGTTCTGAAACTTCAAAATGTTTTGCCTAAACCATTCTCATTGCAGTTGAATGGTCCGACAAAGCCATTTGTAGGGCGAGAAGAAGTCGCCCTAGCAGTGTTAGAGGTTTTGGAACAAGCTAGCTTTATCCAGCAAGCGCCTATAATCAGTCCTGTTAAAAAATGATACAGTAGTAGGATGGATCATTCATCTGAAATAAGCGTTTCTAACAAACCACTATTACCTATAATTGTAACTATTTTAGTTGGCTCTTTACTAGCCTTCGCAGTACTGGCTTTAAGCGTTGCGAATGGGTTTACCGTGCAAGCTGATCAAGCTATCTTGCAGTGGATAAACCAATTTTCAAGCCCAGCCCTTGATACGTTCTTTGTTGCCTTTACGCAATTAGGTGGTGTTATTGTGGTTACTTTAGTCACGCTCATTATTTTTGGTTATTTACTCTATAAAAAACAATATCCAAAAGCAGTACTAATTGCTGCTGGTGTTGGTGGTGTGTCACTTTTAAACTTTATTTTAAAGTCGGTATTTGAACGCTCTCGGCCTGATTTATGGACATGGATTATTACTGAAACAAATTATTCATTTCCAAGTGGACACTCGGCAGCAAGTGCAGCCTTAGCAATGAGTATTGTGATTATTTTATGGAATACGAAATGGCGTAGTACGGCAATTATAGCTGGTGCGGTATATGTATTTATTATAGGTCTATCACGAATGTATCTTGGCGTGCACTTCCCTAGCGACGTAATTGGCGGGTGGTTACTTGCTACAACATGGATGATGACGGTAACGCTGATGATATATCTTTTTACGCATCGTAACTCAAGAAAGAAGCTACTCTAATGAACGTCGTCATAATTTTCAACCCAAATAGTACCGGTGGAAGCGAAGAAAACGCTAGGCAGCTCGCTCAACAACTACGGAAAGAAAAGATTGACGTAACCGTTCGTAAAACAACCCACGCTGGACACGGTGAAGAAATTGCTGCTAAATATGCCCACGAAAATAAAGACATTGTTCTCATCTCATCAAGTGGTGACGGTGGATATCACGAAGTGGTCAATGGTGTACTTTCAGTTAAAAAATCTAAGTTAGTTGTTGGTGTGTTGGCATCCGGTAATGCTAACGACCACTCCTCAGCATTAGGCAGCGATTCGCTTTCTAAAGCAATTAAGAAACGCGCCTTTGAACATATAGATACTATTAAAGTTACAGCGAAAGTTGGTGGCGAGGACTGGGTTCGCTATGCACATTCATATGTTGGCATTGGCGTAACGGCAAATGCCGCGAAACGGCTTACTGAAGATCGCCCAAATGTTTTTACGGAAAAGTGGATTGTACTGAAGTCACTTCTCTCTTTTAAATATATAAAGATAAAGGAAGACGGCAATATTCATCGATATAGTAGTATCTTGTTTGGAAACATAGATAGAATGTCTAAGGTTATGAAACTCTCTGAAAATAATTCTGTCAAAGATGGAAAATTTGAAATAAGCAGCATCCGGTTCCATTCAAAATTACGTCTGATACTGTACTTATTTACGGCCGCAACAAAAGGATTGAAACACTCACAATCCATTTCGCATTACGATTTTAGAACAATTAAGGCACTTCCTATTCAGCTGGATGGTGAAGTGCATGTGATTGATGCCGGTAGTGATGTGCAGATCGATTCTGTAAAAAAGAATCTTTACTGCGTTTTATAAAAGGATTTTTGCTTTTTTCTCAGCAGCTAGGATTCCTACCAGCGCTGCAATCAATCCGACGCCGAAATGTGCTGAGGGAAAAATATGAATTAGGATAATAACTAACGCACTTGCAACGAAAATCATTGGGAAGATAAGCCCGCCACGGTAGCCCATTGCGCGTGACCAGGCAATGGCTATGATCTTCATAATTAGAATAACTATTAAGGCAAATAGTCCTAGGCTTGTCGCTTGTTCTGCCAACGGTGCGATTGATTTGTTTCCTGTAAATTCAATTAAGGAGCCGCCGATAAAATATATAATCGCCAAACCAGTGCTTGCAAATAAGCCTAACTTCCACCAGCTATTTAGGTTCATGAATGATCGTATTTTTTCTACTCCTGCGTGCGCATACTTTACGCCAAATGTTGAAAGGTATCCAAGGACAATTAATATACCGCCAACAAGAATATCTGTAATTGCCGCCTCCCAACTAAATGGTGGCAATACGAGATAGGTGTTTGATGGGTCGATAAGTTGCAGTGTTGCGTATGAAGCAGCCGAAGCAATAATCGCGACAACAATTAACTTTGCGTTAATTGGTGTTTTCAATTGATGTGCAACGAGCAACACCGATAACAACCCAACAAAGAATGAATGGAAGAAAGCTGCCATTAATGCCATCATTGCCGCACCTGCCATTAAACCGGCAATTTGTTTATTCTGTTTGAATAATTTAATGCCCAAGAAACTTCCTACCAATACGCTCGCTGGAACTAAAATCGCTTCCGGACCAAGTGAGGCCCCAGCAAGAAGTGAAAAGAAACCGAGTACTAAAATAATACCAAGGTTTTTTAAGGTTGGTTTAATTGGTTCACCGCCAAGGCTGTGCGTCTCTTTTTTATCCGAGCCAGGCGCGAGCCAATGTTGAAGGCCAAAGAAAAGGAGGCCAAGGATAATCGCTAACGGAAACACCATTAGCCGGTAGGTGTCTGAGTGGAAAAGTGTATCCCAGACATAGACAGTAGAATGACTGACGGCTGCTTCGAATACTAAATACACGAGTGCAACTAATATTCCTACGAGCGCACATACGATGAGTATTTTTAGGTTGGTGCCGAGAGCATTGCTTTTCATCTGTTTGAATTATACAACGGATAGTGTCAATATATACTCTATGCACGAGTTTGAGCCACCTGAATCTGTAGAATACGATACCTATACTGATGTTTTGGATGCCCTTGAATTCGCCTTTATTAATGAAGAGCTTCAGGAATGTTCGGTTGACGAGCTGCCGGTACGAGGTACAGATAATGATATATGGACCGATGCAAAAAAGCGCTTTAAAATAAGTTACGATGAAACAAGAGGGTGTACTATCAAAGTATCGCATTTCGAGTTTTATGTTCTGCGCGAGAAAAATGAGAATCATGAAGCTGGTGTGATGCGTGGTGAGCGAGTATATGTTGAATGGGCTGACGGTAATTTCTCTAATTTACAGTTTGACCTTGAGCTTCTGAGTTTTGGGTCTTACCGTTATATCGATGGTGTATATGATAGATACGTTTATGCCGATGATGAAGATGCGTTCGCGAATCGTAAGCAGTTAAAAATCAGTTTAGCAGCAGTCACTTCATTAGATTAAATTCTTTCATAAGCTTTTTGCTATACTAACCTCATGAAAACAAAATTCATGCCCAATCCCCTACGGCTCTACATTGTAGGTTGGATATTTTTTGTTTATTTGTTTACTCAAATTCTTAATTTCACCGCAGCGAACTCTGGGAATATCCTTTTATCAGGGTTGTATTTTGTAGAATTTGGAGTACATGAGGCATCGCACTTAGCCGTTTTCTTTTTGCCTGCAATTTTTGTTGCCGCCGCTGGTTCTATTGGTGAAATTGCTTTCACTTTCTTAATTTTGTTTGCAACTATAAAGGCCAAAGCTTACTTTGCTGCGGTTTTTGCGAGTTTATGGATAATGTTGGCGATGCGTAATGTTGGCCTATATATTGCAGATGCCCGGGCGCAAGCAATTCCATTAATCGGGCCTGGAGAAAACGTTCAGCACGACTGGAATTACATTCTTGGTCAGCTTGGTTGGCTTGAATACGACAAGCTTATGGGCAATATTGTTATATGGGTCGGCGTGGCTATTGGTGTACTTGGTTTGCAGTTTGGGCTTTATCTTATAATTATGAAAATATATTTAAAACACAAAGCCGTATCTGTAAAAGCATAGCCAGTATGGTATACTTTCAGGTATGTTTATTCTATTTTCACACGCCGGTCATGTTCACGCTGAAGAAACTCTAGGCGAGGCTACTCAATTAGATCTTAGTCCTTATCTTCTCGGTGCGGCTGTTCTTATATTCTTTTTATTCGCTGTCATTGTGTACCTGACGGTTAAGTGGGAACCAAAGAAATCTAAAAAAGTTACTTCAACTGTAGACGAAAAAGTTTCAGAAAAATAATTTAGAAATGAAAACACCCCGTACAAACGGCCATCATGGTGTTTCATGTTGATCGTTGTATGGGGTGATGGACCCTGTGTTGGACTAGACGAGCTGGAATTCGTATGGCGTGAGTCCCAATCGCTTTGCTCGGTCGAGAATGGATTCCCGGATCGACCAGTTTGGGGGCAGTTCACGGTAGGCGACGAGTGAAACGTCACTGAAGCCGTGGGTGTGAAGGCTCTCCCTGACTCTCGCGCCTGTGATGGCGCGCTTGAACGCCAGTTGGGCATGCTCTTCGTTGCTGAGCTGCTCGGCATCGACTTCGGGTTGAATATCGATGATGATGTCGCAGTAGATCTTCCGATGACTGATGCGAAAGCGCTTCGGCGGAAGCCAGGCGCTAATACGGATGACGTTCGGCGGGTCGCTGATCGTCAAGTCGGCAGCATCTCCCATCGTGCGCTTGTCGGTGTCGCTCCGTGCATCGACGAAGATCGCATCACGTGGCGTAAGGAGTTCCAAGAACTCTTTCGCGGTACTCACCTTCTGGGGTTTGGGCATTCCAGCTCCATTTCGTAATCGGTGGACAGGTGTTGATATATTATATCATTTATATACTACATAGTCAATTATATGTTGAGTCTACAAAGGTAATTCACTTGGTAAAACCACCAATCCGCGTTATTATGTTAAAAGCATATGCGTAAAGATAAAAAACGTATTCTTCGGCGGGTAATTCAAGTGGGTATCTCAAGCCTCATTGCTTTGGGGTTCATTGGCCTCTTTGTTTTTGTTACTCAAGGGCGTGATATTCCCCTTCTCGAAACGAAGGGAACGATTGCTCACCAAGAACGTGATTTAATTCTACTTACATTTGGCCTGGGGTTGCTCGTGGTTGTTCCTGTACTAGGAATGTTGTTTGCGATTGCTTGGAAGTACCGAGCCGGTAATAAGAACGCGAAGTATGAACCAGATATGGACGGAAATAAAGGACTTGAAGCACTTTGGTGGGGCATCCCAATCATTATTATCATTGCGCTAGCTATTATTACCGCTATCTCTACGCATGCCCTCGACCCTTATAAGCCGCTTGATTCAAAAGTAGAACCAGTTGAAGTGCAGGTTGTTGCCCTTGAGTGGAACTGGCTATTTATCTATCCAGAAAAAGGCATTGCAACGCTTAATTACTTGAATATCCCCGAAGACACTCCTATTAACTTCACTATTACGTCGGATGCTCCTATGAACTCATTCTGGGTACCTGCGCTTGGTGGCCAAGTATACGCGATGTCGGGTATGTCTACGAAACTACACCTTATGGCTGATGCTGTCGGTAGTTACAATGGATCTTCAGCAAATATCAGCGGTGATGGGTTTGCGGATATGACGTTTAAAGTAAACTCGCTCACAGAAACCGATTTTCAGGCTTGGTTAATTAAGTCAGCCGAATCAACGTACTCACTTTCAAGTGGGAGCTACGCAGAACTTGCAAAGCCAAGTAAAGATAATGGCGAACTTACCTACGCGCTTATGGATAAAGAATTGTATAATGAAATCATAATGAAATATATGTCTCACGGGTCGGGTTCTGATGAGAAGACCGAAGAACCACACGACGATGAGCATATGAACCACGATGGGATGGACATGTAATGCAAGAGTTCCTACAAGGCGTCTTTGGCCGCCTCACTCTCCAAGACTTTATACATGAGCCAATTATGGCTGGTGCTGGTGTGGGTATGATGCTGGCGTTATTTGCTGTTATTGTCGGCCTGACTGTCTTTAAAAAATGGAAATGGCTATGGAAGAATTGGATTACCGCGCTTGACCCTAAAAAAATCGGTATCATGTATATTATCGTTGCAGTAATTATGTTACTTCGTGGTTTTGCCGATGCCTTATTGATTCGAGCTCAGCAAGCACTTAATAACTCACCGGAAATACTCAACTCAGATCACTTCCAGCAAATCTTCTCGGCTCACGGTTCGATTATGATTTTCTTCGTAGGAATGGGGCTCATCTTCGGGCTATTTAACCTTATTGTTCCATCACAAATTGGCTCACGAGATGTCGCCTTTCCGTTCCTTAACTCTGTAAGCTTCTGGTTGTTTGTAGCTGGAATGATTCTTATTAATATGCCGATGATTGTTGGTGAGTTCTCAACAGCCGGCTGGTTAGCGTATCCGCCACTTTCGGGGTTAGAGTATAGCCCTGGTGTCGGTGTTGATTATTGGATATGGGCACTGCAGATAGCCGGAATCGGTAGTATGCTGTCGGGTATTAACTTCTTCGTGACTATTATTAAGATGCGTGCACCTGGCATGACACTTATGAAGATGCCAATCTTTACGTGGAGCGTACTAACGAGCGTATCGTTGATTATGTTTGCCTTCCCTATCCTTACTGTCACCTTGGGATTGTTAGCACTCGACAGAACCCTAGGTATGCACTTCTTCACCAGCATGGCCGGCGGAAATCCAATGATGTACGTGAACCTTATTTGGGCATGGGGCCACCCAGAAGTATATATTTTGGTACTGCCTGCGTTTGGTGTGTTCTCGGAGGTTGTGGCGACCTTCTCAAGGAAACGATTATTTGGCTATACCTCAATGGTGATTGCCCTCATTGCAATTGCCGTTCTATCATTCACTGTCTGGCTACACCACTTCTTTACTATGGGGGCAGGAGCAGATGTAAATACCTTCTTTGGTATTATGACGATGGTGATTGCCATACCAACTGGTGTAAAGGTATTCAACTGGATATTTACGATGTACCGAGGGCGTGTTGAATTCACGACTTCAATGCTATGGTTTATGGGCTTTATTGTTACCTTCACCCTGGGTGGTTTGGCGGGTGTGATGATGTCAGTGCCAGCGGTCGACTTCCAATTCCATAACAGTTTATTCTTAGTAGCTCACTTCCACACCATGATTGTTGGTGGTGTATTGTTCGGGACCTTTGCGGCAGTAGCCTACTGGTTCCCTAAATTTGCCGGCTTTAAACTTAACGAGAAGCTTGGTAAGATCGCGTTCTGGTTCTGGATTGTTGGATTTATGGTCGCCTTTATTCCTTTGTATATTCTTGGCTTCATGGGTGCGACTCGTCGCCTCGACCACTACGACCCTTCACTTGGATGGCAAGGATTATTTGTTGTTGCTGGCTTCGGCGTGATGCTTATTGCCGTCGGTGTATTCTTCCAGGTATTGATGCTTGTTGTGAGTATCTGGAAGCGCAAAGAAAACCGTGTCGGTAACGACCCATGGGGTGCACGAACACTTGAATGGACAATGCATTCTCCTCCAGCTGAATACAACTTCCCGGTTATTCCAACCGTCACAAGCCGCGATGCTTTCTGGGAAATGAAGCAAAGTAAAAAGCCTGAAAAACAAGTTGAATATGAAGATATTTGGCTTCCTAAGAATAGCGGCGCGGGTGTGATTGTTGGATTGTTTGCCCTTATATTTGGTGGTGCAATTATCTGGCACATGTGGTGGTTGATGGTTATTGGCTTGATTGGTGTAATCGTTACGCTGATTATCCGATTAACTAACGACGAACCAGATTACAAGCTTTCAGCCGCAAAGGTTGCCAAGCACGAAATGACCCTCAAGGAGAAGATACTCGTATGACCCGTGCCGAAGAACAAGTAGAAATTCAAGAAAAGAGAATGCTCGGTTTTTGGATATACCTAATGACAGACATCGTGTTGTTCGCGACACTGTTTGCGACTTTTATTGTGCTCCGTAACGCAACTGCTGGTGGCCCGTCTGGTGCAGAGATTTTCGACATGCCATACGTATTGGTTGAAACATTCATCCTTCTTGCGAGTAGCTTCACTATCGGCATGGCACTGATTGATGTGCAGCGAGGCTTTAAAAAGCACGCAATTATTTGGCTCCTGTTCACCTTTGTTCTAGGCATTGCCTTCTTGGTACTCGAAATTTCAGAATTTGCGGTATTAGTATCTGAAGGTCATGGCCCACAACAAAGTGCTTTCTTATCGGCATTCTTTACATTAGTTGCAACGCACGGGTTGCACATTGCTATTGGGTTGCTATGGATGATTGTTGTGATTGTTCGTTTGATTCACTTCAACTTCAGGAAGACAGACATAAATCGCTTGGCGTTACTCGCCCTTTTCTGGCACTTCCTTGATATTATTTGGATCTTCGTCTTCACGATTGTGTACTTGATTGGAGGTATGGCATGAAACCTACATTAACCGAAGTACAAGCACACGCTAAATACGTTTCGTATGTTGTTGGGTTTATTCTTTCAGTTATTACCACACTGCTTGCGTACATTCTTGTAGTTCTTGAAATCTTTCCTAAAGAAACACTCATCTATGTCGTTTTGGGAATTGCTGTTGTGCAACTGGTTGTGCAACTCGTATTCTTCTTGCACCTTGGCCATGGCGGTCGCTGGAAGATAATAACCTTTGTATCCGCTATGTTAATTGTGCTCATCGTTGTTATTGGTTCGATTTGGATCATGAATAACCTCGATTATCATATGATGCACATGTCACCAGACGAAATGAATCAATACATGGTTGAGAACGAGGGTATTTAATGGAACGCCATTCGCGCTCTTATGTGCAGCTAATGAAGCCAGGAATCACTATCAGCAATACCCTAAGTGGCGTCGCTGGGTTTTTCTTAGCAGCAAGTTTTAATGCGTTTAGTATCACTGCTTTTATTGGTGCTATTGGCGGAATTGCTTTCGTTATTGCCTCTGCCTGTGTGATGAATAACGTACTTGACCGTGATATCGACAAGAATATGAAACGTACTGCCAAACGCGATGTTGCAACAGGCGTTATTAGTATTCAGAAAGCTTTGTTATTTGGGGCAGTTCTTGGCTTGGTTGGATTCAGCCTATTAATTATATGGACAAACACGATCACCTTCTTGCTGGGCGTGCTTGCATACATCTGGTATATTGCCATTTATGGCATCGCTAAGCGCACAACTGCATATAGTACGTTAGTTGGTGGTGTTGCAGGCGCATTGCCTCCTGTGGCCGGTTATACGGCTTTAACGGGCGATATTGATGCCGGAGCAATCATCCTCTTTCTCATTTTGTTTATCTGGCAGATGCCACATTTCTACGCCATCGCTATGTTTAGGCGTGATGATTATGCCTCGGCTAAGTTACCGATATGGTCGGTCCGCTACGGAATGAAGAGTACGAAGCATCAAATTTTTGCGTTTACGGTGTTGTTTGGCTTGGTTTCCATCTTACTTACCGTCTTTGGCTACACAGGAATTGTGTACTTAGTGGGCATGCTCGGTTTGTCTGGGTACTGGCTTTATAAGGGTATTTCGCTGTATAACAAAGTTGATGATGTGAAATGGGCACGAACGATGTTTGGAGTGTCGCTATTAGTGCTACTTTCTACATTACTACTTATTTCTATTGGCGGCTTTTTACCTTAGTGTATAATGAGCTTATGACTACTATTCTTTTAATCCACATCATTATTGCCATCTCGAGCCTCGTCGTTGCGAGCATCGTATTCTTTAAGCCATCAATCAAAAAGATTGGCATAAGTTATGGATTTATTGTTGGTACAGTTGCAAGCGGTACTGCACTGCTTATTGCGAACCCAAGTAACCTTTTGCATACTTGTTTATCTGGTTTGTTTTATCTCACGATTGTTACACTCATCACAATCGCAACACATGTTCGTGTTCGCAAACTCGCCGAACAAGAAATCTAAAATAAGACCTCATTGCGAGGTCTTATTTTATTTGACTGGCTATTTACGCGTCAGCTTCAACAATTGATGCAGCTTTTGATTTTGCAGTTACGTAAAATTCTTCTTTAACCTTTTGTGTTCGCCATGCAGCAATAGCTTGACCGAGTGGAAGGATATCTTTGTATCCAACGAAGTCGGCAGCGCTACGAATAACTGAACCAAGCCAGCCACCAAAGCGGATCTTCTTGTATTCAAAGATTGCCCAGCCTTCGCCAACAGGTACAACAACCGGAGGAAGTTTAGCAACATACTTCTTTTTAGATTCACCAAGAATGTGTTTTGCAACAAAGACGCCATCGTGAAGTGCAGTTTGTGCAAGGCCACTCCATGGAGTAAAGGCATTATCGCCAATAACATACACATCTTTGCCAGAACGGAGGCTGGCATTTACCACTACTTTACCGTTCTTTGAAAGTTCAAACTGGTCAGCATTCGCTGCGAAGAAAGGATTGTTAGCAACACCAGATGTCCAAATGACAGTGTGGCTTTTAATTGGCTTGCCGCTCACAATCAAGCTATCGGCAGTTTCTTGCTCAACCTTTTTGTTAAGCTCAACATGTACGTGCAAGTCTTTTAGCCGTGCGGCAACAAGTGCGCTCGCCTTCTCTGACATGCGAGGAAGCACGCGAGGAGCGGCTTCAATAATACTAATCGTGATACGAGGTTCAGGTTGTTGGTATTTTACCTTTAAATGCTTTAGATAGGTTCCAAGCGTAGAAGCAAGTTCAACACCAGTAGGACCAGCACCAACAATTAAGAAATCTTTATCAGCACCATTTGGTTTTGAGAATTCTTCAAAAAGGTGTTGTTTAAGGCGAGTAATTTCATCTTTAGACTTAATGCCGTAGGCAAAGTCGTTCAGCCCAGGGATGCCAAAGTATGTTGTAACTGAACCAAGTGCGAGGATCAGCTTACTATAATGGTAGACAGCACCAGATGCACCAGTAATGCTACGGTCGGCTTTGTCGAGCTTTGTAACAGAGTCGATAACAACATTGATGTTATCGTAGTTTGCAAATATCTCACCAAGTGAAATCCAAGCTTGTGCGTGGCTCTTGCCGGTAGCTGTTCCGTAAAGGGCTGGATAGTATTGGAAGTCGGGTTTATCGGTAATTAATGTAATTCGAGCCCGTTTATTTTTTGCTAAAGTCAGCGCAGCTTTAACGCCGCCGAAGCCTCCACCTACGATGGTTATTTGCATAGTTGAATCCTGTTTATTTTTTGAAGTGTTATAGGGGTATAATAGAGGTAATGCTTACATTAGTCAAGCGATAAAAATAACCCCGAGATTTCGGGGTTATTAATTAGGCTTGTCGGCCTTTGAGCTTCAATGATTTTAACTTCTTTTTGAGCAAGCGCTTACGAGCCGCACCGTGCCAGTTCTTGTGTTTAGCCATAATTATCCAATTAGTTTATAAGTAATTAAGAATCATTATAACAGATGTAACCTCATTTGGAAAGAAGAAACCCTCGTTCAATTAAGAAACGAGGGTGGATTGGAATGAGAGGGCTCAATCGACAGAGTCGATTATCGCAATGACCACCTTTCGGCGGAGCCCTCTCATCCATTGGAAGTATCTTGGAGGTCTGCAGTTCCAAGAACTTAGATGGCCGAAGCCAGTATATCCGGGTTTCTGCCCGGATCCCTTATGTTGAACCCTAAGGAGGGCTCGGTTAAAGGCAGTCTCTCTGCAGGAGAGAAGGCACGTAAATGCACGTGCTACACCCTTGCCAAGGGTTCGGCTGGTCCGGCGAGTGGTTGTACGGTTGGCGGGCCGTGTACCTTTCTCGCTAGGCGGTGCATATCTCAGAGCACCACTACCTATCGGACACTTCATGCTGAAGAACTATTGTGAGGCGTACTGCCAAACTCATCATTCAACTCCGTGTCAGATAAATACCATTATACTACATATAGTAATATATGTCAACATATTTTATGATGTTTTGTAAAAAGGTATACTTTAATAACGATGCCACTCACTATTCTTCTTCATTCCTCAAAAACCATGGTTGCTACCGACCCAACTCGTGAGCTTACTTCGCCCATCTTTGAAGAGCAAGCAAATGAGCTTACAGATTACATTCAGGAATTAACACCATCCGAGCTTGAAAAAGTGATGCATATTTCGTCAAAGTTAGCGGTTGAAGTTGAAGATTTGTACTACACACGGCTTGAACAACCCTTGTCGGCGGCTGCCGAGATGTTCCGTGGGGATATTTACAGTGGCCTACGTTCATTGGAATGGAATGATACTGAAAAGGACTTTGCGCAAAAACATTTGAAGATCCTGTCGGGTTTATACGGAGTGTTGCGCCCTTTTGACGGCATTCAATCATATCGGCTTGAACTGGGCTACAGGTTGCCCGACCCTAAATATAAAGACTTATATAACTATTGGAGTGACCGAATTGCAGAGAGCTTGCCAACTGACGGGCCTATCATTAATGTTACTTCGGATGAATATGCTAAGGCAGTACTCCCCTTTCTTAATCCATCTCGAATTATCACACCAGTATTTCTTACTCAAAAAGGCGAAGGCAAAGAACCGGTATTCGTAGTAGTACATGCTAAAATCGCCCGCGGTGCATACGCTCGCTGGTTAATTAAGCGAGGCTCGCCTACTGTTGATGGACTCGAAAAATTTGATGACCTCGGGTATATATACGATGCTGAGAAAAGCACGCCAACTCAACCAGTGTATGTTTGCCAAGAGTTTGGTGGAATTGGCCTTAGTCAACGACTCTCTTGATTGATATTTCATAACAATTATGCTATAATATAACTATTCTTGAGCTCCAGAATGATGTATTCACCCTGTTGAGCTTCTGAACGAAGCTTGACACTACACGATTGGTAAACTCGTTCATATGATCGAACATGTCATTGTACAGGTTGTTTCCCTGGGGAACACGGGAAATTTCACTCCCGGAAACACTGGTTTCCACTGCGGCGATGCTTTCGCCTATGAAGTGAACGGCGAAATCACCGATGCCGAATTCGCGAATGCGCTCAGGCTCGTCGTCGGCAGCGGGGTTGCCTGGTACCTCGGTACCTCGCCTACTCGGCCTGCTGCGGCCATCGCCATCAACGCCGATGAGCTCCGATCCATGAATGTGGATGTTCATCTCGAGATCGAGCAGATCATGGACCGAATCGCACACCGTATCTCCATGACTGGAAACGGCGTGTTGTTCGCTCTGATGACATTCACCGACTAGCTAGTGTCAGGCAGCCGTCATCCTTCGGGATGGCGGCAGTTTGATTTTCAGGGCTTATTGAAACGCTGATGTGAGACGAGCAATACTATCTAAGAAGTTCTGCCACATACTTCGGTTCTTCCAGGCGCGTAGTGAAACCTTTGTGCTATTTTTCAATAAAGTTTTGTGGTGATTAATAAGTGTTTTCGATGTCTTTACGTCGTAAGCGACCATGACACATTCTTGGTTAAGTTCGAAAGATCGGATATCGAAGTTGCTTGAACCAACAATTGATACTTTTCCATCGATTACCATGTACTTCTCATGAACAAGCTGAGGTTTCTTATAGAGGTGAATTTCGACACCGGCTTTCATAAACTCTTCATAGTACGAACGCTGTGCGTGACCTACCATCCATTGGTCCATTGCTTCTGAGTTAAGTACAGATACCTTTACGCCACGTAGTGCAGCTGACATTAAGGCACCAAGCAGTGACTCATCAGGCACTAAGTAAGGGTTAGTAATGGTAACTGAAGTACGTGCAGATTGTATAAACGAGGTAAATAGCCGTAAATTATTCTGATATGGATAGCCTGAGCCGCTTGGAACAATTTGTACAGAAACGTTACTTTTCTTAGTTGCAACAGAGTTGTTCATAAAGTCTTTTAGAATAACGCCGGTTTCGTCGTACCAGTCACTCGCAAATACTGCAGCCGACGCATTAACGCTGGGCCCTTGTAAGTGTGCGACGAGTTCAATGTAGCTAATATCATCTTTGCGGTGATATGTTTTATCGATCATGTTCATCGAACCTATGTAGGCATGTAGATTGTCGATAACCAAAATTTTACGGTGATTACGAAGGTCAGGACGGTTATATTTGCTAGGCTTCAAGCTAATTGGCAGCATTGAATGCCATTCCACGCCCATAGCGGTAAGGCGTTTCTTCATAGGCTTGTAGCCCATGTACTTCTTAGAACCTAAGTAATCATAAAGTACATATACTTTCACATCTCTTTGCTTAGCGCGTTCAAGTGCGTCAAAGAATGGCTTAGTTGTGTCGTCAAGAGTCATGGCGAAGAATTCAACATACACGTACTCTTTAGCAGTATCAACAGCCTTAGTCATTTTGCGAATAATGCCATCATATCCGTGGAGAATTTCGACATCATTGCCAGTTGTTGGAATAAGTTCTGTTAATGATTCAGCTAGTTTTGCCCTAATATCGTACGGTTCCTCGATAGTAGCTTTGAGGCCAGCTTTTCTTAGTTGAGTAGAATAACTCTTTAACATGATATTAATTCGTTGCTGGCCCTCAAGACGCCGCCTTGATAGCTTTGTACCACCAAATACAAAGAAGATAATCGTTCCTAGTAACGGAATGATGTAAATTGCTAGTAACCAAGCCATAGCCGCTGTTGGTTTGCGGTTTCGAGGAATGTATATAAGTAGTGCGATACGAATTGCCAGGTCAATAAAGAGGATAATACCTATAATTCCATACCCTACAACAGTGCCTTCAAGTGCCTCGATGTTCATCATATTTAAGTCCATATGCGACAAGTGTAGCAATTATTAAACACTTTGGCTATGAAGTTTCCAATCTGGTAGTAAAATACATACTGCTTATGCTATGTAATATTATTGACATTTGTCAACATAAGGCGTATAGTTCATTCAACTTAACTCTAATATTAAGTGCGCACTAATATAACGGTTTTATACCAAAGAGAGACTTATCATGATCAAGAACATTATATCGCTAGGGGTGGCGGCATTATTAGTACTATCTGCAGTTGCTATTAACGTAGCTTCTACGAGTAACGCAGCAAACGTTGACGACCATAAAGTGACTATCTGTCACCGAACAAACTCAGTAACGAACCCATACGTGTCTATTACTGTAGATACAAATGCCGCTGATGGCATTTCAGGTAACAGCAAGGGTAACCCGGACGATCACTATGGTGAACACCAGGGCCCACTTGTAACAACACAAGCACAGGCTCAAGCATTGAAAACAGCTAAAATTCAGTGGGGTGACATCATTCCACCAATCGCTGGTGCTCACGATGGCCTTAACTGGACAGCAGCTGGTCAAGCAATCTATAGCAATGGTTGTAACTACCTTCCAACCGTTGCAACTGCAACAATAACTTTCACTCCTCCAACTTGTGAGTCAGGTGAAGTTCTTAACTACGGACAAACAACAAACGCTTCATTTAGCGCTCTATCGACTCCAAATGGCACAACCGGTCCAGCGCCGTACAATGTAGTAGCCGTTGCTAACCAAGGTTCTGCATTTGCAGATGTCCCAGGTGTATCTTTTGATAAAAAGAGCATCAACTTTGCTGGCACACTTGCTGGCAAGCTTACTGGTGCACAATGTGAAAACCCCGAGGTACGTACCGCCTCAGCTGGAATTAGCTTTACGCCTGCAACCTGCCAAGTTGGTGAAGGTATTGTATACGGATCAATTACCTATGCTACCTTTAGCCCAGATTCAACTGCTAGTGGCACAAAGGGCCCACTTGTTTACACGGTAGTTGCAAATGCTAGCCTAGGTGCTCAGTTTAACCCCGGCCCTGATGTTACAAATAACAACACAACCCGTACTTTCACCGGCACACTTAGTGGTCCACTTACCGGCCCTGAATGTAATCCCGATGTAGACCTAAAAGTCGCTTCAGCTACTATTAGCATCGAAGACGCTACCTGTGAAGCTGGTGAAAAACTAGTATACGGCGACGCTATCAACGCTTTCTTCGACGAAGCTTCAACTCCTGACGGCACTACCGGTCCTACTGACTACTCAGTTGTAGTGATTGCTAACGATGATGCTGAGTTCGAAGATGCTGAAGGCGTATCAAACGCTAACACTGTACTTACTTTCAGCGGCACACTCGCAGGCCCACTTACTGGTGATGACTGTGTACTTGGTGAAGAAACTCCTGTCGTTCCTACAACTCCTGTAACTCCTGCTACTCCTTCTACACCAGCAGTGCTTCCTGATACTAATGCAGGTTCAGCAACTATCCTCTTCGGATCTGTAGCTGGAACTCTTGCAGTTATCGGACTCGCTGGAGCTGTCCTTCGCAAAACGCTTTACCGCGGTTTGTAATTAACACAAGGTAAAGATAATGAAACTTCCTCTCTCTGTACGAATTTTCAGTCTTTACGCCATCACAATCGGCACTGCTGTTTTGATCACGAATTATATCTCTGATCAAGCGGCGGTGCCTTTGATTGCAGCAGCTAGCCAACAAGTTATTCAGCAAACTCCAGCCAACTCTGAGCAGCAAAATAGTGCCGAGGCAATTCCGAAGTACCTTACTATTGATGCACTTGAACTATCTTTAAACGTGAATATGGGTACGTACAACGATGATACACAAGAATGGACACTTGATAACGAGAACGCGTTCTATGCTTCTGTATCGCGTAAATTGAATACCGAAAATGGCACAACAGTTATTTATGGACACGACCGCGCTTCTGTATTCGGACCTTTAGAAAATATTAAAGTTGGAGATGAAGCAAAGGTACTTTCTGACGATGGGCGCCAGTTTACGTATGTGTATAGAAGCGATAAGGCAATCTCGCCTGAATCTGTGAATGTATTGTACGAACAGTCTCCGACACCACAACTTGTACTTTTGACATGTGATGGTGTTTGGAGTGACGTTCGGCGAATTATGTACTTTGACTTAGTAGGAGCGAGCGATGTTTAATTTTGAATTCCTCGTTACCCCGATTGGATTAATCATCATATTGACGGCTGTATTCTTGGCGACTATGCATGTGTTATCGGTGAACCGATCATTAAAAGATACAAAAGCCACCCGAGATGCGCTGCTTGAACAAGCAAAGTTTCAATCCCTTCAATCATTCACCGCAATAACATCCGTAACTAAAAAGGCTAACGAAGTGTATGCAGTACTTAGTCACCTCGATTCTCATGCCTATAAGAAGCTTCAAGTGGTCGTAGTCATTGAACAAACCGCCTACAAGAATGCAAAATCACACCTTGAAGCGTATAAGAAAGCCCACAGTTCTTTAGATATGCGAATTGTAGTTCGTGGGAAAAATACCCAAGACCGCGCAATTCTACGCCGTTATGCCAAGGGCGAGTACGTCATTCGCCTTACCCCTAAAGACCAATTGACGAAGAGCTTCTTTCAATACGCATCGTATGCTCTTACTCACGATGTACAGGCGCTACGTATTCGAAGCCTTGTAAAACCAGAGGTAAGTTTAACAAGCGGCTTTATCTCACTTTTATCACTTTGGCGTGCCTTAATTCAGTACATAACTCGGCGGTCAATTAAAGCTACAGGGCTTATTGATGGCGTTATTGTTAAACGAAGTGTTCTAGAGGCGGATAAACAGTATCAGGCACGAGCAATCTTACATGAAGAGTTCGCTATTGTTTCTTCTGCTCAGCAATTACGTAGCACAACCAAACTCCCGCTCATTCATTCAATTGCGTATTTGCTCATTACTGCAGCTATACTTGCAGCACTATCGTTCACTTATAGCGCTACACCAAGTACTATTTTTGTAGCTAGCTTACTTCTACTACTTGCAGCATATGTAATTAGTTCATGCCTTTTGCTACTAAGTCAAAAAGGGCTTACATTCAAAGAAAGCTTAACACTGATTCTCCTCATACCTTTTTATCCGTTTTGGATTATTGGCTACGAATGTATTCGGGCGATACTCTCAATTTCTGCTAAAAGTATTGAATTACTGCACTCAAAATCACGAACAACAAAGCTAGCACAATAATAAAGTATTCAATTATTGTATCTCGCCGGGCATTTTTCGCTAAACGCTGCTTTCTCATAATACCGAACCTGCCCCACTTGCAAGGGTTACGACTACCGCTACAAAAATAAACGTCGCTTGAATAAGAGGATGAGATCGTAGCCAAATATCTTTAACACCTCGCCTTTTCGCACGCCATACGAGTGTATGTTTCATGACAAATAGCAACGCCAGGACGCTCAATATGAAAATTGTTACTTTTTGCCCCCAATTCAGGCCTGTATATGCTTTGACTGGCGCTGTAATAAATACGCCTGCGACATCTGCCGGGTAGACCGCTCCACTCGTTTGGTCAGAAGATTGTTTCTCGGTTGTCATTGTTTCTTCTCGAACAACTGCTTCCGGCACAGCCTCTGGTGCTGGTGTGGTTTCTTCTGTAGGTTGTGTAGCTGTTTGTTCTTCAGGAGCCGCAGTAGCTTCTGGAGTAGCTTGGGCTTGAGGTGTGGTAGTTTTTTGCGTAGTTGCTGGGGCCGGTGCGGGTGTTGGCGCTGGCGCAGGGGCTGGTGCGGGTGCTACATACGACTGGCCATACATAGCGACGACTAATGTAAGTTCTGTTCCCTGAAGAGTGCCATTAACCGCAGCGTACCCAACTGAGTCGAAGGAGCCATTAAGGATATTTGCTCGATGCCCTGCACTGTTCATCCATCCATCAACTACACCTGCTGAAGTGCTGAAATTTTTAGCTAAGTTCTCGCCCGCAGAAACATACGCAAACCCAGCGTTATTTATGAAGGACCAAGGTGTTGTTCCGTCGGGTGCATTGTGTGCCCAATAATCATTAGCGAACATATGCTGTGCTTTTGCTTGGGCTGCTTGATTCAACTGATTGTTTAAAGAAAGCGCAGCCAGCCCGTTATTTGTTCTTTGGGTGTTACTGATCGCGTTCAGGTCGCCAACAGATATTGAGGTTGCGTATCCGAGTACCTGCATCGATCCATGGGCTGTAAAATTATAAATACTTGGAATAAAGGCCAGAACGACGACCATGATAAACAATCCGATTGGTCGTAACGCGTACGGGCTATGTTTATTTAATTTGGTAGGAATAAACCAGTGCGACGGTCGATGGAGCATACTTCTACTTTACACCAGTAGTGGCGTTAATAGATATTTTGAGCGTTAAAAAGCTTCACCCATTGGTCGAGGTGGAGTCTTGAGGGAGACATGCCGGGAACGGCGTTAATCGCCTCTAAAGGAAGTTTTGCGAGCTTTTTAGGGTCTGAAAAACATTCTATAGTGAACGTACGATAGGCTTCAAACCGTTCTTTTTTTACAAGTGGAGTATCACGACGGATCATCTGCAAGAAGACCGTGTCGACCGCAGGATGAGGAAAGAAGTCTGTTCGATCGAGGTTCTTGCGTATTTTTGTTTCATAGCGTGCACCGGCAATCATACCGAGCTGGCTAGTGAAGTGTTCTGGGTCGGATTCTGCAATGAGTTTGCGCCCAAATTGCTTCTGCACAATTAAATAGACACTTTCTGGCGGTCGGTCGGTTTCAATAAGGCGATTAATAATCGGCGAGCTTAAGTGGAACGGAATGTTTGCAAAAATACTGTAAGGAGTTTTAGGAAGCTCCATTTTCAAGAAGTCACCTTCATAGATAGTGACGTTTGAGTAGCGTTCCATATTTTCTCGTAGTTTACTGAACATGCGAGGCTCGAACTCAACAGCTATAACATTTCGTACGTATCGGGCGAGTACAGACGAAATAGTACCAGTACCGGCTCCGATGTCGATAACAGTCGCATCATGACGAAGCGAAGTTCGTTCGTAAAGCTCTTTAATAAGCTGGGGATTTCGCAAGAGATTTTGTGAATATTGAGGCAATCTTTTCATATTCTTACTATTATACTTGACGCGTTAACTAATAGGCAGAGTATACTAAGTACAGTCATGTGAGTACTTCCACATCCTTACGAGGATATATCGGATTTTCACCCACAGGCTTATATATGAAGCCACCAATTGGTACTACGCTCACCTTTAAGTCATTTGCTTAAAGCGCCCCTGGTAACCAACACAATTCTAACGTGATATTTAGTAAAAAGGTCCTGCGGTAAGACGGTTCGCACTACCCTCTCTAAATCACTCCTCCAAAACCCGTTGCTGATCAAATTTTTGTTCGGCCTTTTTGAGTTACACATGCGAGATGTAACTGAAACTAACAAACTTATAACTTTTGGAGAATTAATATGAATCGTGTCAACATCAACGAACAAGTCGCAATCACACAAATGGGCTTTAAGAAAAACTTAGCTGCATACCCACGCCGCATGGAATTCCGTGGCACTATGTATGACTTTCTTGACGCTGGCCTCCGCTGCCTTGTAACAACTGGCGGTCGCATCTCAGAAATCATTACCCTTACAGATGGCAACTCACAATTTCGTTTGCGAACCGACAACCACGGCGGAAACTGGATGCTTTTGAGTATCGTATCATGAGCAGCCAATACATAATGGATGACGTAGAGCTATTCTATGAGCCAAGTGGCTGGCCAACGCTCACCTTTAGGGAGAGAATAAAAGTACTATTCAGGCGAGATAGAAGCAAAGTGGAATTGAAAAATGCAAAAGAAAATTCCTAGAAAAAACTAAACACCGCAAGCAGTTGCGGTGTTTTTTATTGCAGCAAACACAAGCATATTGACTAAATTGATAAAAAATGATATAATGCATACATTCAAATCGCCACTACACCCCTGAAAGGAGCGGCTATGATTTGGAAGCCCGGAGATAAGCAACAGCCCTACTGAGTGTAGGGCCTCACGCTACTACACCATCTCTGAAGTACCGGTCTGACGACCTTCCAAGAAGTGGACGGTGGATGCGATGAGGCAGTGCCTCACCCTTCCTAGAGCCTTCGGGCTCACCATCCTTCAAGCTTCAAGGAGTCATCATGACCGACATGCACAACAACTCATCCGAGAACTACGAGATCATCGAGATCGCCGAGCTTCGAGCCATCGAAGCCCGCTTCGACGACATGAGCGAGGATGCGAGCGACGTTCGCAACCTCCTCCACTGGCTGGCCGATCTCGACAAGGCACTCTGGGACCCTGAAGAGTGGATCACAGGGCGCTCCGCGAGCCACCTGACTTCGATCGCCTCTCTGGAGGCGTGGGAGGTCTGGAGTCGTCGTAGTGATCACGAGCTCCACCTCGCCGGCTTCACCGATGTCATCGCGAGTCTCGTCACCTACGTTCTCAACGGAGCCGGCATCCGCCCGTGGATGCCGAACGCCGACGAGACGACGAGAGAGTCTGTACACCAGATGGGCGTCACGGGTCTCCTGTGCCTCCTGAGTGGCAAGTACGACGTGCTGAGCGACCTCCTCGACTACGTCGATCGTCAGATCGTCAAGGTCAACCTCGAGATCGTTCGACTGACACGCAAGCTCAGTCGCGACATCGCACGGGTGCGTCGGCTCAACCTGGAGCTCACTACGGAGATCTTCAGCGCGGACCTGACCCACCTGCAGGCGAAGAACCAACAGATCTACAAGCTGGAGCAGCTGAACGCGGTGCGAGAGTACCTCGTGCTCGGATGAACTCTCCCGACCCGCCCATACTCTGGGCGGGTCGGGACACTCCCTATTTCATTAAATGATTAATGACGTAGAGATTGTTATGAAGCTAGTCTTTTGCTCAGCACCAACCGACGCCCAATAAACTTGTGAACCTCTACCACCAAGATGATTGATATAAAGGCTGCTAATGCCACTGTAACCATGTCTAGGATTGGAATTGGGTAGATATTCAATAATCCTTGTAGCGGCCCAAACAGAGCAAACCATTGGAGTGAAATTGAAATTGCTAAGCCAACCCAGAATATTCGGTGTTTTACAAAAATACGAGTAAATGCCGATTGGTATGTGCTTCGTGCGTTGAGCGCATTCGCCCATTGAATAGCAACCAAGGCGACGAATACGATTGTGTGTGCGTATTCTACCCCTCGGGTTGCTATGAAGTACGAGTACAGCCCAAGTGCAATTGCTGCCATTGATATTGCTACGAGGACGATACGGCTAATCATATACTTATTTAAGATAGGTGCATTAGGAGCCACGGGCTTTTGCTTCATAGCACTTTTACCGCCTGGTTCGAGGCCTAGTGGAATTACCATGGTTGTATCGGTAACAAGGTTAATCCACAAAATTTGTACTGGTGAGATTGGCATTGGAAGCCCAATAGCGAGCGCTCCTACTGATGTAATCACCTCTCCGATGTTTGTCGAAAGAAGGTAGAATAGCATTCGGCGAATATTTGCGAAAACAATTCGGCCTTCACGCATTGCCCGTACGATACTCGCGAAGTTGTCATTAAGTAGAATGATATCGCCGGCATCCTTGGCAATTTGCGATCCACTCCCCATTGCAACTCCAACGTCTGCATTAGCAAGCGCAGGTACGTCGTTTACACCATCACCAGTCATAGCGGTGACTTCTTTTAATTTAAGAATCTTTAAGATACGGAACTTGTTTTCAGGGGTTACACGCGAGAAGATACGGGCACGGTGCGCTTCAATCGCAAGTTCTTTATCTGACAACTCGTCCATTTTTCGGCTATCAAATACTTCTTCACGTGATGTTACTAGGCCAAGTTTGAGGCCAATACTATAGGCGGTCTCAAAGTGGTCGCCCGTTATCATACGGACTGATACACCGGCTTGTTGGGCGGTGGCAATGGCATGGCGCGCTGCTGGCCGAAGGGTATCTGCTACAGCAATAAGCCCAGCAAACTTAAGCGAGAACTTCGGGTGCATTTCATGAAAAGCCGTAAACTGTTTTTCAAGCGGAGTTGTAGCAACTGCGATAACACGGTAGCCTTGGCTGGTGAGTTGCGTTAATGCTGCCTCAACTTCATCTCGCTGTAACTTTGAAAGGTTACTACGGTCCATGATATGCTCTGGGGCACCCTTAACAACTAACTCATGTTCGCCTTTGTGGTGCCAAACATTTCCACTCATAGCAAACGCTTGGTCGAATGGTAATTTTACCACCGCTTCGCCCATCAACTTAACTTTTTCAGCAGCAGCACCATAACTAATAAAAGCCACATCGAGTGGGTCGCTACTTTTTTGATTGTGGGTGTTAATTGTTTTATGAATAACTGTCGGTAAGTGATGGTTCGCCCATTCTGGTTGCCAGGTTTCTTGTACGGATAGTTTGTTTTCGGTTAATGTACCAGTTTTATCAGTGGCGATTGTGGTAATTACTCCAATAGTTTCGATGGCACTCATGCTACGAACCAGTGCTTTTTTAGCGGCCATTCGCCGCATACCGAGTACCAGTACGACAGAAATTGCTACAGGTAAGCTTTCAGGGACAGCCGATACAGAAATGGCAATAACAAAGCGCAATGCATCGGTGAGCTCGATACCTCGGCTTAAGGCGAGGATAAAGGCTACAACCGCAACCCCTGCTACAACGGCAATAATGTAGGCAATAAGCTTGTCGATTTTTTTCTGAACTGGGCTAGATATTTCGTTTGAGGCATTACCTGTTAAAGCTGCTATACGACCAAATTCTGTATTGTTACCCGTAAAGACAACGATACCCGTCACTTGCCCCGAGGTAATAAAAGAACCTTGGAAAAGCATATTCTTTTGTTCATATACTTCTTTTTCCTTATCTAAAGTATCGGCGCTTTTGCTCATTGGCGCAGACTCGCCGGTTAAGACTGCTTCATCGGCACGAAGTGACTCGGCGGTTACAATACGAATATCAGCAGGTACCTTGTCGCCTTCGTGGAGTTGGATGATATCACCAGGTACAAGTTGTGTCGTATCGATTTCGATAGACTCGCCGCCACGAGTAACCGAAACCTTTTGGGCGCTGTGCTTTTGAAGTGACCTTAAAATACGGTCGGTTGAGAAACGCTGAACATAATAAATACCTGCGCTCACCAGCATAATTGTCGCAATAATAATTGCATCAAAATACGCATGATGCCAAATACTAATAAGAACGGCTACGAATAGAACCGCCATAAAGATGTTGGCAAAAGGTTCAACGAGCTTGCGCCACAAAGGTTCACCCTTTAATTTGATTTCATTCGCACCAAACTTCTTTAAACGTTCGCCCGCCTCATGACGAGAGATACCATCAAGGCTCGACGACAACTCCTTATAAGTGTCTTCAACGGATTGTTGGTAGAAAAGCATTAGCTCTATTGTAGCATGGCTATCTATGCTTTAACAGATGAAAAGCCCCGGAATTCCAGGGCTTTTCACTATTTAAGAGTTTATATTAGGTGATTCGTACGAGTTGCATAGTACCGTGTTTGGTACCGTTTCCCCATTCGATTACGTCCTTAACAGTTTTGCCGACGAGGCTACTGCCAAGAGGACTTTTTGCGGAGATGCGACCATCACTTGGATTTGCTTCGATACTTTCAACCAATGTGTAACGGAATAACCGTCCTTGTTGGTCGATAAGATCGACAACTGAACCAACGGCAACTTTCATTCGAGTTCTACGTGATGGAATGAGTTGCGCATGGTTTATAGTGTGCTGCTTTTCAGCTAGCTCGGCTTCGATTGCTTCAAGCCTTGCTAAGCGTTCATTTCGTTCAAAACGGTCGTCATGACCAGTTGTTTTATCACTTTCACGGAGACTTCTCATAACCGCCAGTCGGTCGTGCTCGAGTTGTGCGACGGATTTTCGAAGTTCTTTCATACCCTTCTTACTGAGTAGTATTGTTTCTTGATTTTCATTGGTGGTGATGGTGGTGTTCATAATGTTCACTCCCTCCTTTTATAACGATTTCTCGTATTGTTTGTTGTAGCTGTGCTACTGATTGCTAGTATGGCACCCAATTCTGAGAAGACTCTGAATTCAGTGGACTATTTTGTTGTAATTTTGCCGTCGACTAACGTAAACGTTTTATCGGTTTTACCAGCAATTTCCAAGTCGTGCGTCACCACGATAACAGTAGTCTTTTGCTTCCTTGATAGGTCGTGTAGTAGGTCGAAAACCTTCTTTCCAGTAGCACTATCAAGGTTTCCAGTTGGCTCATCGGCCAATATATATGCTGGATCGTTGGCAAGTGCTCTAGCGATACTGACACGTTGCTGCTGGCCACCACTCAACCTTGTTGGGCGGCGGCGCTGCTGCTCGGCATCAATACCGACTGATTCTAATAGCTTGGCCGCACGATCTTCACGACTGCTTGCAGGATAGTTTCCGAACTCAAGCGCCAACATAACGTTTTCCAGGGCAGTAAGGTTAGGAATTAAGTTATATTGCTGGAAGACAAATCCAATTTTATGTCCTCGATATTTCGTTTGGGCGTGCCCACTCAGTTTCTCGATTGAATTTTCATCGACAGTAATTGTTCCGTCGGTTGGTGTATCCAATGCTCCGAGGATACTGAGCAAAGTACTCTTCCCACTTCCTGACTTTCCAATAATGCTAACGAACTCGCCTGTCTTGACCGTCAGCGTCACATCTTTTAAAGCGTGAACTGGGCCTCCGGGTGTTTGAAATGTTTTTGATACGTTTTCTACTTTTAACATATGATCTCCTATTCTGTCCTTAGTACTTCTGCTGGTCGAACTCGGGCGGTAAACCAGGCAGGAATAGCGCTACCAATGATGGCAATCAGGAAGGTTAATCCAAGAGCCGATGCGAATACTTCTGGAGTAAGGCTGGTTGTTACTTGGGTAAGGTTAGTGTTTATTTGCTCGAACCCACCACCGAAGCCGCCAGGTCCGCCAGTCGGACGTGTACCAGTTGTACTTCCACCAGGGCCTGCAGCCTGTGTTGTGCTTGTCGATGAGCTGCTCTGGCTATCAACGAGTGAAGTTGTCATAGGGCCGCTTACGATAACTCCCAGTACCATACCAATAACGGTGCCGATGACTGTTAGGGTTAATCCCTCAATAGTAAATTGACCAACTACTTTTCCATCTGTTCCGCCAATTGCTTTCATGACGCCGATTTCTCGTCGACGTTCACGAACAACCATTACCATTGCAAGCAGTACGATCGCTGCCCCGGCAATAGAGGCGCCAATCACACCGGCAAGTGCTAACGAGGCAATGCTTTCAAGTGATTCAACACTCGATTCAGCCCGTTCAACTTCACTAGTAATATCTGCGTCGTCACCGAGTGAAGTCGTTAAGCTTTCAACAGTGCTTGAAACATTGTCGCTACTATCTACAGTCGCAATAACAGTATTCACGACATCCGCTTGGTCAGTTAAAGTTTGTAATGTTGTGAGCGGCATAATGATTCCGCTATCTTGGAATGCATTATCGGTTGTGTAGATACCACTGACGGTGATTGTTGAGCCATAGGCCGTAAATGTATCGCCTACTTCAAGGCTGTTTTTTGTAGCAAGTGTTGAGCCGACTAATGCGGTCAATGCATCGCTACCCGCATCAATTGTTTCGCCACTCGTAATATTGAGGTCGCTTCCATCGGTTGAAACGGAATTGACATCATTTGTACCAGTAACCGTAATGCGAGGTGTTGGAGCGGCCATTGTTGTTTCGGTCGAACCTTCAGGTACTGTGGTTGATTCTGAATTAGATTCAAAGCGCATTTGTCGTTGCCCAAATGCTCCTAATTCTTGTGAAGATTCCAGCTCGGTATCATCAGTACCTAATTGATCCGTGAGGGTCATGGTAGTTGATGTTACATTTGCTGTATCTTGAATTGTTGCCAATTGTTCAGCAGTTAATGGGTCTCCCCCGCCCATACCGCCCATAACTCCAGCTGGACGAATGGTAATATTCGTACCAGCTGTGGCTTTTACTTCGTTTATTTTTGAAAGCACGCTGTTTCGAGCAACAAGCATGCTTAAGATCAATGCAATACTGATAGCAAACATCAATATAATCGCGCCTGATCTTAGTGGACTGCGGAGGGTATTTTTTACTCCTCGGGTCAGTACATTCATTGGATGACTCCTTGTTTATTAGTTGTAACAAGGTGTACTTTACGCTTAGATTATGAGATTACGCTTGATTGTTTCTGATAATTGGCAGATAAAAGGTGAAAGTGGTGCCAGTTTCGTTGCTAACTACTGTTAAGTCTCCATGGTGTACGTCAATAATCTTCTTTGCAATTGATAGGCCAAGCCCATAACCGTTCTCACTACTATTCGTTCTTGAGATATCGGCGCGGAAGAAACGGTCAAATAATTTAGGCAATAGTTCTTCTGGGATAGGCTCACCGGTATTGTGAATTTCAAATCCAACGTTGCCTCGTTTTTCAAACACGCGAACATTAATTTTTGAGCCTTTAGGGCTGTACTTTAAAGAGTTATCAATAAGAATGCCAATAAGTTCACTAATAGCGGGTTCGTTGGCACTTGCAACAGCTTTCTTGCGCGAAGTAATATCGAATCGTTTACTTTCAGCTTTGTATAATTTCATCTTTTGGTTCAAAAGCTCAACAACATCTACTGGCTCGCGTTCGAGCTTCTCGTGGTCAAGGCGAGATAACTGCAACAGCATCTCAGACAGCTGAATCAGTTTATTTACCTCTTCAAGGTTACTCTCAAGTAGTTCTCGCGATTCTGCCTGGCTTAAATTTGGGTCGCGAAGGTTTACTTCTAATTCGGCTTTCATGGTTGCGAGTGGTGTTCGAAGTTCGTGGCTGGCATCACTTGTAAAACGGCTCTGGGCTTCGTGCGACTCTTCTATTGGACGAAGTGTTCTACGGGCTAAAAAGTAACTTCCGAGCCCTCCTGCTATAAAAATAACCATATTTATATAAAGCAAAGATAACGACATTTGACTCGCTGCTTGGCGGGATTGGATTGATAATGGGCTGTTTGGTCCATAGTTCAAGATTGATCCATTGTTTGATTTTTGCGGGGCGTAAAATGATCCATCCAGTAAACTGTGTTGAAGATTCTCCAACCTAAAGCTAATCTCTCGGTAATTTAACTGGTAAATGATAATACTAAAAGTAATACTAATAGTCATTAATATTGCGAGATACCAAGCGGTAAGCTTTAAAGTGGCAGACTCAAACATTTGCATTTCGGTTACGCCTCTAATTTATATCCAAACCCACGAACGGTATGAAGTAATGGTTTTTTGAAAGGCACGTCAATTTTCGCACGCAGGTATTTTACATACACTTCAACTGTATTAGGAAGAACATCGGCATCGTAATCCCAAACGTGGCTAATAATGACGTCTTTGCTAATAGGGCGGTTTTGGTTTCGAAGCATATATTCAAGTAAGGCAAATTCTTTGCTTGTTAATTGAATCACTTTACCGGCACGTTGTACGGTATAAGTCACGGTATCAAGGGTGAGGTCGCCAGCAGATAAAATGTCGGACTGCTGTTCGGTGGGGCGGCGAAGCAGCGCACGAACACGAGCAAGGAGTTCTTCAAGGGCAAATGGTTTCACGAGGTAGTCATCGGCACCAGCATCAAGGCCAGCGGTTCTTTCAGAAACAGTATCGAGCGCACTTAAGAAAAGTACGGGTGTGTGTACTTTTGCTTCTCGCATTGCTTTAACAATACCAATACCATCGTAATCACCAGGTAACATCCGGTCGATAATAGCGACGTCATAAGGCTCTGTAGTGGCCATAGCATGACCTTCGTCTCCATCGTAAGCGACGTCCACGGCATAAGTTTCTTGTTCTAAGGCCTTGGCAAGCGCCCTGGCAATTTTGTGTTCGTCTTCTACAATTAATATTCTCATATCATTAGTATACAGTGAGTTAGCTTAAATAAGACTTAAGCGTAGCGTTCGCTCCAACTTTGCATATCACGCAAGATTGGAGTAAGTTCTTTGCCTTTTTTGGTAAGGCGGTATTCACAACGAGATTTATCGGGTGCAGTTACTTTTTCGATAATACCTTCAGTTTCAAGGCCATCTAGGCGAGCAGAAAGTGTACGGGGGTTAATACCCTCAACTAAATCCTGAATTTGGCAAAAACGAACAGATTCTTCATTTACGAAGAAACGTAATAATTGAGGTGTC
Organism: Patescibacteria group bacterium; assembly: GCA_040386175.1. Taxonomy (GTDB): domain Bacteria; phylum Patescibacteriota; class Saccharimonadia; order Saccharimonadales; family Saccharimonadaceae; genus Microsaccharimonas. Next base: position 256,568 of record JAZKFY010000003.1, read on the forward strand.
CATTTGTCACCGAGAATTTTGGTCGCCGCTTTTACACAGCCGATGGTTTCTGTTGCTTGCATATACTTCTACTATACAATATCTAGTGAAATTAATCTACTTTATTAGCCCGCTATCATTGCTGGTTCGAATGTGGCTCATGCTGTATTCCCACGAGGCATCCGTCTTTTTATGGGGGTTAAAAATATATTGAGGGTCAAAGATTTCTTTTGTTTCTTTAAAAATCTCGTACATGTCTTGGCCAAATACCGCTGGAAGCCACGGGCCACGTACCATTCCATCATTATGCTCACCTGCCATCGTGCCGCCGTATTTCAAAACAATCGGAATAAGTTCTCGCATGACAGGCTCGAGTTTTTCTTGATCTTTTTTACCGGCAATATCCATCAAAGGTATAACGTGGAAGTTCCCATCACCAAAGTGACCTTGAATGGTGGCAGGAAGTTTATATTTACGAATAACTTTTCGAAGCTTCGGAACAAACTCAGGCAAGAAGCGCGGAGGAACGGCCATGTCATCAATAAACGGTGAGGCGTAGCGGCCATGCACTTGATTTTGAAGAAGTGACAGTGCAGCTCGACGGATTTTCCAGAATGGAGCACTGGCTGCTTCATCGGCTTCAATATCCATTTGTAGTTTGAATGACTTTAGGTCATCGTGGAGAATCGAGATCTTATCAAGAACTTCGCCTTTTGTCTGGCCGTCGAACTCAATCATCAAAAACATACTTGGAATATGACCTTTAAATTTCGCCACAGACTTTAGAAGAATCGCTTGCTGGCGCAGGTATTCTTTTGTACCCAGTTGTTTGCGGAAAGTTTTAAAGTATCTAAGCCCAAGGTTGAAAGTAATATTATCAAAGCCTTCGAAGGTTGCTGGCTCGTGATGCATAACGGTCGCGATCACCTCACCCAAGTTTTTGATTGATGGCAAGTACGCAAGTAATAGCCCAGAGTGTGGCGCTTTCGGAACCGCTTCCATGGTAATGTCGGTAATAATACCCAATGTGCCCTGACTGCCTGTAATAAGCCGAGTCATGTCAAAAATACCGGTCTCACGATCCCATACACTCCATAGGTTGTAGCCCATCGAATTCTTGTTAACATGCGGTCGAGCATTTTTTACGCGGTCGTAGTTCTTTTCAATAAGATCGTATACCTGACGATATAGACCAACTTCATACGTATCTTCTTTAAGCTTTTGCTCGAGCTGTTTACGATTCAGGGGTTTAACGACGTATTCATTACCATCGCCAAAAACAACTTTTAGCTCGCGCACCCAACGCTCGGTGTTTCCATACTGCAATGAACGTTCACCGCCGGAGTTATTTCCGACCATTCCACCAATAGTATTAATAGCGCGACTCGCCGGCACACAACCTAGGTGAAGGTTTTGGTCATAAAGAAGCGGATCGATATCGCGCATGTACACACCAGGTTGTACATTTAGTAGAACACCTTTTAAAGATTCGATTTTATTAAAGTGAGTTGTCATATCTAGTAAAAGTGAACTTCCAATAGCCGCACCAGACATATCAGTACCCGCGCTACGCGGAGTAATTGCAAGCTTCGGGTGGCTGACTTTGTTTTTAGCGACGAACTTTACGAGTTTTTGAACATCGGCACTATCGACTGGGCTAATTACAGCCTCGGGAATAACTTCGTACACACTCGCATCGTGACTTACTGCCTTGCGTGCAGTCTCGTCAGTGTTAACCTCACCCTTAATAAGTTTCCGTAGTTTCGGAATAATATCATCCATATGTAATTACTATACTTTAGGCATAAGCAGAATGCTAGAATAGGTTTAAATTGGAAGATCTGACGTGGTAAAATGTGAATAAGGTTAAAAAATGAAACTAGATAAAATAAACACTAAGATAAATACAAGAACAGCAGTTTTATTTATTGCTGTAGGGTTATTGCTATTCGGACTTTATACATGGATGTACATAGCTAATGAGTTAACTCTTAGGATTGGGTTAGAACTTTCTACATATTCTTTCGCATCATTACCCGTGTTGCTCTTTTCACTATTAATTAGCTTTGGTATTGTATCGATTACGGCGAAACGCAAGCCAAGTTTGCGAAAATTATTGGGCTTAACACTGTTAGTTAGTTTACTTATTTTTACTATTTTATTTGCAATTTTTCTGTGGCTTGATTCAACATTCTATTTTGCTGATTGGGGTAACGATGGTTTCTACGGCTGGAGTTCAAAGGTTTAGAAATAAAATAACCGACCACGGTCAAACAAATTAGCCATATCTGTTAAATGTAATTCCTAAACTAATACTGTATAATACGCCCTATGAGTACTAAAATTGATATCGACACACGAACATTTGTCCGTTTTTGGCTAGTAATTTTTGGGATTGGCCTTATTGCCTTTCTTCTATATAACGCACGGGTTGCGCTTATTATCATCGGTGTTTCTATTTTCTTGGCGCTTGCCTTGAATGGCCCTGTTTCACGAATTGCTCGTAGGCTTCCAGGCCGAAGTCGTGTTGGGGCAACTGCAATTGCCTACGTGATTGTGGTCTTGTTATTAAGTTCAGTTATCTTGCTGCTTATCCCACCTATCGTTCAGCAAACCGCAGGCTTTATTCAGCAGGCTCCAGCCTTAGTTGATTCTGCAACCGGCCAGGGTAAAGTACTCAACGATTTCGTCGATCAGTACGGCCTTCAGCCTCAAGTAGATGCGGCTGTTAACTCGGTTAAAGAGAATGCTGCTGGTTGGGCAAGCAATGTTGGGCGAGGTGTTGTGGATGGCATCGGTTCAGTCTTCAGCTTTGTAGCGGCCCTCATTTTGGTGCTAGTACTCACCTTCCTTACTCTTATTGAAGGCCCTGACTGGATGAACCGAATTTGGCGTCTTTATAGGGACAAAGAAAAAATGGAGAAACACAAACGTGTATCTGGTAAGATGTACAGCGTTGTAACTGGATATGTGACTGGTCAACTAACGGTTTCAACTATCGGTGCAACCATTGCCGGTCTTGCCGTATTTATACTAAGCTTCATCTTCCCTACCGTCGAAGCTGGCTTAGCGATTCCGGCCGCGGCAATTACCTTCTTACTGTCGTTGATTCCAATGTTCGGTGCAACAATCGGTGGAGCGATCATCACTCTGCTACTTGCACTCAATAGCATCCCTGCGGCGATTATCTACGTTATCTTCTTCATTGTTTACCAACAAATCGAGAACAACTTCATTTCACCACACATTCAATCGAAGAAAATCAATCTATCTGCACTCATGATTTTAGGTTCAGTGACCGTTGGTTTGTATATGTTCGGTATCGTTGGTGGTATTATCGCCATTCCTATTGCTGGAAGCGCACGCATTCTTATTGATGAGTATCTTCACGACCGTAAGAAGTTGCCAGCTCCAAAGCAAGAAGCTGAAAAACCAAAAGTTAAATTAGCTAATAAGTAATTAAGCTAAGTATTCCCAAACTGGGCCACTAGCGGTATCACGAACAGTGATGCCGCTTTTTTCTAGTTCAGTGCGAAGTTCGTCAGACTTTGTATAATCCTTGTTCTCACGGGCACGTACACGTTCAAGGATGAGTTTCTTTTGTTCGTCGCTAATGTCAGGAGTTGTTTCCAAAAGTTTTAATCCAAGAAGTTCATCAATAGTTTCAATGAAGCTAACAAGCGCATGTTGGTGTAAACGGTCAGCCCTACTTGAAAGAATGTTGTCGAAAGCATCATCAATGATAGCTAAAGCTTCAGGGGTGTTGAGGTCGTCTGAAATAGCTTCTACAAGCTTCTGTGAGGCCGCGTAGAGTGATACTGTCTTACTATCCTCTTCAGTATCGCCATCTTCTTTAATAGTGTCATGGATCTGGTGACGAAGCGCCGCAATGTTACGCCAGTTACGGCGACGATTGGCTGCTGCGTTTAAGTTATCAAAGGTAAAGTTACCTTCGGTTCGGTAGTGGCTTTGAAGTACGAATAGGCGCAAGTCGAGTGGGCTGTACCCTTTTTCTTCCAGGTCAGTAAGTGTGTAGCCATTGCCTAGTGATTTACTAATCTTCGTACCATCAACTTTAAGGTGGTTGTTGTGAAGCCAGAAATTACTGAAGATCTTTCCGGAAGCTGCTTCAGATTGCGCGATTTCGTTAGTGTGATGTACGGGAATATGGTCAATTCCACCTGTGTGAATGTCGATAGTTTCACCAAGCAAACTCATCGCCATAGCAGAACACTCAAGGTGCCAACCCGGGAAGCCTGGACGAACTGCACCTTCATCCGTAAGGTCTGCGGGAGTATCCCATTCCATATCGCGCTTTTCACCCTCGGGTGTGAACTTCCATAATGCAAAGTCGCTTGGGTGATGCTTCTCTGGGTTGTATTCAACACGTGCGCCAGCTTTTTGGGCTTCTAAGTCGAGTTCGGCAAAGTCAGCATAACTCGGAAATTTAAGCGTGTCGAAATAGATACCATCATCAATTTGATACGTATAGTCTTTCTCTTTAAGGATGCGCACGAGTTCAAGTTGTTGCTCGATGTATTCAGTAGCGCGTGGCAAGTGAGTTGGCGCAATTAAATTCAAAGCCTTCATGCCAGCAACGAAGTCATCAAGATAGAACTGTGCAACTTCCCAAGCAGTCTTGCCTTCACGCTTCGCACCTTTTTCAAGCTTATCTTCGCCATCATCAGCATCGCTCACTAAGTGGCCAACATCGGTGATGTTCATTACCCGAGTTACTTCATTACCATTGGCCTGAAGTACGCGCACTAAAGTATCCCAATAGATGTATGAGACCCAGTTACCTACCGTTGGGTAGTTGTAGACCGTCGGCCCACAAGTGTACAGACGAACAAACCCGTCTTCAATAGGTTTGAACGTATCAACTTTTCGAGTTAATTGGTTATGAAATCGCAGACTCATAGTCGGTAATTGCCTTATCTACTGCAGTAACTAATTCTGAAATAAGTGTGTCATATTTTTCAAATATTTTGAAGCCTGAAGCATATTGATGGCCGCCACCACCAAAGAAACCAGCAACAGTATTACCAATTGGAATATTGGCACGGATTTTACCAGTTAATTTGCCATCTGGATATGTTTTAAGAGCAACGGCAATTTGCACTGTATCAACGAGACGCATTTCATCAAGCACTAAGACACTTGGGTTGTAGCGGTCGCTAAACTCTTCAATTTCATCCCAAGGGATGTGTACAGTCGCAAGTTTGCCATCAAGGAAGTATTCAACTCGTTCAATTAAGCGACCTTTGTACGCTAAGATATCAGCTGGCTTCTTCATGTATTCACGGCGGCGAGCTTCGATAGTTGAGGGAACCGCACCAAGTGTGACTAGGTCGGCGGCAACTTGGTAGCTATCGGCGGTTGTATTTTGAGTAGTGAGCCCAAGGCTATCGGCTTGAATAGCGATAAACATGTTTTCGGCAGCCTGTGGGTTAACAGTCCAACCAGCTTCTTTAGCAAGTCGGTACAAAAGTTCACCAGTAGCGACTGCATCCGGGTCGATGACCTTAATGATGTTGAATGGTAGGTCACCTTCTTCATCTTGGTGATGGTCAACCACAATAGTTGGATGTGATTCAAAAAAGTGTTGCACGCCAGGGGTGGCAAGGGCTTTTGTAAGCAGTGTCTTGCTCGAAGTATCGACAATAATAGCGATATCAGCCTTCTTAGGCCAATCTTTTTCTACCCTATCCCAGCCTTGGATGTATTGCATGTATTTAGGAATATCGATGGCACAATAAAGCGTCACGTCTTTACCGGCATCGGAAAGAAGTTCTTCTAGGGCTAAAGAGCTGCCTAGGCTATCGCCATCAGGGTTTTCGGCTTGTACGACAACAATATGCTGCGCATCGGAAATAAGTTGGATTATATCTTTAAACATTGGTACTTATTGTAGCAGATATTGATTATTTAGCATAAGTATGATATAATATATGTTGACTTGCAACTCCGCTGGTCAACCCCGCAGCCCTGCGGGGCTTGAACGAAAAGGAGTGCGCATGTCGCACCTCAACCCCGATCTTAAGCCCGAGGCGATTCTCAGGTTTCACACCGCAATACTCGGCGAGTTCAAATACGCCGAGGCTCGGTACGAGCTCGAGGACGCTGGCCTGCTGGAGCAGATCAGACTCGACTTCCCCGGAGGTCACGTCTGGCTGACGAACTCCGGCGAACGCGACTACGTCGTCTTCGATATCACCACCGACGCCAAGGGCAACGAGCGCATTCTCGTGTCGGAACGCTCGATGGTCGAGACCGTCGACACCCCGCGTGGGCTCAACATGGACGACCTGCTGAGCTGGTCGCTGGCTCTGAGCCTTGGTGTCCTCACCGAGGTTTCACCCATCGTTCACACGCCGGCGATCGTCCCCTGAACATCACCATGCGTTGAGGTGCAGCAATGGCCCCGTCTCTCCCCGAAAGGGTGAGGGCGGGGTCGCTTCACTTTTAAAGGAGTTGCCGTCTACCTTCTAATGCATGACCCAAAGTAATTTGATCAGCATATTCAAGGTCGACACCTACTGGAATACCGCGGGCCAATCGGCTCATCTTTACATCGAGCCCAGCATCGCGAATATGTTTTTGCAAGAACAGAGCGGTTGATTCACCCTCTACACTGGCATTAGTAGCAATAATAAGTTCTTCAACCTCGTCATCAGCGAGGCGTTTTATTAATTCAGGGATATGAAGCTGTTCAGGGCCAATACCATCAATAGGGCTCATTGCGCCACCTAATACGTGATACGTGCCTTTAAATTGGCCCGTACGCTCTAAAGCGACGATATCAAGAGGTTCTTCTACGACGGCAATTAATTTCTTATCGCGGTCGCTATCGGAATAAAGTGCTGATACTTCTTCTTCGGAATCAATCAATGCAAAAGTAACTGGACAAGTTTTCACGAGTGCGTGAATATCGTGCACTGCCGTAGCTAAGCTATCGTTAATACGCTGATCGGCACGTAATAAATAATACGCATACCGTTCAGCGGTGCGCTGGCCTACTCCGGGCAAGCGCCCTAATTCGTCGATCAGCTTTTCAAGTGCTGCTGGCAGCAAGCGTGGCACGAACTAAAGTCCTAGGCTGCCCAAGCCACCCATAAGAGGCTTCATTTTTTCAGCGGCAACTTCTTGTGCTTTCGCAAGGCCGTCACGAACAGCAATTTCAATCCAGTGTTCAAGCTCGGCGATGTCGTCGAGGTCAACTTGTGCTGGGTCGATGTTAATTTTCTTAATCTTAAGTTCACCGGTAATTTGTACTACTACAGCACCATCACCAGCTTCAACTTCAATAATTTCTTTTTTCAAATCACTTTGCGCTTTACGCAATTTGTTCAACATTTTCACTTGGTCAAAAGCCATGGTCTATTCTCCGTCACAAACTTTATTTATACACTAATCTTAATTATACGTTAACTTGCTGTCTTTTTATAGATATATAGCCTGTCTGAGCTATCTGTATGCCCATTGGTGATAATCTTATCAATTTCAAAGCCAGGAAAATCAGTCCGAGCTTCCCGTGTAACAACAAATACATCAGCACTAGGTGTGGTAACGACACTTAGGCTATCGCGGTACTTTGCGACTGCTTCAAAGAAAGCCCGTTCATCTTCAGAGACGATAAGTTCTGTTGTGTCTTTCGGAAGCAACGCTAAGTCTTTGCTAAATAAAGCTGCTTGGTTCGTGCTGTAGTGGTAGCCGTATATGTAACGGAATAGCCCTGAAATACACAATGCGAATACTAGAATGACAATAGGAATGAGCCCGGCAATACGCGCGTACGGGTTAAGTGGAAATAGTCGGTACCAATAACCAATAAGACTCGTTAAACCAGCTGCGAGCATGAGCATTGATGGAACGAAAGTAACGCTGGTAAATAATGGGTTCAACAACAAGACTGGAATTAAACAAAGGATCCAGATGATAATTAAGTAACTTCGAGTTGTTTCGCGGGTGCGAATAATTCGGATAAACCCAAGCATGATAAGAATTGCCGACCCAAGCCCGAATACAGGGGTCATTAATACGCCCACACTTGGCTCCCAGAACAAGAAGTATTGCTTGGAGACATTGAGCGCATTTGCCATGAGGTCGGGTGGCCAAACGGTTGGTACGCCTAGAAGTGTTAGGCCAAGTTGCGGGTTGATATAAATACTGTATGCCAATGGAGCAAGGAGTATAAAGAATATTACGGTTACTACTACAAGGCGTGGTTTCGATAGTCGACGGACAGCATTTCGTAAGTGGGGGTGAAGAATTGTCGCAAGAGCAACGGCTATAAGAGGATAAATACTAAGTGGTGTGTAAAGGCTTAATGCGGCCGATACAGCAAAAAGAATCTTCCATAAAAAGCGCAATTTTTTGCCACGAGTAATTTGGGTACCAAGGAGTAATAATACGATTGGCCAGAAGATGTATAAAATACTCGGTGTTCCCTGTTGGGCAATAAATAAGAACTGCCCAGTGGTAATAGCAATAAGTGACGCCAGCACGGCAATGTTTGGCTTAAACCAGCGACGAAGAAGGAAGATGAACCCAACGGCCGAGAAGAAAGCCAGAATAAGTGACGGAAGTTTAATAGTAAAGATTGATATTCCAAATAAACTAAAAACAAATGATTGCAGAGCATAATACGGTAAGTTAGCTATTGCCAAGGTTGCCGGGTCAGTAAAAGAAAGCGTGGCGCTTCTTACCGCAGCCGTCATTTCAGTGGCAGATAGCCCACCAGGCAAGTAAAAACCAACAAAGATTAACAACCCAACAAGAAGAACGGTAATAAGGCTATATCCAAAGATATAGCGCCACCGGTAAATAAAGTATTTTGTAAAATCAAGGGTAGCCATGAGTCTATTTGATTATACCATGAGGAGCCGAGTGAAAAGCTTGCTAATCGTCGCCGTGTTTTTTGTCCAATGACATAAATCGGAGTCGTTCTGGGTGGAAGTAAAGTTCTACTTTACCAGTTGGTCCGTTACGGTGCTTAGCGATAATGAGGTCGGTAATGTTTTCTCGGTCGGTGTCTGGGTTGTAGTAGGCTTCACGGTAGATGAACATAACGATGTCGGCATCTTGCTCGATTGATCCAGATTCACGAAGGTCAGATAGCTGCGGTACTTGTGGTGTACGTGATTCAACTGAACGGCTCAACTGACTAAGCGCAATAACAGGCACGTTTAATTCACGTGCCAAAAGCTTAAGACCACGAGAGATTTCACTCACCTCTTGCACACGGTTTCCGTTATCACGACCGCTACCCTGCATAAGTTGCAAGTAGTCGACGATGATGAGGCCCAGAGGTTGCTCATGTGCCGCGCGGCGAGCTTTGGTACGCATTTCCAAAACACTTACACCAGGCGTGTCATCAATATAAATAGGTGCTTCGGCCATTTCACCCATGGCGTCAGAAAGCTTACTAAAGTCATCATCACTCAAGTTTCCGGTACGAATATTCCACGCATCAACACCAGAAGCATCGGCCAACATACGGTCGACCAGTTGTTCCTTACTCATCTCAAGGCTGAAGAAGAGTACAGGCTGCTTGGCGATAGTCGCCACATTGTAAGCAAGGTTAGTTACTAATGTAGTCTTACCCATTGCAGGACGAGCCGCAAGAATAATAAGGTCGCTGCGCTGCAAACCGGCGGTCATGTTATCGAGGTCACGATAGCCGGTACGCACACCGCGGAGTTGACCTTTATTGCGGTGCAATTCTTCCATACGGTCGAAACTTTCAGTAAGGATGCTTTCAATACTTACAAGATCTTGTTTAAGAGATTGATCGCTTACAGAAAAGAGTTCTGCTTCAGCTTGCTGTAGTAATTCTTGAGTAGTGCTGTCTTCATCAAAGCCCATTTCAGAAATTTGGCCACTTGCCTTAATAAGTCGACGACGAACAGCCTTTTGAGCAACAATTTCAGCATAACTTTCAGCGTGTGCTGAAGTTGGCACGTAGTTCGTAAGTTCAGTTAAAAAGGCTGAACCACCTATGTCATCAAGTTCACTTTTGCGCTTAAGTTCATCAGTTAAAGTAAGAAGGTCGACTGGTTTTCGCTTTTCATACAACCGCATCATTGCATCGTAAATGACTGCATGGCGCTTGTCGTAGAAGTCTTTCATGGTGACATGTTCGGTAATGTCTGCAAGCGTTTCTTCGTCAATAAGAACAGAACCAAGAAGGCTCTTCTCGGCATCAAGGTTTTGCGGTGGTATTTTCCCAGCTGGGACAGTTTTATCGGCCATGGCTCCCAATTCCTCTATTTACGAGGTGTGCCTAAGCTAATTCGGGCGACACCTCTATTCCTCCGCCCATAATATCAGCTATCGATGCAGCTTGTACATTCTTAAGGGGCGCAGGTGTGGGTATGGTGTGGATGGTTAGTTGATAACCACCAAGAGATTTAATAGATTCATAGAGGTGACCAGAGTATTTCGGGTCGTCGAGTTTCTTTTTGTAGAAGGCGTTGCCGGTGAATAAAGTCAGTTCGTCACCATTCAATTCATGGCCACATTTCGATAAGACACTAAAAAGAGCAACGTAGTTTGCGCGGGTGTGTTCAATTAGAGCTGACCAATCAAAATTAGTGCTACCGATAGCACTTTTCTCAAACGGCTTCACGCTGGCAACGAGATCGGGCGCAGGCGCCGGTTCGTTGTCAGGTTGCAGATGTTTGTTCACAGTACTATCGGCATCGCTAATTTCGGCAATGATCTGTTCTTTTTGAACAATCTCGGCAACTGGTTTCATTTCTGGCTTCGGTTTTGTTGCTTGTTTAGTGAGTTCTTCGATTGTTGCTGTTACTTCTAACACGGGCGTAGCTAATGCTGCGGTTTTGTGGGGCTTGGTTTGGATGGCGAAGGTGCCTAGTACGCTGAGGAGTTTCATGGCTGGTTGGCTGGATTTTGGTACGTCGAGGAGGGCGTCGAGTAATGGTAATAGCTGAGGCTTTTCAACGGCTTGGTTTCGTAGCACATGAATGAGTTGGTCGGTGACGGTTGTTGAGCTAATACCGCTGGCTGCGGTTTGGTCGAGTAGCTTAGCGATCGAAGTAACGTCGTGTTTTTCAACGGAGACAAGTAATTCGTCAACAATTTTTATAGGCGCAAGGCCAAGTGAAATTTCTATAAGTTCAACGGTAATTCCTTGTTTCTCATCGGCAAGGCTTGAAAGTTGGTCAAGCAAGCTAATACTATCTCGGAATGAACCATCGCCACGTTCGGCAATCAGCTGCAAGGCATCGTCATCGACTTTGATCTTTTCTTCTTTCGCAATGTGCTTCAAATGTTTTACGGCATCTAGGGTATTGATTGCCCGGAAGCCAAAACGTTGCGTACGGCTGACGATAGTAGCCGGAAGCTTTTCAACATCAGTGGTAGCAAGGATAAATACAACATGCGCAGGTGGTTCTTCGAGTGTTTTTAGCAATGCATTAAAGGCTGGCTTTGAAAGCATGTGCACCTCGTCGATGATATACACTTTCTTACTTGCCGATACTGGTGCGATTTGTACTTTTTCACGGAGGTCGCGAATATCTTCGACACCATTATTACTTGCGGCATCAATTTCGATAATATCTAAATGAGTTGAATCGTCGCTGTAAGGCAATTGATTAATTTCATGAGCCAAGATACGTGCAATACTGGTTTTGCCAACACCTTTAGGGCCAGTCAGTAAGTACGCGTGGGCAATACGGTCGCTTTTAAGCGCACGAGAAAGAATATCAGTGATGTGATCTTGGCCAACAACGTCAGCTAAAGACTTACTACGATATTTACGATACAGCGCCTGAGACACCTTATTCCCCTATTCCCATACTTGCAATTATACGCAGGTTTGCGTAGCTAAGTTGCCGTACTTTTTACACTTTTTAAAACTTTGTTTATTTCACCTTTGTGATGTAGTTACTATAGCGCTTGTGTTTTAGTTGTGCAACCTTATAACATTCCTAGGGTCACAATATATATGACACTAGGGACGTGGGTCTCGCGCGTTGCGAGACCCTTGCCCTTACTGCTGCGCCGGCGGACTGATGAGCGTGAAGCTCTGCAGTCTCTTCCGCTCCTCTTCCGCATCGGCTTCCTCGCGGAGGTCGTGTGAACGAAGGAACGCTTCGACTTGCTGCTTGCCGTGCTGCGCCGGATCGCCACTGATGGTGTTGAGCTTCTTGCGTGTCCACGACGAAAGTTCGCCGATGGTCTGGACGTTCGCCAGAATTCTTCGGTTGTGGGCGTTGTCGCGGACGACCTCCTTCTCGTACAGCAACTCAATTGGCGCGTTCGAAATGCCGTCGTACAAGTAGGCCACGGTGTTCCAGTACTCGTCGCCGGGTGCGGCGAGCGAGATACCGGCTTCGGCCAAGATCTCACTGACTTGCCGCAGCCGAGAAGGGCCGATCCCTTTGATACGAAGTAGACCGTCGGTGCCTCTCAGCACCAGATCTCTGACCGTCCGTATACCTGCGTGCCGAAAGGCGTCCTGTAGGTACCAGCCGCCGAGCGGCAAGTACGTAACCTTCGTGTCGAGGGTGATCGGTTCGGTCGCAACGAGCTCGACTTCGGGCTCGTTTTTGACCGGCAAGAGATACCCGAGGCTGCTGTTGGCCATCGTTGCGATGAGCTGAGCGAACCGTGGGTTGTCGATGATCTCCTGCAGGACAGCCGGCTCGATTTCGGCGAGAATGAATGCTTGCCAGAGTTCGATAGCCAAGGGCTCGTTGTGCGTGTGTGCTTCGGAAGTCAGTTTGTCTTCCACGTCGCTCCAATGCTCGTAAGGGCTGCAAATTGCGGGTGCAAAAGCCCTATATTTATATCATATTTTATTGTAATAAGCAATATCACCTCATTAAACTAAAAAGTCCCCACAACCAGATTTCTATCTGATAATGGGGACTTTCCCGATTCGTTGGTGTGCGAATCGGGGTGTCCTGTCGCTTGAACTACTTGCTTGCCTCCTCCCAGTATGCGATGCGTGTCCTGATGTCTTCTACTCCGCGTGCGAATTCGTCTGGATGAATACGTTGGTTGCTGAAGAGCAGGTTGGCGCGAAGCTGCGTCCCGATGTTCCGATGAAGAAACGTATCGAGGGTTATCGTTCGATCGAACTCGCTGAGAACCCGCAAGATGTAACTCGAGCGGTACTCGATGGTACGGTTGCGACGCCTCGAGGGGTAGCTTACCAAGAGCGACTGGATGGGTGTTGCATGAATGCTTCCCCATACCTGGATTGCTCTTTCGGCGTGCGTTTCTGTGTCGTAGCGAAACCGAAGTCCATGCTCTTCAAACATCTGCTCGATGGCCGAACGGGTAACTTTACCCAAGAACGGAACATCCAGTGCTTCTGTTCGTGTCACGATAAGCAACGGTGCGATGCTGTCGTTGAACTTCTTCTTCAGAAAGTCAGCGACGAAATCATCAACAACACTGCTGTTGCCAAGGTCATCGGCAACGAGCCGATCGAAAGTGGGAATGTAGCCGGGTGTACCCATTGAGTGCTCCAATTGTAGTTCCGGACAGGTCAAAAAAATAGAGGCCGAAGCCTCCATCTCTTAATAGATATTATACCACTTTTATAGTGCAGCTTCAACCGCTGCCCATGTAGCATCTGGGTTGTCAGCAGGGATGATGATAGTAACTTGGTCACCAACGTTAATACGGAAGTACGTTACGCTCGCAAGAAGGATCCGGTATTCATGACCGTTTGCTTCAACGTAGTACGCTCCGTCGTGCTGAACAAGAGTACCAATAACCTGGTGGCGTTCAACTGGGTTGATTTGCTTGTAAATAAAGCTACCATCGTCAGCGATAGTGAGTTTAAGGATATCACCTTCAACCAACTTAGATTTACTGGCGTAGTTAGCAGGAATTGGGTATTCCTTACCATCTGGGCCTGCCATTTTTTGACCATCGAAGACGCCTTCAACCACTTTGCCACCAACTTCTTCGTTAGTGCCACTTCGAGGCGTAATGATAGTGCCATCGTCGCCAACGATGCTGATTAATAGTTCTTTTGCTGCTGCAAGGTTAGTTTCCGCTTCTTGGATTAACGCATGTAGCCTTTTTGCTTGTTTCTCTGGTAGTTCAGACATGGCTCGCAGTTCCCTTATCTGTATATTTTTGAATAGTAATATCTTATGTATAGCAATTTCGCGGAATAATGTCAATTCCTTGCAAAAAAGGAGAGCCCCGTTCCCGAGGGAGCGAGGCTCTAACCTTTGGGACGGGGCTAATGTTGTTGAGAGGGCTCTTCGCCTACATGAGGCAGATGAAGGTAGCCTTCGTGTTGTTGCCGAGCGTGAGGCCGTCGAACTGGACTGTCTTGGACGACAGCTGCTCCATCAGGTGCTGGAGCTCTTCCCAGGTGGTGATCATGAAGATGTCATCGGGAAGCTCGACGACGATGTCGTTACCCTTGACCTGGCTGGTTGCCTTGTGTTCGGCTTCTCCGTACAGACGGAGAGCGATGACGGCGACCTGCTGGTCGGTTTCGGTTTCGGTGCTCATGTAATGCCTTTCCGGTCGATAGTGCCATGACGTGAGGTACATATATTATAGCACTTTATTGTATAGAAATCAAGCTCCGCCCCGTTAGGGAGCAGAGCTCGACCTTGAAGAGGCGGATGATGCAGACTGGTTGTCTATCGACGATCGAACGATACAGTCCAGGCCTCAATCACCAGATGAAAATGTATCTCTGGATGCTCATTCTTGTCGCTGAGTATCCGAAGCGATCTGGCCAGCTGTCGGACATTGGTGGACATGAAGATGCCGGGAATTTCAATATTGAAGCGGTCGCCGGGGTTACGGTTTTGTGCAGTAGTTACTGCCGAGGCGAAGATTGCGAGCGCCAGTTCGTCCGACTCTGTCGTAGGGTCGGCCTTTGTGGAAGAATCTTCCTCACTTACTCGTGGTGCTTCCTTCACGTGGGTCGTTTCAGTCATTGAAGTATCCTTCGTTCGATGGTGTCGATGTACTACTCGGTCAAGCTATCCCATACTATACGTTTGTGCAAGACATAACGCAAATTGGTTTTCCACACATATAACAGATACGGAATGAGAGTTGTTGTAAATATTGTTTAAGTTGACAGAGTAGTACATAAGTATTAAAGTATATAAAGTTGTCACCACTACTTGTGCAACGTATTGTCCGCCTATTCCTTGGAGGAAGCGTGTTTACAGTCATCGAAGCAGCCGACCCTGAATCGGCTTTGGAACATCCCGACATCAAAAACGGGAGTCGTGTGAAGTTGGTTCTGGGGATGCAGGTCAACGAGAAAGATCACCTGATCACCTTCGCGTTGAGCCGCCCTCTCCCGAGAGAACATGACGAACCGTACTTCTTGTACGACGGCAATAAGGTCTTTGATGGACCTGTCGTCGTCTCGCCGAAAGTGGCGCTCTGCGGTAATCCTCGGATCCGTTCGTTTCTGAACGGCTTGTCGAGCGAGCCGAAGATAAGCGTCACGTCGCTCGCCCTGTCCGAGGTGCAGATTCGCTATGACGGCGTTTACTTCGGAAGTGAGAAGGCGTTGAAGCTCTTTGCCACGGCGTGCGCGCGCGTTTTCGATATCAGCGACGGGGGCGCAATCCTCGTTTTGACGTTCGAGCCGTAGCACATTGAACGCGTAGCCGTAGTGATGACACAGCCCCCTTTCGACCTTTGTCGGAGGGGGCTTCATCATTTACTAAAATATAAATATATGATATAATATACCTAGAATTGTCATCGACATTCGCACCCACAACCGAGAGGAACCCCATGGTTCAGCAGGACGAGACCAACGGTAAGCAGATCATCGAAGTCGAACTGGCTCGGTCTGGCAACATCTACACCCTGAACTTCTACGTCTTCGGCGTGGAAGACTCCGACCTTATCGGGCTGTTGCCACTGATCGAAAAGACGCTCGACTCGCACAACCTGACCAAGTACCGGATGGGTAACCCGATTTCGGTAATGCTCAGTGAGGAGAAGCGCGCAAGTGAGCCCATTCATGTCGTGATCGACGAGATTACGCGAAATATCGCAGAGGGTCTGAGGCTCGACTTCGAAGAAGAGGTGAAGGTCGAGCGCTCAGCGCGGCTCAAGGACTACATCTTGGGCATGGCGCGCTATGAGCTGGCAGTGGCTCAGGCTCAGGCTCAGCGGCGCACCAAGCCCCGCCATCTTTACCCTCTGTTGTGAGTGCAGCCCCTATCAACTCCGGTTGGTGGGGGCTGTATCATTTACTAACACAAAAATATGTAACAAAATAAATGTGTATAAATGACAATAAAATTATGATACACTTTCTAACAGATTGCCTTTTTGGCAGTCGTTCCCGCTACCCGCCTTTGGAGGCACGATGTCGAAAAGCACACCGTCGATTCGGATCAGCAATGGTTACGAGTACGGACTGTTCCAGTACAAAGGAAGCCGCCCGTTCATCGGCACGTCGAGCAAGGCGTTCAAAGATCTGCAGGCTCTGATCGATCTTTTGCATGTGGTCGAGGGCGTTGTTCCCGGCTCTGTGGTTCTCACTGACCGGCGAACCGTCGAGCTGCAGATTGCTCTGTCGTTTGCTGCGCACGATGCGCACGACCTGGTCGTTGCCATCCTGATTGGCTACCTGGAGGCCGAGCCCAAAGAAGTGAAGATTCAATTCATCGACTGGCCGGCAATGCCGTACGGCGAGTTCGTCGCTGGCCTCGAGGCGTACTCCCTCGACGAAGAAGATCGTCGCCCCAAGCTAGAGGCCTGGGACGACGGTGTCTGGCTGAAGATCGGTTCCGATTCCGATATCGACCTCCTGGACAAGGCGCGAATCAAGCTGACGTACGTCGACGGCTCGCAGAAGGTCGTTCATGTGGACTCTGTTGATGTGACGATCTCGCTCGACATCATCGAAGTCTCGGAGTCGTCCGAGCAAGGCTGAGTAGCGGTGAGCGCCCCCGGAAGAGAGATCGACCGGGGGCTTCACTGTTTTTAGACATAAAAATACCCCTCATGACGAGGGGTATTTTATATATAAAACAAACGGCCGAATATAAATTAGTTAAGCTCGACTGAAGCGCCAGCTTCTTCGAGAGTCTTCTTAGCAGCTTCAGCTTCTTCAGCTGGAACTTTTTCTTTAACTGTTGATGGCACGCCATCAACGATTGCTTTTGCTTCACCAAGACCAAGACCAGTAATGTCTTTAACAGCCTTAATAACAGCAACTTTTTGAGCACCAG
>JAZKFY010000004.1:0-38445 GCA_040386175.1 Patescibacteria group bacterium
TTTAGCTCAAAAGGTAGTTGTGTTAGAAACTCACTATGCCGATAGATAAACTCATATACTAACTATTGTAGCATAACAGGGGTAGCATCTTGACAAAAAGCTTAATATTTGCTAGGGTATATTTAAAGCACATGCACTAACTGCAAAAAACAAAGAGAGACATTAAAAAATGATAGAACGATTTACACGACAAGATACTAAGTCAATTGCCGACAAAGATTTAGCTCTTCGAGAAGCAGCAGAACTTACAAGTCCAGAGGGCTACGAGCAGGCAACTGAGCAGGCTCAAGTAGTTGGTAAACGAGCAGTCCGCAACCTTGCGCGTTTGCGTACGAAGTCGGAAAAATATTCAGCCAAACACCAGGACGTACTTCACGGGATTGCTAATACCCTTAATAGCGACTTGGATTTACACGAGCGCATAGTGGCGCGCGAAACAGAGAAAGGTATAGTCTCGGACGAGAAACTTCAATGGCTAGAGAACCTAGGACGGGGATTTAAAGACTATTACGGCAATTATGAAGATGAAGTCGCCGCGAAGGTTCAAGTTAATATGCGCACACGGCGTGAACCAAACGATTATAGTGACTACCGCAAGGCCCAAGAGGCTGTCGGCCGAGATGCTGGCGACAGCACTCATGAACCAGATACATTTACTAGCCCAAAATTTATCCCTATCGAACGAGCTAATATAGAGTATGAAGCGAGCGGTGAAGAGCAGGCCCAGGCACTCGCAAACGTTTTTCACGAAGTGTGGTTGCGTACGCGTAATAAACGCAGCAATAATGGTGCTATCTTTGCGAATGGAGAGCGTGAGGCGCGTGAGAAAAAGACAAATGATGAGGATTGGATAAAAGCATCCGGCAAGGCAGAGGCTATGGTTGATATTGCTAATACAGGTTTCGTAAAGCTACCTGAGGATTGGAAAGCAGAGAATAGCGCCGCCGCAAACGTTATTGTCGAGCTCATTAAGGACTTCGGTGGTGCCGACCATATAGACCTTAGCGACCCAGAAGTATACGCGAAGTGTGGAGCGAAAATCCACGATCGTTGGCTTGAGCGTAACACTTATGCAAAAGGTGGCGAATTAGACGTTCCTTTTGAAGAGCTTTCTGCGGATGAACAAGCGAAAGATCTAGAGCAATTACAAATTGCATTAGAGCTGTTCAAACCTGAGAAAGAGGGAGTACCGAGTAGACCTTTCGAAACACGTGCGTTACAGACGGTAAATAACTGGGCGTTAGAGCGATGGTTGCCTATACGTACCAAAAACGGTGATCTAGTAGGGGCTGACGACCCAGTTAGCTGGATGTATTACCAAGATCAGCGAGATGCATTGATGGCTAGTCACCGTTAAGCTGAAAATTGTAGATAGTATCTTTTGAAAAACCCGACCATTACGGTCGGGTTTTGACATTTTGAATGTCGTTTCAAAAGGCATCTGCGAGAAAGGCGAAGAGGAGTTGGTAATAGGTTGGGTGAAAACCGAAAAATCGGCAACTCTAACTAGCGTACGAATCATTCCAAGTTTTTATTCTTGCCTTACAAATATCCTTATATTCAGAAAAAGTTGTTTCGCATAGCGGTTGTACGGGTAGGGTAGTGGCATGATGATTTATCAATACCGCAATAGCCCCTGAAATACAGCTATTCACATACTTCTGAGGCGCATTCTTACAAATATCCATCGCAACATCAGGACGGGTGACGTTTTCTTTCATGGCTTGCCCGCCAACACCATATATACAGGTAGAAATATAGGTATCTCCGGCATTTTTGCAGTCTTTGAATGCTCCAGTATAATCATTTGTGTGGCGTTCTAAATACGCAGTTGGCGCATAGGTATAACAGTCAGATTTATATTTTTCTTCTTGCTCACCACATAAATCAATAGATATGTTCGATGTCTCGGTAGTCTGCATACCAGAGTGGCTGACAATAATGAACCGTTCCATGAAGGCTCCATTAATACAAGAACGGCTCGCTTCTGTAGTAGAAAGCGTTTCACATAACGAAAGTGATTGCGCTAAATCTTTTCCAGTGTAGTACATCACACCGTGGCCCATGCCGTGATTACATTGCCATTGTTGGAAAGTTTGCTTGCTATCTTGGCTTGGGCAGGTAGTTTGCAAAGCGACATTTATATCGTCACTCGCCATAAAATGCGCTTCAATAACACCATGGGTATAGCCCGAATTACATAATCCGTCTTGATAATTAACGGCTGTATTAAAATCTTTATATTTTTCGTAAGCTGCATGGCCGAGGTGATGGAGAAGGGGGTGGCAGACCCGAGCTACTGCCGCATTATTCTTGATAGTTGCCCGTAAATAATCAAAGCTTGCTCGGGGGTCGTTTTCATCTAATAGCTCATCAAGCTTGGTGGTTTGTGCTTCAAACTCGTGGTGATCGAGGGCTTCGGCAGCATCAACGGGAGCATGGCCGTAAGTAGCATCTTTGGAAAATAAGAAGGCGAGGGAGGTGATTAATACCAGAAAGATTACTCCTGCTGCGCTCACTAATAGTATCCCTTTGTTCCTCAACATAGCTTTATCACTATATATTAAAAAGTTCTTACGAAATAGAGGGGTCAAAGTTGCAAAATGAACCTATGAAGCGCTGAATACGTGCTGAACGCGGTGTATAATGGAATGTTAGACACCAAAGAATGCGAAGGAGTACACATGAATAAGAATCAGAAAACTATAGCAATTGTTGCGGCTGTTATTGCCCTTCTTGCGATTGTGGGAATTGCTGCTGCTGTTAATATGAACAATAAAGATGGTGACGCGAATAACCAGACGAATCAAACGTCGAGCGAGAGTGCATCAAATAATGTTAACCCTTCAAAAGAATTTAATCCTCAGGCACTAGATAGTCTCTCGTATGTAGCTACTACTACGACAACCGTTGCTGGCCAAACTGTTGAAAGTCAAACCGAAAGTGACGGTAAGGGAACAGTTAAAACATCAACCTCTTACTCTGGTATGACAACTGACTCGTACGTTAGCGGAAACACAGTTGTTACTTGCGTAAACGGTGAATGTTCTAAAACCACTGTCGACGCTTCTTCTGAAGAGGCGACAGCACTCGCTCAAGACGCAAGCAAATACAAGGATTCTGCAACACATGTAGGTACTGAAGCTTGTGGATCTGAAACTTGCCAAGTTTGGAAGGCTACCGGGCCTGCCGGTGATGTTACGTATTACATTAACGGACAGAACCGCATCGCTAAGATTAGTATGAGCGGAACAAATGCCGTTGTAACGTACGAATACAAGGATGTTTCAATTACTGTTCCGACAGTCCAATAATTAATACGAACACTCTTTAGCAGCTCTTGTATTTAGCGAGAGCTGCTTTCTATTTACTTTTTAACACGAATATGTTAAAATAACCCCTAATGGCTACTTTGAGTTACCTTAATTGATACTTGGTGCCACGTCGACGGGCACCAATGTAAATTTTGGTGACGTCTGTCCAACAAGTTAGTTCATTCAGCACTACAATCCCATTCACCGCAACCCTTAGAAAAGGTTGCACGAAGAGAAGAGATCTCGTGAACATGAGGAAATTGCTTGGAGCCGGTGCCGCAGTTGCGGTGCTGGTAGGAGGGCTCGCCTTCGCCCCTGCGGCCAACGCCGCTGAGGGAGATGTCGACCCCAACGCCATCGTCGCCGAAGCACCCGCTCCGGTGGCCGAGGTCGTGGAAGCTCCGGCTCCCGCGCCCGAACCCGCACCTGCGCCCGCACCCGAACCCGCTCCCGCACCCGCGCCGGTCGAGGAAGTGGCACCCGCCGCTCCCGAGGTCGTCGCAGCACCGGAAGTCGTCACGCCGACGGAAGAAGCTGCTCCGGCAGTCGACGCCATCGTCGAGGACACGTCCGTCGCTCCCGAGGTCGCTCCGGCGGCCGAAGAGGGTGAAGCACCCGCTCCGGCGGCTGCTGAGTCGTACACCACCGGCTCCGAGTTCGGTGACGTATACTGTGTCGAAGGTGAGGCCTTCGTGGACGCCAGCCTGGTGACCACGGACCCGAGCGGTCAGACCGCACTCATCACGTACGGTATCGATGGCAGCGGTGTCTACATCGAGGACATCGGCCAGACCAACGCGGCCGGCTACTTCACGGCCGTCGTGCCCATCGCCACCACCGGAACCACGGGGGTGTCGGTGAGTTACGACGCCGGGTACCGGTTCCCGGATGGTTCGATTCAGTGGGTGTACACAGGCGACCGGAGCTACACGTTCCCGGCCGACTGCGTGGTTGCACCCGTCGTGAACGTTGACATCACCAACATCCAGTCGGTGCCGAAGAACTCCAACGAACTCCCGTTCTCGTTCGACTACGTCGTGACGAACTCGGAATCAGAGCCGGTGGAGCTGTACTTCGGTGAGATCTTCCTGGAGACGGTCGAACTTTCGGGTTCGGGCAAGTTCTCGAAGAACTACAACGTTCAGGGTGAGATCACGGCGGCCTTGTCGGTCGTCTGGACCTTCAGCTCGTTCGGTGGCCCCACGGTCACGGTCCCCGGTGTCACCACCGAGCCCGAGTACGTGGACGGCGAGCTGAAGGACGACTGCGACACGGCTGCCTGGTACAAGGACGTGTTCGTTCGGGAAGTCACCACGATCTTCGAGAACGGCGAATGGGTGACCAAGAAGGGTCCCCTGAAGCTGTTCAAGAAGGATGTATTCGTGCGCGACATGACTCCGGAGGAGTTCGACGCCAAGTGCGTCGTGGTTCCCCCGGTCGATCCTCCCGTGGATCCGCCCGTCACGCCGGAGACTCCCATCACGCCGGCCGAGCCGGTTCAGCCGGTAGCGGCAGTGGTGACCGTCGTCAAGGCCTCTGAGGCTGAGGCGCTGGCCGCTACGGGAATGGGGCTCGAATACGACACGATGGTGCAGTCCATGGTCGGTGGCGTCAGCGTCCTCGTCGTCGGTACGGGGCTCCTCGTGTGGAGCATCCGCCGCCGTCGGAACGCTGACGTGTGAACTAACCCCGGCACCTGATAGGTCGCGGGTGGGCGAGTAGGGAAACCTCTCGTCCACCCCGACTTGTCGGTGCAAAAACAAGGCCCTTGCTATGTCAGGGGCCTTTTTAATATGGTTTTATTTATATCAGGCTTGGGATAGCTTAAGCAATATACTATAATCATGGTAATGGTGAAACCTAGAAAGAAAATACTTGTAGTCGTCATAGTAGGAATTGTACTTGTTTTAGCTGTTGGCGCAGCACTCTATTGGAACTTTGCCCTTAATCAAAAATCCAACGACGATACTCAGCAAACCATTAATTATGAGGAAGCGAGTAAAGATATACAATCGAGCGGTATGTCGGATGCCGAATTGGCGACTCTTGTGGCAGACTATGGTTCCGAATACGATAAGGCTATAGTAGATTTGCGCGCCGTGTCGCCAGATAAATGGGCTCAAACACAGGTTGATGCAGCCTATATGAGCCTTCTATATACAGACAAAATCGGAGCATACGCACAAGTACAAGAGGTATACTACATGATACTTTCAGCACAGGCGGCTGGGGTTGATGTAGATGATAACAGCGCTGGTGTCACAAAAGAAGAGCGTGATTCAATAAATGCTAAAGTAGATGCTGCTCAGGGGAGCGACCCTAATTTTGGCTCTAAAGAGGTTATTCCATCATGACAATGAGCGTTGGTCTGAAACGTAGCATTGGTATTTTAATGCTTGTCGCCACACCATTTGCCGCTGCTTTATTTGGTATCGGCGGCGATTCTGCATCGGCGGCGATTGTGAACTACTCAGAGGCTGTAGCTACTATCAATGGCCAGTGTGCAGCCGGTGAAACGATGGCACATGCAGTGTATGGTTCAAGCCCTAGCCTTAATGAATCAACTGGCGTTGTAACCTATAACGTTAATATACTATGGCAACGATGTAACTGGAACGGTGTCGAAGAGTATGCCATTACGGGGTACGACGGTAATGCGTGTCCGGTCGTGGGAATGTACCACGCAGGCTACACACCAACCCAAGACTGTATAAAATACAGTAATCGACACGATACCATGGGAAATTGTGGAGCACCTAATTGTGTCTATAAATCAACATGGGATGCTTTCGGAACATACCAAGGTGCCGACTGGGGTCCTGGAGATACGGCACTTCACAGTAAGACAATTACCGGACGTACGGTCACCATCGCAGACTGGAGTACTAAAACGAGAAATTCAGGCAGTGAAGAAGTTTTCATCTCTCGAATGTGTTCATATTACAGTGGTGATGGGAACAGGTTATGTCAAAATGCGGTAGTAAAGGTGTCCTGGGATCGACCGTGGACAATAACCGGTAAGTCGTATATCCAAAATGGAGCAACAGCAAGGAAGAGCTTAGCGGTTGAAGGTACGATTAATGCCGAGCCTGGCGATAGGCTTAACTGGTATCACGACATGCGTAATAACGGCCCAAGTATGATGGGTGAGAATATTTACTTTAACGTAGATAAGACAGGCTTCTCTAATGGTTGGAACGATATAAAAGATCCGACTGGAACCACGGGAGACGGTGTTGGGTCTGGCGTATTATTCGTCTATGAATACGCAAAATTCCCAGGTGACCCAACCAGAGCCGCAAGCCCGTACACGCTTTATGACGTGACTCAATCTGATGTTGGTAATACTGTATGTCAGCGTATTGCCTGGAATCCTGGTTCTTCATCCAGCGATGCATGGGCTGCTAGTACGGAGGCTTGTGCGTATGTCCCTTACAACTACTCACTTAACCCAGTCATGGACTCTTTACCTTCCGAAACTGTCGAGCCTTCAACAGACTACGACGTTACGGGCGTCATCTCGAACCCATCATCTTCGGTGACAAAAAGCCACACACCAATTCGATGGCGTATCACGCAAATCATCTTCGATAAAAGTGTTACGCCTAACTTAGCTTCGTATAACGGAGGCACCCCTTGTGCAACCCCGCGCACAACCACTTCTACTGACTGTGATGTTGTAGGAACAGGGGATACGGGAACAAACGCCATTCTTCCGGGTGGACTTAATAACGAGCCACTCGCTGATGTAAGCACAGGCGACTGGGCTGTAGGAACAAAAGTTTGTTACAGCCTATCTATTAGCCCATATTCAAGCGCATCCGGGAGTGACTGGCGACATTCAGATCTCGTATGTCAAACAGTAAGTAAAAAACCAAAAGTTCAAATTCTTGGGGGAGATCTCATCGTAGGACGTGAGACAGCATATAACGATGCGAAAGAGTCTAATGTAGTCACAGGAAGCTCCTTCTCTTCAGGCACAAGTAAATACTATGGCTCTTGGTCTGAATATGCAATTATTGCATCCGGCACAGTACGAGGAATGGCTTCAGCTGCATTGTATTCTGAGGGTGCAGACAATAGCGACCTCTGTAATCTCAGTCTGTTGACGATAGGCAATAGGAAGACTGCGTCGGGACCGTGTCAGCCAACTAATATAGGTAAGTATGTCACTGGTTCAACTGCGCCGAATATCGCAACCCGATTCCCTGTATCGGATAATATCAGCGGTGCGTCTGTTGATATTAAAGACTTAGCCACTAAAAAGATATATTCAATTTCTGGTGCAACATTGAATATATCAAGCACTGTGCCTATTGGTGATGATGGTCTAGGGAAAGGGGAAGGAAAGTGGGTTGCTTTCAACGACCCAGAAGCAACGGTAACAATTACGAGCGACATTAATTATACCCCAGGGCCTTTGGGTGATATTGATGACATTCCTCAAGTAATCATTATCGCTAAGAATATTCTTATTGCCGATTCAGTACGAAATATCGATGCGTGGCTTATTGCCGTAGGCAAAGACGATGAGGGATATATCAACACATGTAGTTCGGTAACAGCGGGCAGTCCAGTAGATGAAACGCTGAATGATAGTAAGTGTGGAATCCCTTTGACAGTTAACGGCCCTGTACTTGCTAATAAGCTTTATTTGTACAGAACTGCTGGTGCCGGCGTACGAGCTGATACAGGTGACCCAGCAGAGGTATTTAACCTCCGTGCTGATTCATATATATGGTCAAGTTCATACAGTGCGGGCAACGGCCGCGTGCCAACTGTTAGTGCTAAAGAACTCCCTCCACGCTACTAGATAAAATTTTGTAAGACAATGTTGTTATTTACCCTTGCTTTTACGCTTATGCTTTCGCTATAATGAGGGACAATATGGCAAAACATGGCGTGGGCGATTACTTTGCACTTGATATAGGCACCAATGCGGTTCGCGTGGTACAGCTCTCTTCTGCTGGCTCTGACACCTGGAACTTGGTTCATTTTGGATACGCACCTCTTGACGAGAAGACAAGTGCTTCATCGTCACCTGAAGCACTCCGTCACTTAGGAGAAGTAATCATGACTGCGGTAGGGCAGAGTGGTATTAAAACGAAAAACGTTATTATTGGCTTGCCTTCAAGTAAAACCTTTACAACAGTTATTGAAATGCCAATTATGCCCGAGAACGAACTACGTAATACTATTAAGTATCAGGTTGACCAATACATTCCAATGGCAATCAATGAAGCTAAAGTAGACTGGGCACCACTAGGTACTTCGTTACATGACCCTAAGATGCAAGAAATCCTTATTGCAAGCACCGCCAATTCATACGCTGAAGAGCGCCTTGAATTTATTGAAAACCTTGGCCTAAACGTTATCGCTGCTGAACCCGACCAACTTGCGATGGTTCGTTCGCTTGTACCAGTTGGTGTGCTCGATGCACGGCTTATCATTGACGTAGGCGAACAATCAACCGACCTTGCAATTACTTTTGGTGATAGCCCTCGTTTGGTACGTACTATTCCCACTGGTGTTCATTCACTTGTTAAGGCAGCCGTTCAAAACCTTAACGTACAAGAAGACCAAGCTCGTCAATTCATTTTGAAATTTGGCCTTGCGCCAGATCGTCTTGAAGGTCAAGTATACCGTGCTATTGAAAGTACACTTGATGGCTTTGCTGCCGAGCTTGTGAAATCTGTTAAGTTCTTCCAAACTCGTTATCCGAACACACCAGTAGGCGGTATCCTGCTTTCTGGCTTTGGTTCAATCGTTCCTGGTTTTGCAGAGTATGTGAGTTCAAAAACTGGCATCCCTTCATCTATGGCCAACCCATGGCAAAAAGTTCGTGTTGCTCAAAATGACCAACAGCAACTTGCACCAGTTGCCGCAGAATTCGCTTCAGCAATTGGCCTTGCGCAACGAAAGAGCAAGATATGATTGAAATTAATCTTATCCCAGATGTAAAACAAGAACTATTAAAAGCCCAGCGTACGCGTGCAGCAGTAATTTCTGGGTCAATTCTTACAAGTATTATTGCAGGTGGCGTAGTGGCTGCGCTCGTACTGTACGTCTTTGGTGTTCAAACGGTTCGTACGGCATTTCTTGACCAGGCGGTTAAAGATGGAAGTGCGGAGCTAGCTGAAGTAGAAGATCTTTCAAAGATGCTAACTATTCAAAACCAAATCGACACCATCAACACCTTAAGTGAAAAAAAGAAAATCGACTCACGTGTTTTTGACGTTCTCTCAGCGGTTATTCCTCCATCTCCAAACGATGTGCAGATTTCAAACTTAACCTTAGACACCGAAGACTCAACGATTACGCTAGAAGGTCAAACTCGGGCATACGATTCAATGGAAGTATTCAAAAAGACAATCGATAGTTCAATAATTGTCTACAACACCGATGGTGAAGAAACTCAGGTTAAATTAGCGAGCGATATTAGTACTACTGATGTGAGCTACGGTGAAAATTCTAACGGTCAAAAGGTGTTACGTTTTACCCTTAGCTTCAAGTACCCAGAAGAACTATTCTCAGCCGACATTCCTGTACTTACGATCAAGCTTAGTATTGATGGTAACGTAACCGACTCTTACCTCGGTATTCCAAAAAGTATCTTCACCGAACGAGCAAAGGACATAGAATAATGAAACCAAATGAAGTAGCTATTAGAAAGCGAACGCAAATCGTCAAGGCGAACAGGACAATGTTTATTTGGATTGCGTTGGCCTCTGCACTCGTGGGTTCGGCTGTTGTGGTAAGTATTTTCTTGACGCAAAAAATGATATACAACGAAAAAGTATTGGCCGAAAAGCAAAATACCGTTTCAACCCTCGACAAAAACAACAAGGTTGTACCAGAACTAGAAGATCAGATCCGTATTCTTGACACTAATCAAGCATTAATCTCATCAAAGGCTAACGAGAGTGACCAGGCAATTCAGGTAATTCTTGATGCGCTCCCTTCCGAAGGTAACTCACTTGCTCTGGGTGCTTCATTGCAAAATAAGCTTCTCGCCGGTATTCCGGGGCTTACAATCGAATCATTGAGAGTTGACTCTATCGTTGGTATCGAATCGTTAACAGGCGGCAGCAGTAGTAGCTCTGACACCGAGGAGACTGAAACAAATAACGTCATTACCTTCAGTTTTACTGTTAAGGGAAGCCAAGAATCAATTAAGACAGTTCTTCAGAATCTCGAGCGCTCAATTCGCCTGATTGACATCACCACCCTTAGTATTGAAACTCAACAAAATGCTCAGTCGATGACCGTTCAAGCTAAGGCGTACTACGAGCCAGCTAAATCAATCGAACTTCAAAAGAAAGAGGTTAAGCGATGAAAAAAACCGATATTGCTATGATCATCCTCATTGCTTCAGTAAGCGTTCTTATAGCCTTTTTTGTAACCCGTTCAATCTTTGGTGGTACAGCGCCTGAGGTTGTTAAAGTCGATACGATTGAAAGTATCAATCCTACCGTAGGCGAGGTTGACCCGACTATCTTTAACGAAAATGCTATTAACCCTGCCGTTGAGGTGAAAATCACTCCGGGAAATCAGTAGGAATATAGCCGATGGCACTCCTTACTGACGACATACAAGAAAAACTTATCAAGCTTCTCGTAGAGGAGGGGTTGGTTTCTTCTGATGTTCTTACGGCCGCTCAGGCTGAGTCTGCTAAGGTGAGTAAACCATTGTTCAGCCTTTTGACTGATCAAGATATTATTGATGATGAACTTTTAACACACGCTATCGCGCAAGTTTCAGGTGTTCCATACGTTAACTTAGCTAACACGCTCATTGACCAAAACATTCTTGCGCTATTGCCTGAAGACATTGCAGAGCGCTTTATGGCTGTACCGCTTGCAGAAGTGCAAAACCGCCTTGCAGTGGCCATGCTTGACGGTAATAACGTCCAAGCAGTTGATTACCTTGCTAACCGTATTCAGCGGCCTCTAAAGGTCTTTATGGCCTCAGAGAGTGGTGTGCGTCACGTACTCGACCAATACAAGACCGACCTTTCAAGCGTTAACCAAGCGGCCAAGGCTTCACAGGATGAAGAAAAGGCTGAAGAGGCGAGTGATGTTAAGACAATCGTTCAAGATTCACCAATTAGCCAAGCCCTTAGCAAAATTTTAGAATACGCTATTAAATCTCGAGCCAGCGACATCCACGTTGAGCCACTTGAGAATGCTTTAAAGATCCGTTGTCGAGTAGACGGCGTGCTTCGTGAAGTGATGCAGCTACCAAAAAGCATCGAACCTGCTTTAGTGAGCCGTGTGAAAATTCTTTCGAACCTAAAAATCGACGAACACCGTGTGCCACAGGACGGTCAATTTACGGTTAAGATTGCCAACAAAGAGGTCGACCTTCGTATCGCCATTAGCCCAGTAGTATGGGGTGAACAAATTGTTATTCGTTTGCTCGATAAATCTGGCAACAGCTTCGACCTTGAAGAAATGGGATATGCCGGTCGTTCACTTCGCGTCATCCGTCACGGTATTAAGCGCCCTAACGGAATGATCCTTACCTCTGGTCCTACTGGTTCTGGTAAATCAACAAGCCTTTACGCTTTGGTGAAGGAAATCAAAGATGATAGCGTGAATATCGTTACTCTTGAAGACCCAGTTGAGTACAAAATGGCTGGTGTGAACCAAATCCAAGTAAATGCCGAAGTTGGCTTAAGCTTTGCCAATGGCCTTCGTTCTATCTTGCGTCAAGACCCTGACGTCGTGATGGTGGGGGAGATCCGTGATGGCGAGACTGCCGCACTTGCTGTGCAGGCTGCGCTTACTGGTCACTTAGTGTTTAGTACGCTCCACACAAACAGTGCTGCTGGAGTACTCCCTCGTTTGCTTGATATGAAAATCGAACCGTTCCTTATTGCCAGTACAGTAAACACAATTATTGGTCAGCGACTCGTGCGTCGGGTTGCTACAAAACGCGAAACGTATCAGTCGACACCGATTGAAACACAAAACATCATGGCCACTATTGGGCACCTATTGCCTAAGACTCAAGCAGACGTCGCACGGGTTTCTGCAGATTTAGGCTATAAAGACCTACCATTAGCGGGCCAAAGCGCTTATACTTTAGTCAGAGGAATTGATAGCCCTCAAACGCCGCATGGTTACAGTGGTCGTGCAGGAATCTACGAAGTCATGGATGTTAACAACGACATCCAAAAACTTATCATTGATCATGCAACGAGCTCTGAAATCCAAAGGTTAGCCGTGTCGCAGGGTATGATTACCATGCGCCAAGACGGGTATCTAAAGGCTTTGGCGGGTGTCACAACATTAGAAGAAGTAAACCGAGTAACATCAGATGCATCATAGGGTGAGGGAATAACAATATGAACAACCAACAACTTAGAATCGAAGTACTCCTAGAAGAAGTGGTCAAGCGTCGAGCTTCCGACCTTCACCTTCAGGTGGGCTTGCCGCCAATGCTTCGTATTGACGGTTCACTTGTGCCAGTAGCCGGTTTTAATCCGCTTGATGAAGCAGCGGTAGAAAGCCTAATCTTTGCAATTCTTGACCAAGATCAACGGCAAATTCTTATGAAAGATAAAGAATTCGACTTTAGCTTCGCGTTTGGTACGCTTGGTCGTTTCCGTGTGAATGCCTTCCACGAACGTGGAAACTTGGCTGGCGCACTGCGTCTTATTCCAAATGAAATTAAATCAGTGACCGAGCTTGGTATGCCAGCGGTGGTTATGGGCTTTGCCGATTTCCCTCGAGGTCTCGTGCTTATTACTGGGCCAACGGGTAGTGGTAAGTCAACAACCTTAGCAGCCTTGGTGGATAAAATTAACACCGAAAAAGCCGCCCACATTATTACCATTGAAGACCCAATCGAGTTTACTCACAAGTCAAAGAAATCAGTAATCGTGCAACGAGAGGTTCACTACGACACCTATAGCTTCTCAGCGGCGCTTCGTTCAAGCCTCCGTCAAGACCCTGACGTAGTGCTTATTGGTGAGATGCGTGACCTTGAAACCATTTCAGCAGCTATTACGATTGCTGAGACCGGGCACCTTGTGTTCGCGACACTTCACACCAACTCTGCAGCGCAATCAATCGACCGTATGATCGACGTTTTCCCACCACACCAACAACCACAGGTACGTGCGCAACTTTCTAACATTCTTATGGCAATTTGTTCGCAACGTCTTGTCCCATCAATCGGTGGCGGGCGAGTAGTGGCAGCCGAAGTATTGGTTGCTAACCCGGCGGTTCGTAATATTATCCGTGAAGGTAAGGCTCACCAACTTGATGCGATTATTCAAACTGGTGCCGATCAAGGTATGCAAACGATGGACCGTACGCTCGCAGGGTTGGTTCAGGCAGGAACAGTTACCTACGATAGCGCCCGTGAATATGCTGTTGACCTTGTTGAATTTGAAAGGCTGATGAGAGGCTAATAAGTGAAAAAGTTCTCCTACGAGGCTCGCGATCAAGCGACCGATAAAATTGTAAAATCGAGCATTCAGGCCGACTCTGAAACAGCTGCGGCTCGTTTGCTGATCAAACAAGGTTTCGTTCCGCTAAATGTCAAAGAAATAGTAGGTGACGGGACTATATTCTCACGCATCACTGGCCGCATCACTACTAAAGACAGGGTGGTGTTTACTCGTCAGCTCGCGACTCTTATTGGTGCGGGTTTGCCGTTAAGTCAAAGCCTCCACACTGTTATGGAGCAGACAAGCAATAAACAACTACAGTCAGTTGTCCAGGATATTTCTGCTTCGGTTGAAGGTGGTAGGTCGCTATCTGAATCGTTCGCGAAGCACCCTACAGTGTTTAACGAGGTATTTATTGCGCTTATTTCAGCTGGTGAGCTTTCAGGTACACTCGATGAAGCGCTGCAACGGGTAGCGAATCAACAAGAAAAAGATGCCGCTATCGCTAGTAAAATTAAAGGTGCATTAACGTACCCTGTTATTGTATTGTTCGTTATCTTCGGTGTTATGATCTTCATGCTTATTGCAGTCGTGCCTCAAGTAGAGAAATTGTACGAAGATCTTGGTAAACAACTGCCAATACTTACCCAAATTATGGTGAACACGGCAAGCTTCTTAACCAGCTTCTGGTGGCTTGTGATTATCGTAGCCGGAATCGGTCTTTATTTCTTCCGCCAATATACCAAAACCGACAGTGGTATTCGATTTATAGATACATTTAAATTGAAGGTTCCATTGTTTGGAAAGATGTTTCAAAAGCTCTATATGGCTCGCTTCGCTCGTACAGCACAAACGTTATTGAGCACCGGTGTAAGTATGCTAGACATGTTAAAAATCACCAGCCATGCAATCAACAACAAGCTGATTGAAGATAGCATTGTACGCGCCGCAGATAAAGTACAAGGCGGTAAGGCGCTATCTGTTGCGCTTGAACCAGAAGAGGTAATCGCAACCCTCGTTCCTCAAATGATTAAGATTGGTGAACAATCTGGTCGAATTGACGAAATGCTGGGTAAGGTAGCGCAAGTGTATGAAGACGAATTAGATGAAGAGATCCGAACTATATCAACAGCTATTGAGCCAATTTTGATGGTTGTTCTAGCTGTTGTAGCCGGTGGAATGGTGGGGGCAATCCTTCTACCAATCTATGGTTTAGTAAACGGAATAAACATTTAATAATAATTAGTAAATTAATAGTAGACAAGTTGTTCGAAGTAGTTTAGTATAAGCTTAACCGATATAACTAGTTCATTCGAAAGGTGGGATAACTCCTATGAACCGTATACAAAACATAAAAGGTTTCACAATCATCGAGGTGGTCTTGGTACTAGCAATTGCTGGTCTAATCTTCTTGATGGTATTTATTGCTTTACCAGCACTACAAGCTGGTCAACGTGATACTGCTCGTAAGAGCGACGTAAGTAACGTTGCCGCAGCGGTAAGTAGCTATTCAAGCAACAACCGTGGTGCTAAGGTAACGAGTGCAACAGTTACTACACAGGTGGGTACAAACCTTTCTACTAATAGTACAAAGATCATTGTGAACCCAACCGAAGGTGGCGGGCAAACCCTTGGTGCTGCTCCTGATACAGCCGATACTGATACGGTCGCTGCTAAAGTTCAAGACGGCCTCATTGTAATCACTTACCGCACTAAGTGTGGTGAGTCTACTGCGGATCAAGTGCTTAATGACGGTGGAGCTCGTCAGTACACTACCGTTACAAAGCTTGAAGGTGGTAGTGGTTCAGCTTTCTGTCAAGACAGCTAGTATACCTTTCATACAAAAAACCCCGGTTTATACCGGGGTTTTTATTTTGAACTATCATAAGGTGATATTATAGAGCTTATGGATGAATTTATTGTGTATGTTGCGCTGGTGTTATTCGGTGCGGTGCTGGGGAGTTTTGCGGGTGCAACGGTATGGCGTATTCGGGCGCGGCAGCTTGTGGCTGATAAAGCAGATGGTGAAGAGTATGACCACAAAGAATACGCACGGCTTAAGAAAATCATTGCTGGTGCTAAAGAAGACCGCTCACAGTGCTTGCACTGCTCATATAAGCTTAAGTGGTATGATTTAATACCAGTACTAAGCTGGCTTTCATTAAGAGGGAAGTGCCGAAACTGCCGTAAGCCAATAGGATGGTTTGAGCTGCTTATGGAATTAGGGCTCATTGCCTATTTCGTTCTATCGTACGCACTATGGCCGGGCGGAGTAGAATCTGGCCTCGATATAGTTCACTTTGGCCTCTGGCTTGCTGCTGGTGTAGTGATGTCTATACTGTTCGCTTATGACGTAAAATGGTTCTTGCTTCCTAATAAATTAAATTTGATTTTGGCAATTATTGGAGTAGGTATTGTTGGGGTTACGGCTGCTCAGACCGGTGATGTTGCGGGTACGTTACTATCAGCTCTAGGGGCGGTCGCCATCTTAAGCGGACTATATGCTGTGTTGTTCGTCGTCTCTAAGGGGCGTTGGGTTGGTTTTGGTGACGTAAAGCTTGGTGTTGGCCTTGCACTTATTCTCGTAGACTGGAAGCTCGCTTTCTTGGCGCTTTTCCTAGCTAACCTTATTGGTTGCCTGGTAGTTATTCCACTTCTTGCGACTAAAAAACTGTCTCGAACATCACATGTTCCGTTCGGTCCACTGCTTATTTCCGGGGTAATTGTAGCCTGGTTTGCCGGTGCGGCAATCTTAGAATGGTATCTCGGCGGTATTGGCTTTTAAACAGTAGTGCTTATGCTATAATTAAGCCCAGATGGGCACTCATAGACTTGCTGGGTTCACAATTATTGAAACAATGCTATTTCTTGCGATTAGCGGCCTCTTGATTGTTGCCTTGATCGCTGGCACGGGTGCATCTTTGAATATACAACGCTATCGCGACGCGACCGAGAGTTTCAAATCGGTACTGCAACAGCAATACGCCGATATTATTAGTGTTCAAAACGACCGAGATAACACGTGGTCATGCGGAGGTACGGCTATTCCTGATAGTGACGCGGTCACTCCTCAGGATCGTGGCCAGAGTGATTGTATGCTTATTGGGAAATACGTACGTGTTGATAGCAATGAAATTTCTATTTATAGAATAATTGGGTATGGAAGCAGTTCGGCTGGCGGGGCTGATGACATTGCTGCATTAAAGAGCGATTATTTACTGAATGTTTCTGGTGTAGATGAGCCAGAGGTAGATGAATCAGAACTTGAATGGGGCACTAAAATCGCGTGGCCAGCTATTACGGAAACTGGCGCGGTTCATCCAGCCGCAGGGACTCCTCGAACATTGGGTGTTCTTGTTCTGAGGTCGCCGAGTAGCGGTCAAATTTATACGTTCACTAGCAATGATATACCGGCTAAAGATGCTATTGGGTCTTTGACTTTCGCAAATATGATCGTTGCGGGTAACGCGGTTCCTGGCCAAGGCGCTCAATTGATTTGTATTGATTCGGATGGCTTATATGATGGCGGTGACCGTGCAATTTATTTGAGTGGGTACGCATCTGGTACGAGTGCTGTCGAGTTAAGAACTAATGATTATATGCAAGAGCAGGGGATATTATCACGATGTTAGGTGTATCTAGGTTGAACGCAAAACACGAAAAAGGCGATACGCTTATTGAAGTGTTGTTCGCCGTAACGGTATTCAGTTTTATTGTTGTCTCAGCGCTCAGTATTATGAATCAAGGCCTTGCAACCTCACAACGTGCACTCGAAATCACACTCGTGCGCCAACAAATGGACGCTCAGGCCGAGACATTGCGGTTCTTGCACGATTCATATGTCCAAGCGTATCAATCTGGCACAACGGCATACGAAGCTGGCACTCCCGCAGCCGAGTACAATGAGCTTATTCAGTATATAAAGGGTGGCGACCCAGTGAGCGCTCGTACGGCTGCATCGCAATTTGGTGGTGTCGGACCCTGTGTTGTGCCGAATAATGCTTCGACAGACTTCATCCTGAACCCAATCGCTGCAACCTATATGTCGAATGATATGAAGACAGGTGTATTTACGAATGCCACGACGTTCGCGCAACTTACGTATACAAGCGGTAACGAGATAAATCACAGCGAAGGAATTTGGATTGAGGCAGTTCGTTCAGATACGGGTGGCACCAACGCTGGTTCTATTGACTTCCATATTAGAGCTTGTTGGGCTGCCCCTGGCTTGGATATGCCAATGAACCTAGGAACGATTGTGAGGCTATATGAACCACGTGGTTAAAAAACAACAAGGGTTTACCCTCATTGAGCTGATGTTGGCAATGACGTTTATTGCTGTGTTGCTTTTGGCGATTGCCATGACGATCATCCAGGTGGGCGCAATTTATAACAAAGGTACGACACTTCGTGATATCAACCAGACGTCTCGTGATATTAGTGATGATTTGCGCCGTAGCATTTCAGCAGCGGGCATCATTAAGCCAAGTAAAGATTATATTCTCACTCCTACGGCAGACCCTGCAGGTGGACGTTTTTGCCTTGGTCAATTCTCGTATGTCTGGAACTATGAAAAGGCAATTAAAGACCCGGCCTACGAAGATGAACTTACTCGATATGAAACTCCGCCAACTGGCTCTGTACCAACCGAAGCACTTCGTTTTGTTCGTGTGCCAGACGGAGAGAAAGATTACTGCAAGGTAGACACCGATGGCTCTGTGCTGTACCAGGATATTCGCGGCGCCGATGTTCTACAGGCCCAAGAATTGCTTAAAAAAGGTGATCACGAGCTAGGTATACACCAATTTACACTTGTTTCGCCAGTTCCTACGACGGCTATTGAGCCTATTACTGAACGGCAACTTTACACAGTTAACTTTACTCTTGGAACGGGTAGGATCAGTGCCTTAAATGATACTCAAACAGCTTGCTTAGGCCCAGAAGACCCTAATTCTGATGCTCTGTATTGCAATATTCAATCATTCAGCCTTGTTGTAAGGGCAGGAAAGTAGGGTACACTAGTAATAATGAAAAGCATAAGGACAAACACACAATCAGGTGCAGTATCATTATTTGTGGTGATTTTTGCCATGCTAATTATTACTGTGGTGACAATAAGTTTCCTCCGCTTGATGGTGAGTGACCAGCAGCAGGCAAGTAATAACGACTTATCACAAAGTGCCTACGATTCAGCGCTCGCTGGTGTAGAGGATGCGAAAAGGGCGTTGCTACAATACCAACAAGAATGTAGCAGTAACCCGACAGGGTGTGGTGCATTGCGTAACGCAATTAATACAGCCGCATGCAACGAGGCTTTAAATGGGGTTATTGGGCGCGACCCAGGGGTGACAAGCGAAGTTATGGTTGAGCAATCATCAAGTTCATTTGATGAGGCGCTGCAACAAGCCTATACCTGTGTGACTATGCAACTTGAAACAGAAGATTATATCGGAGATTTAAAGGCAAATACTTCACAGCTCGTGCCACTATTTTCAACGTTACCTTTCGACAAAGTGCTCATCCAGTGGTTCAGTAAGCAAGACTTTAGCACATCCGAGAGTGGTGCGCCGCTCGACGTCGAAACCGTTGATGGAAGTGGTAATGGGCAACCACTCTATTCACAGGGGCTATGGCCATTAAATCGTCCATCGCTCATGAGGGCGCAGCTTATCCAATTTGCCAGCTCATATAGCCTCTCAAGCTTTGATACGGTGAGCGGTTCACAAACTAACAGTGCGTCTGTATTCTTATATCCAACAAGCGTCCCTCCTGGCGGAGAAGTGTCGCTTGTGGGAACCGATTTTCGAAAAACCACCACCCCTGGTGACGAAGGCCCAGATAAAAAGTTGGCTGGCTCAACACCAACCCCAATCAGTTGTTTGGATGATTTAAACTCGGGTGGCTATGCCTGTAGCGCTATTTTGGAAATACCTGAAGCTGTTGGTGCAACTGGTATGGGTGACCGAACTGCATTCTTGCGAATTATGCCGTTCTATAACGCTGCACACTTCCGGATAACAATGTGGAACGGACCTGTCGATTTAGGTAGCGCTCGTATCGATCCACCAAAGTTCAAGGATGTTCAACCCATCATCGATTCAACTGGCCGTGCAAATGACTTATTCCGAAGGGTTGAAAGCCGCGTAAACCTTGTTGATACGAGTTTCACCTACCCTGAAGCAACTATTGATGTGACAGGCGACTTCTGTAAAGACTTTTCAGTGACAGACACAGCATATGTTCCTAGTACAATTGGCTGTAACCCTTAATAGGGCGGGCCTAAGCGCCTGATTCGCTGTGAAACTTCTCGTAGACCTCTTTGAGGTGAGCGTCGGTGACGTGGGTGTAGATTTGCGTGGTAGATATATCACTGTGGCCAAGCATCGTTTGAACGCTTCGAAGGTCGGCACCATTCATCAATAGGTCGGTAGCAAAGCTGTGACGCATGGTGTGAGGGCTGACGTGCTTGGTGATTCCAGCAAGTCGGGCATACTTGTTAACCATCCGCTGAATGCTTCGTGCAGTGAGGCGGCGGTAATCACCTGTCATGTTTGTTTCAACATTGCGGCTGTAGCTGATAAAGAGGGGAGCGAGTGAATCTTGGCGCATAGCAAGGTATTGTTCAACCCAATCGGCAGCAGACTGACTAATGAATACCGGCCGGTCTTTTTGGCCTTTTCCGCGTACCATAAACTCGCGACGTTTTGTGTTGATGTGGTCGCGATTAAGGTTTACGACCTCTGAAACACGTAGTCCGCTCGAGAAGAGCAGTTCAATAATTGCTCGGTCGCGCAGGCCGGCTTCTTCTGAAGTATCTATTTGTTCAATTAAGCTTTGAATTTCGTCGTAGTGTAAAAAGGTTACTTGCTTACGAGCTGTTTTTGGAAGTTCAATTTTGTCAGGGCTCATAGAAGGGATATCCCGCTTCGATAGGTACTTTAAAAAGCCGCGAAGGGCGATAAGGTGGTATGACTGCGTAATCATCGCCAATGATTCACCGCGCTCGTTCTCATGGCGGTTAAGCCATAGCCGATATTTACGCACGAGCTCACTATTAATGTCGGCTACTTTAATATCACCAGAGAACTCGGCAAAACGGTTTAAGTAGAATTCATAATTCTCGGCTGTTTTGGGCATGCGGCCACCCTCAACCTCAAGGTGTTCGATAAAGTCGAGAATGTAATCGGACAAATACATATATTAAGCATAGCCTAAAACAGCCGTAACCGATACAATGGAACGTATATGCAATGGCTTGAAGCAATTATTTTGGGGCTCATTCAAGGGCTCACTGAGTTTATTCCTATTAGTAGTTCGGGCCACTTGGTGATCGCACAGACCTTTATGGTGGGTGCTTCCGACCACTTATTTCTAGAGTTTATTAACATTGGTACAATGTTGGCGTTGTTTGTTTTCTTCCGCAAACGTATTTGGGGAATTCTGCAGGATATCTTTGTAAACAAGAAGTATAAGCTAGCGATAAATATTATCATCACCGTGTTACCAGCGGGCATTCTTGGGTTCTTCCTGGCAGACTTTATCGGTTCAACGGCATTCTTTTCAAGTGCCGTCGTAGTGGTATTCACCCTCGCTATTGTTGGTGTCGTGATGGTAGTTGTAGAGAAGTTACCAAAGCTCTCGCCAACTAAGGATGGGGAAGCGCTTACGAAACCACGAGCGCTCATTATTGGCCTCGCTCAAGCGCTGGCGTTAATCCCAGGGGTATCACGTTCTGGCTCAACAATCTTAGCTGGTCGCTTCATGGGGCTTTCTCCCGCAGAAGCTGCCGAATATAGCTTCTTGGCATCGCTGCCAATTATGATGGGTGTTACTTTAAAAGTGTTAGTAGGGGATACCGATTACCTTATTGCTAATGCCGGAACACTTTTTGTATCCAACCTTGCAGCCTTCGCTGCCGGGTTATTTGCTGTAGGTTTCTTAATGCGATACCTTTCAAAGCACTCGCTCGCAATTTTCGGTTGGTACCGAATTGTGTTGGCGGTCGTGTTAGCTATCGTACTTTTGGTACAATGATAAGAGTATAAAATTACAGAACCAGAGGAGCCCTTTATGAGCCATGTCGAACGAACGTTAATTCTTTTTAAACCTGATGCCGTACAACGTGGAGTTGTTGGTGAAATTTTAACTCGCTTTGAACGAGTTGGTTTGAAGATTGTTGGAACAAAAATGATCTCTCCAACAAAAGAGCACTACTACAAACACTACGAAGAAATTGGACAAGTCATTACCCGACGTGGCGAAAAAGTATTCAATAACGTACTTGATATCATGACTGAAGGCCCTGTCATTGCTATGGTGCTTGAAGGTATCGAAGCAGTCGACCTCGTTCGTAAGCTTGTTGGATCAACCGAACCAAAATCATCAGCCCCAGGAACCATCCGTGGCGACTTCTCACACATGAGCTACGGTTACGGTGACGAACAAGATAAGGGTATTCCAAACCTCATCCACGCCTCAGGCGACCAAGCGGACGCCAAAAAAGAAATCCCACACTGGTTCTCAGAAGAAGAACTCTACGACTACTCAGTCCTGAACGAGAAGTTTACCCGATAAGCGGAAGGAAAGTACCTAGAGATATTTACGAACGACCCCTGCAGCCTGAGTGAAATTGGGCGCAGAGGCCCCAATTGAACCCAGCGCGAAGCCGTCTGAGTAAATATACTCTAGGAACTTTCCACCCTCTATCTGTTAAAATGGTACACATGCCTCGGTAGCTCAACTGGATAGAGCAGATCCGTCCTAAGGATAAGGTTGTAGGTTCGACTCCTGCCCGGGGTACCAATTTTTTGAAAAAGATTTTATTCATAAGCGTATTGTAATGTTGTTGTATTTTATGCATAATAATATCCAAATAGGATAAATAACAAACATGTCTGAAGAATTACAAACACAAGAGTCGCAAGTACATCATAATCCTGAATCTCAGGAACAGCCTAGTTCAGAACCAACACAACTAGATTCTGTTAAGGCGCAATTGGTAGCAACTGCCGTTAACAATCAGATGAGCGGAGGCGAGGCTGTTCAGTTTTCCGAAGCCAAGCACATGGCTAACGAATTTCAAGCACATGTCGATGACCCAAACTTACCAGTGAGGCCATATGGTATAAGGAACGATGGCTATGGAAAGTTTAAGCCTTTATATATAGAAGCCCGTGAAGATTCAAGGCCTGATGTACGAGGTGTTGAAAAAACACACTTTAGCTCTTTAGCCCATCTAGAAGATGTGCACAATGCTGAAGGCAAATCTCTTCAAGATCCTTATGTATCAACTAGTAGTAACGTCAGTTATCACGAGGGAGAAGTTGTAGAGACAGAAGCGAAGCTTGCTGAAATGCCAATTGGCCCTTGGAATCAAACAAAAAGGCGGAGTAGAGCTGGAAGTGGAAGCTATGATAGGCTTGTTTTTAGTGATCTAAGAGATGTGGGAGTTGGATCCGAGAATTATGCATTATATGCACGTCAGAGATCTGAAACATACGCAGCGATTGCCGAATTGAATGAGGAACTTGCTCAAGCTGAAAAAGAAATAACTGAGCCTGCTATTGACGAAGGTGCGCGCCGTCGTATCGAACATGATATCGCATACTACAAATCAAAAATCTCAGAACTTGAGGCGGGAACTGCTTCATTTGGGCGAGAACCTCGCACTCTCGGTAGTCTTGATTCAGAAGAACAGTCTGAGCAACGTAAATTACTAGACGAGAGAACTCGATTATCAAGAGAATATGCTAAAGGAGCTGAATACTATAACCAAGTGAGTGAGGATCTAAATCAGAACCTAAATAATGTTTCTCAGCAATTTGAAGACTTCTATGACCTCGCTCCAGACACTTTTTCGAATAAGTCATCAAAGGAATTCCTTGATTCTGCCAAAGAATACTTTAGCCTTAAGGAAGATATACGCCAAGCTGATTTTGCAGCAAGGCGCAGCAAAGCTTTGGTCGGTGATTATGAGTTTTTCACTGAAGCCCTTAACCCCGACAGCGATAAAGAGATAGCTTCTGACCAAATTGGCGTGGCAAGTCTTTCAGATCGAGTTGGCGGCATTTTCAATTTTGATACGGATAGGGGTGGAAACTGGATTGATTTTAACAAATCCATTCAAGGTCTTGACGGTGAAGCTTTAGAGCAAAAACTTCAATATGCGAACAGCTACTATGGATTAAATGCGCTTGCAACAGCAGAGAATCTCAAGAGTTACGTAGAATTTTCAGGGCAGATTGCTACTGAATGGCTTGACCTTTCACCTCGTCAAACACTCGATAGGTTCTTAAACTTTGCAAAAGAATTAGCAGCAAAGCAAAATGATGCCTTACAACAGAAGCAGAACCAACTGGATGAGTTTGTTGCTGGACTCAAGGGTAATCAAGACGGAAACCAAGAAGACAATCAACAGTAGTACACTGTAGCATAAAAGCTTATGGTATTATAAATCCATGGCAACAACAAAAAAGACACCTGCTAAGAAAATAACCAAGGTTAAAAGCACAAAGAGTACGGCTCGTCCGTGGTCATGGCGTTTTTCTGTTGTAACGATTGGTATCTACGCCATCGTCGTCGCAACTATTGTAGTTGCAGCACTTTCTGCATCAACCTTTATTAGTGCTCAACAAAGCAAAGAACGACTGAGTCGTATTGAGACAATCTACAGCAACATTAATCTTAATGATTCGTATAAGCTAGAAGCTTCAAATGTCTTTGGAGACAAGAGGGTATATGAATGGGATGACGGCCGCACCTACGCTTCATCAGCCAGTTATATACATGCTGATACAGTAAGTAACACTGTTGCTGACCTTGATGGAAAGATTAAGTCTTCTGGTTTTAGTTTTATTGATGAACCATACCCTGGCAGTACCTATACTCAATACCACTACAAGTCAGCGAATGGTGAGTATATCCGCTTAACGGTATCAAGCAAACCGTACGACGATGGAAGTTTCAACGCGTTTGTTATGGACAAGGATTCTTTGAACACGGTTCTTCCTAAACTCGATACAAACGCTGGTCCATCGAATGTTATCATCAAAGTTAATCTAGACGATAATAACGAGTAGGTATGGCTAAAAAAGACGAAAACGCGAAGCAACTTGATTTCGAAGGCCAGAGGCCGAACGAGGAGTTGTTGTTTGTGTTCCGTCGGCACCCTATAGCGATGAGGAAAGGTTTCTATTTGCTTCTAGGATTCTTAGTAGTAACGGCAATCCCACCGCTTATATGGCAAGATAATCTTGAACTCTTCTTGTTGCCTGTGGTTGGTTTTGGTATTGGCCTTACTCTGTTCTTTTACCACTATATAATGTGGTATTTTACTATCTATGTTGTGACGGATCAGCGTATCCGACAGATCACCCAAAGAGGGTTTTTCGGAAAGGATGTCGTAGAGCTGCGACTGTCAAAAATCCAGAATATCAGCTATAATATACCAGGGTTCTCTGGAGAGATTTTTGGTTTTGGTACCATCGTTATCCAGACGTTCGTGGGGGATCTTGTTATCCGTAATGTAGAACATCCCGAAAAAACGTATAACAAATTGCAGGATGCTGTTAGCTCAGCTGTTGAAACGCAAGGAGAGCATGAAGAAATTATCTAAATTGGGCCAAAAAGTAGGCCTTAAGAAAAAGCAGCCCGAAGAGCCGCAAGGTCGAATTACGACCGACACCCTTGCAGAACACCGTCAGCAAGTATTAGCTGGTGGACGAAAATTTAAGTACCCTGTGCAATATGCCCGCCACAAGTTGGTTATTAACGCTATCATTATTAGTATCTCGGCTGTCGTTCTTCTGATCGGGCTTGGTTGGTGGCTTTTGTATCAGGCACAAAACACCAGTGACTTTATGTACCGTGTTACGAAAGTAGTACCAGTACCAGTTGCTACTGTTGATGGCCAGCCAGTTGATTACAGCGACTACCTTATGAAGTTCCGTAGCAACCTGCATTACATAGTTGAAAAAGAACAAATCGACATTACTACTGAAGATGGC
This sequence comes from Patescibacteria group bacterium, assembly GCA_040386175.1. Classification (GTDB taxonomy): domain Bacteria; phylum Patescibacteriota; class Saccharimonadia; order Saccharimonadales; family Saccharimonadaceae; genus Microsaccharimonas. The sequence goes on from JAZKFY010000004.1 coordinate 25,719, forward strand.
CAAAAACAAGTCGATTTTATTAAAGAACAAGCAATGCAAGATGCCTTAGCTGATGCCTATGCTACTAAAATTGCCAAAGAAATGGACATTAAGGTAACTGATACCGAGCTCGAAGCTTTCTTGAAGCAACAGCGTCAATCAAGTGACGGAACAGAGGTGAAAGAATCTACTTATAATGCTGTTATTCTCGATTATTACGGTTGGACGCCCGCTGAATACCAACAAGCAATGAAGACTAAACTATTGCGCCAAAAAGTAGCCTACGCTGTAGATACAAACGCTGAAAAGATTTCGAATGATGTTTCAGCGACCATCGTTGCTGGCAACACTGACCTAAAGGCTGTAGCAGGTGTTATTAATGGCGAAGGTGGCACAAAGGTTGTTTTCTGGCCAGCTGCCTGGGTACCAACTGATAACCAAGATGGTGGATTAGCAGAGGCAGCAGATAAGTTGGAAGTTGGCCAAGTTTCTAGAGCTATCAAAACAACCTCTGGTGACGGGTACTACTTTGTGAAGCTAGTAGAAAAGAATGATACCCAAGTGCGCTATGAGTACATTCAAGTACCACTTACCGAATTCGATAAAATGCTTGAAAAAGCTAAATCTGATAAGAAGATTAACCAGTTTATAAGTATTCCAACCGTTGAAGAGCAGTCAGCCGAAGCAATAAAAGAATAGGGGGCACTATGTTTAGCGTACCAGCACTTACTTACGAGTACGATGCATTAAGTGATTATATAAGTGCCGACATTATGTTGTTGCACCACGACAAACACCACCAAGCGTATGTCGATAAATTAAATGCAGCAGTAGGGAAGTACCCTGAACTTCAAGGTAAGGCAGTTGAAGAACTCCTTACCGAGCTCGATACCATCCCAGAAGATATTCGGACGGCTGTTCGAAATAACGGTGGTGGGCATTATAATCACTGTCTATTTTGGCTTTGGATGTCACCACAAGGTGGTGGGCAACCATCAGGCCCCCTTTTAGATGCGATTATTGGAAGATATGGTACATTTGATGCATTCGTTGAAGAGTTTTCAGCTAAGGCGACAACTCTCTTTGGAAGTGGGTGGGTATGGCTTCAGCCGAACATGGATATTATTACCACTCCAAACCAAGACTCATTACTAAGTAAAGGCGAAGTAGCACCGTTACTTGGTCTTGATGTATGGGAACATGCGTATTACCTGGACTATAAGAATAAACGCCCTGACTATATCAAGGCGTGGTGGAACGTAGTAAACTGGCCAGTTGTCGAAGAACGATTCGCAGCTAAATAAATACATCTAAAGTATGAGACCCCGCAAGTAGCGGGGCTCATACTTTGTAGAGCTCTCCGCGCCTTTCGGGGTCGGGACACTTTCGCGTCGATGGTTAGTTGAACTGCGCCGAGTGGATGTCGCACTTAGGCTCTTCTTTGCCCTCGTGGTTGTTCCAGGTTGTTGCAATCGCCTGCTTCTTGCACCAGGGAATCGCACACTGTTTGCCTTTCGGGTTGTCCGGATCGGACAGGTCCAGCAGGTGCTCGGAGCAGAGGTGCTTTTCTCCAGGTGCCTCATTCGGGCAGAAAATGGCGAGGCCAAATTCCATCCCTACTTGGTAGACGCAACAACCGTTTGCGATATGGTCATTACGCCGCATCGAATAGGTCGGAAGCGTCTTCCTTCCTGTAAAGGTCATTTCTGGCCTCTTTCTGTTCATGTGTGGTGGTTTTGTAGTTCACTCATTAGCTTTCGAAGTTGAAATCTAAGAGCGTACGTGAGCATGTAAGTTATAGCAAACAAATGGGGGAGTGTCAATTTCTACCTAAAAAGAGTTTCACCCCGCTCACGAGGAGCGGGGCTCAACTCGTGGTGCGGGGTGTTGTTTATCGACCGATGTCGACGATGATTGTCCCACCGCGTTCGAGAGCGAGTTCTTTATCGATCTCAAGCTCGATGGGGTTTGGGTAGGGGCCGATGGTTTGGCCGGTGATGTTCGGCGGTCGCCAGAACTCACGAATGATCAGACTCGTGTCCGTATCAGGCCTGACTCTGATGGTCCGGCCATTGAACAGGAATGAGACGGTGGTGTTACCGCCGAGCTCCTTCGCGAGATCGGACGCCGCCTGAAGAACCGTGTGGATATCGGCCTTTGACGAGATGCGAATCTCTGTGGATTCGATGTCGTAAGGCTTGCTTACCATGTTCACTCCTTGATGTGCTCGGGGTGGATCAGCCGGCGGCCTGCAGGTCGAAGCCGAACGACTCCTGGACGATGAGGCCGGGGAAGATGGTGTCTTCTCGCAGGCCCTTCCCGTGGAGGTATTCGACCGTGCGTCGAAGTTGGCCGTTGATGACTTCATCGAGGTTCAGCGACTCGCCGTTCCGGAAGAACGGGATCTCGGTGGCGATGTAGTACTGGCCGTCGATCAGCTGGAACATGTCGGCCTCGGGGAGGTCGAGGAAGATGGCGTCGCCAAACTTCTCCGAGTGCTCGTTCGAGAAGTCGCTCAAGTCGACGGGTTCTTCAGGCTTGTCGACCGGGACGAAGAACACGTTCTGAACCAGGATGATCTGTTTGTCGATGGTGGGCATAACCCACTCCTTCCAAAGAAAAAGAGGGTTGCGACCCCCAGCGTTGTTCAGTGAATTGAACAGTATAATAATACCATATTTATTAATATTTGTAAATAAATAACAAAGACATCGTGTAGGAAGAGGTGGTGATTGGATCGCGACAAGCAGAAGAGGGGTGAAGTATACACACCTCTTTATTCTACTTGCCGCGACCGGTTACTTAGTCGCGCGAACCGGCATAGCTCATCGGCTGGCGCTCCTCTTGTGAGCGCTGCTGGTCGTACTCACCAGAGTCCAGCGCCAGTGCTGCCTCGAGGTGCTGGATGATCCGGCTTCGCTCACCGTTCTTGAGCGGTGACTGTGTCGCCACTGAGGTGTCGGCATCGCCGAAGTAGAAGCCGGCGGTCTGCCAGATGATCGGCAGTGCGTCGAGGAACACGATGTTGTTGATCGTGCGCTTCGGGACGCGCTGCGTGAGGTTGAAGTTGATCTGAACTGAAACCCTCAGCTTGCCGACCTGCACGGTTGCCTCGCACTTCTGGGTGAGTGCACCCTCCTCGCCACGACGCTGCTGCGAGATGCCGAGGTGAAGTGCGTCCGCGCTCAGAACGGCCGTCGCCGCCGACAGCATGTGGTCGATCACTTGCTGGGGCTGCACTGTCTCGCCCTTGACCTTGATCTCGACAGTTATCGTGCCGAACGAGTACTCCAGTGTAGACGTGCCCTTGTTCATGATGTTACTTTCCGCTCATCCTGGCGACGTTGCTATTCCCTGTGGGAAACGTGTGTATTCTTAACACACCAGATGAGCAATGAGGCAACGATATTTGCAACCTCATTGCTCACCTGATATTCTCATTCTGCTTGTCAAAGTGCATATGCACCAACTCTTATTATAAAAAGTTATAGGCCGTTTGTGTGACTTTTATGGTAACTTTATGGTTCAGCTAAAGTTCTCTCAATCTGTTTTTATTTAGTTTATAACGTGGCTTAAAGAAAAAGACCCTATAGCCCCAGTGCCGAAAATATAAGGTTATTTTGAGAGTAGCAAATAATAACTATCTGGCGCGTAGTATGGGTCGGCTACGAATTGGCTTTCAAGGGCTTCCCATTGTTCATCTTCAGGCGTGACTCGAGCGAGTACCTTTAGGTCGCGTGCGGCAATTGATGCTTCGAATGCAGCACCTACGCGGTCTGGCCTAATTGTCTCTCTGATAACAATAACTCCGCTATCGGCTAGTATCCTTACCGCCTCATCTATCATGGCGCCGGTACGTTCGTGTGAGTACACAAGATAAGGGTCGCTTAGTACATTTCCTAGGAGTACTTCTTCGGCAGTGCCATCTGGTAGGGCGGTTGTTGGGTCGTATAAACCTTCATACCACTTTTGCTGCTCACCATCTTCAGTAATTGAGCGAACTATACCTCCGAGGGCGAGTGTTTGAAAATGGATATTATGGTTTGAGTCACTGTATACTTCGGATGTTTTTTGGATGGCGTCCTTCTTTTTACCCTCGGGGTCACGTAACCAGGCTTCGAAGCCAATGTATGCTCTGTCGCCAGTAAACGGCCGAGATTGCTGGTGAGCGACAGGGTGGGCATCGTGTCCAAATTCGACCATTAAAAAAGAATCCATTTCAGCGCGCTGCGTTAAATAATCGATAACATCTAAAGAGGGAAGTGGGTAAGTAGATTCCTCTACTAATTCTGGTGAAATTCCAGCTGACATAAATAAAACAATACCACAAAATGTGGTATTTGTAAATGATGCCTTCAGCTCCTAATCCAACCATTATTGATTGAGTTGGGAACTGCGGGGAGAGAATCTCTCCCCGAGCTCTTCAACGCGAACGAATCCAGATCGACAGTCAGCCCCACAAGTCGATTTCCGTACGGAGGCGTTCGACGTAGTCGATTGATTCTTGTCGACTTGATTGGCGATTGCCCGGAGCATCGAAGTAGGCCGCCGCCCACTCGGGTCGGGCAACGAGCGGACCGAGAGGGATCATGAGGGGGTTTTCGACACCCTGGCAGATCCATCGCTGAGTCTGCTCGATTGCAGTCCCTGTGATGATGAGGATCGAAGCGGCATCTTGGTCTGAAAGATACGACCATTCTTCGAACACGAGGTTCGAGTTGGCAATGCCGCCGAGCACGCTTCCGAGGAACATGCCTTCGGGGCTCCCGCTGTTGCGGATGACTTCGTCGGTGGCTGCGGCAGCTTCTGCCTCGGCCTGCTTGATGAGGCAGGTGTGGGGGTAGCTGTCGTGGAGCATCATGAAGAAGAAGGCCGACAGGGCGTTCTCCAGCGGAGCCCTTCCTTCGATAGCCGTGATCATGTGCATCCCCGGCAGTCGCTTGCGCTTCAGGCCTGCGAAAGGATTGGTCATCGTTTCGGTCATTTCACCCTCCAAAGGGTCTCGGTAACTGGATTAGTTTTGTCAAAGAGTCGCCTAAGGAGCGAACTCGACAAAGGTATTGTATATAATACCATAAATATCTTAATCTGTAAATTGGCCCTAATAACTAAATCTCAATAAAATACTACCCAACAGGGTAGTATCTCTATAATTTCTTGGCGGGCCGTAGCGGAGGAGGTGTGGAACTATTTTGTTCAAACGTAGCAGGTTATGCTTGCACGTATAGTGTAATTGTTTTAAAGTCTTTTACGAAACGGTTTCTCTTATGTTAGGGAATTTACCGGGGCTTCCGGCGTTTTGAACACGCCTTTGAAAGGGTGAAAAAGTTGGCAAGAATGACGATTAAGGCGCGATTCGCTGCAATTGCAGTGGCTATCGCCCTTGTGTTTGGTTCAATGATGATGGCTACGCCTGCGCACGCTATCTCTCAGCTGAATTTCCAGATGCCTTTTCCATGTGGGGATGTCTGGAAAGCGAGCACGTACTCAGGGCATGGTGCAATAGATTGGAACTTTTATCCAGATGACAACAACAAGCCCGTGGTCGCGAGCGCGTCGGGAACTGCCACCCTGTACTTCGAGAGCTTGGGTGGCTATCAGGTCATTATCGATCACGGTGATGGGTGGCAGACTGTCTACGCTCATCTGCAGCAGAATGGGCGCGTGAGCGGTGCTGTTGCGCAGGGTCAGGTCATTGGCTATGTTGGCGGGAGTGGAAACAACGGAAATGGCTTCTCCCCCCATTTGCACTGGGAGCAGAAACTGAACGGTGTTAAGCAGACGACCCTGTATGCAGGTGGGGTAGCGCTTTCACCCGGTTCCGTCGCGGACTCGACAGCGCCGTCCTATACGAGCAAGAACTGTGGCAGCTCTTTCTCCGGTGACTCTAGTGACGACATCTTCTGGTACGAGTCATGGAATAACGGAGGTCAGGGAACGGTCATCAAGGCTAACTCGGACGGAACTGACGATGTGTCGGCCAACGCCTGGTTCACGGGTTTCGCAGCTCCTACGTGGTCGAGTCCTGGTGACTTCAATGGAGACGGCCTGACTGATCTCGCCTGGTACGAGTCCTGGAACACGAAGCTGACAATCTTCTTCTCGAATGGAAGCAGCTTCTCGTCTTCGAAGACGTGGTTTACGGGCTATGGAGCACCTACGAGAGCCTTTGTCGGTGATTTCACGGGCGATGGTTTCGACGATATTGGGTGGTACGAGGGCTGGAACGGCACACTCACGGTCATCAAGACCTCGAGTAATGGCACTCCTTCCGGATCTTCAAACGGCGGGTCCTACAGTTGGCTTGTAGGGTGGGGAAACCCCACTTGGGCAGGTGTAGGTAACTTCGACGGTGACAAGTACGACGACATTGCGTGGTATGAGTCCTGGAACAACGGAACCATGAAGGTCGTCTTCTCGAACGGAAGTGGTACGCGCGAGATCAAGGACTGGGTTAGCGGCTTTGCTGCGCCCACTTGGGCGGGTATCGGGAACTTTACCGGAGGCAATGACAAGAAGGATGACCTGGCCTGGTACGAAGCCGGCAATAACGGCACTATGAATGTCATTCAGTCAAACGGAACTAGCTCGGGTCCGGTGACTACCTGGTTCTCGGGTTTCGGGGCGCCAACACTGGCTTTTGTGGGCAACTTCAACGGTATGAGTGGTGACTATCGCGACGACATCGCGTGGTACGAAGCCAGCAACAACGGACAGTTGAACGTGATCATCACAAATAGCGCCGGAACTGGTGGAGCGGGCGCCTATACCTGGTTCACAGGTTTTGCGACTCCCACTTGGGCGGCGGCTGGGTGATCGCAAGTGAGTAATGAATAGGGAGGTGATACGCCCCGACTGAATAGGTAGAGCCTCGGCTCCCGTTCGGTCGGGGCTCTACTTATAATAATTTGTTTAACTGAGCACTAAAGGGCTAAGATAGGATATATATGAATAAGAAGAAAAAAGTGAGCATTGAACGACAAGCAAGGCTGCTTGTGCTTCTATTTATCGGTGGATTGTCGCTTATAATGTTTTTTGCCTATATTTTTATGAAAATATTGTGGCCAGAGTATGCAGCTAGTATATCTATAAACTATTACATAGCGTTAGCCGGAATTCTCCCAGTTTTACTTGTTGCTTTATTTCTGACTCAATTCGAACATAGAGCTTCCAGGCACAAGAGATCGGGTTGGCGGTTAATGCTCGCTGATGGAAAGACAGAAGGCCTAGTAGGCTTCACTGTCGGGGAGCTCGCATGTCTTTTAGCTATAGCTACCAACCAATCAAAGACTTTTCTGCTCGTAGCCTCAGTCTTTGGAATCGTAGTAATGATTATGGTTACCTATAGACGCATTGTTTACGGTAATAGCGATTTTTAAAACCTTATATATATTGTTGACATTGTGTATACACTTTGTATATAATAAGGATGTTGGCGAGAGCCGTGTAGTTTAAAAATTAGGGGAGACTATAAGGCTAATGAACTCGAAGACATGGAACATTTATGTCGGCCTTCCGATCAACATTGATCGTGAGACCGAGACCAAGGTAATTGAATTGCTAAACGATCGCCATCCCGACTGCGAACTTCATTCAATTGTGGAGGGATACTGGAGCGGGGTGGAGGAGAACACACTCCTAATAAAAGTTACAAGCGCAGAAGAAAAGGCTCAAGAGACCGCCAATATCATCAAATCCTTACTTGGTAATGGGTTTGTGGCACTTGATGAGCAAGAAGATTAAATAATCTACACGGCTTGACCAGCCAATAGAAAGCTAAAAGCAGAAAGGAGGCTCTATGATAACTAGCACTAAGAATGCTAAACCTACTAATCAGAAGGTTTACTTCATTAGAGTTGGAGAAAAAGAGTATAAGAAAATCGTTGAGTTAGCTCAGTCACAAGACAGGAGTATTAACAATATGGCGAACCTCCTGCTTAAGTCAGCCCTCGTCTCTCAACAGGGGGCTGAAGCGACCGAGTAGAGACTCTCGTTCGACTAACCGCGGTCGACTAAGATGCTCCCCGCTGGTATCTGAGTCGGCGATGCAAAGACCTTCGAGGTCACACGCAGTTGCCTTTACCTCCCCTAATTAGAAACAGACCCCATCGTGATTGAGGGGTCTGTTTTGTTTTTGCGGGCCTTAGCGGGGTCTATTAACGAAGTTCAAAATGAATTCGTTCAGCAGTAACTTTCTAAGGTGTTGAATAAGAGGTACAATGAAGACCATGAATCTCGATGGTCTAGAAAAGTTTTCACAAAATATTCCGGTTTACGTTGAGCTGCTAGCCAACATTATCGTTATTATCGGTGCACTGCCAATATTCTTTTGGTTAAGGAATCGTTCATTTGAGAAGAAAAAGAAAGAAATTAGTGATAACCTTGCTATTCGAAAAAATATTAAAGATAAGCTTAGAGATCATGCCGATAACTATGACCGTAGGACACCACATGATATTGGCATTAGGCTTGTTCATTGGAAAAACTATCCTTGGAAGCTGGACGATGATGGTTACAAGCAGAATTTGTATTACGATACAAACCTTGATAAACGCATTGACCACGGTACTGAATTTCTCTCAAATACCGGAATCTTAGTTGAAGATGATATTTGGGTATTAAGCAGATCTTTATATACTGGTAAATTTGGTACCTATATAATTGCCGAATCCGGGCAAAAGTTTGAAGAATTCGAGGAAGTAAATCAAAAGATTAAAATTGTACGCACGTTCAAATATAAACATATTATCAACTGGGACTTCGAGGAAAAAATAGAATATGAGCCTGCATTTTATACTCGATACAAATACACCGATAAGAAGCTCTTTGAAAAAGAATTTTTTGCACAAAACGCTGACGATGACGGTATTTCAAAAGATCTAATGTATAAGGAGCAATTTATAACTTCAAATCGTGTAAAAAGCGCGAAGTCGTTTAAATATAAATTGCTTATAATAAACGGTGAACGAGCACGTAAAAGACAAATTAACAAAATGAAGAGTCAGGTTAAGGTGACTAAGAAAAAGCGCGCCTAAGCTTCTGTGCTTGCTTCTTTAAGACTCTTGGAGACCACGGCGCCAATGATAAACAAGGTCACGACAGTGATAAAGAGGCTAAAGGTAGATGAATTTCCTGTAGCTAACACCGTTAGTGATACTGCTAGACCCAACAATATAACCATAACACCAGTTATTTTTGATCCAAGTTTATTTAAGTAAACCATTTGACGGTTTCTCCCGTCTAAACTTTTCCCTTTGTCACCACTAGGTGTTAGGTATAGGGCAATTAGTAATACGGGATAGATTTGGCTTAGTGCAGCATAGTATCCTTCTTTTACCTCCAGGCCAATTGTAGGTAATATCCAGTTTAAGATTGCACCACCTAGTATGATAAGAAATATCCAGTATATTTGAAGCCATATTCTTGCCCAATACTTATTTATGAGAAGTTTTATTTCCTTTGCTCGGTATTCGGCAGCTTTAAGGAGATCGGGATTTTTCTGTTCTCTTTCTTTATCTATATATCCAAAGTTAACTGCCAAATCATCACTTGGATCATAAGAATTAAGACCTTTAAAAAACTTGTCAGTGTATTCTGCCTTGAGCTGACGTGTTTTTATTATTTGAGCATCGTAATGAAACAGAACTTCTTTCCCGCTTACAAGCAAGAGAACCCTCTTAGCAAAACCGAGTATTGTTTTAACCATCATGCCATCCTTATATTCATTGCCTAACTATACCAAACTCCATCGATGTAACTATCCTTTTCTAATCAAACTACCTAGCGATGAGATGTATGCGTTTGCGGGTATATAGAATTCATGGAAAGACAAGGATGGAAACGAGTTTAACGCATATTCAATAATGACCTCTGAACCAAACGCGGAGATGAAAAGCGTACACGATCGCATGCCAGTAATCCTACATAAAAAGGATGAGAGTAGGTGGCTAAATGAAGAAATTACGGATGAGGACATTCAGGAAATGCTCTGGACTCCAGAAGATGGTTGTCTGGATATGTTTGAAGAAAGTAAGGATGTTATAGCGTACGAAATAACGACAGTCATTTATTACAGCCAGTTAAATAGAGTTTCTGTATCAATACACACGGGTATGAGGTAGTTTCTCGGATTGTATTCGTGCGATTAGGGCTGCTTATCAGTTAGCTGAATGTAATACTGTGTTTCATTGCCCGAGTCGTCCGTAATACGACAGGAAGCACGATACTCAATAGACAGGCTTCCACACATATTGCTATCTGTATTACTAACTCCGCCATTAGGCCAGTAAATTGAACTAACACTATAACCACTGTCATAGTCACGGGTTACATCGGCTGGTACGAGGTAGTTTTTTGAAGAGGAATTGGTTTCAAAAACCATCACCATTAGTTGTTCTGTATAATCTGTAGATTCGTAGAAGCTGCCTGGCACATGAGATCCAAGCGGTACTCGTAGGAATATTAACCCTAAGCCGATCAATATAATGATGAAAGAGCTGTAGCCAATAGCCTTATCTTTTGTCGTTAATTTATGGTTTGGTGACATAGAATATCTCCACTTTTTACTCAATAAAAAAGGACAACCTATCTCTAGGTTGTCTACGCCAGCAACAGATTTACATCCATTGTTTTTCGAGAATAGGCTGCCCGTTCTCGGATATAAATAAAACCTGTTGCATGCGTAGACTCTGTAATTATAGCAGAGGCAGGGCGTTTGTTGACAACGCTAAGCTCAGACAGCATAATAAAAGTACTCATTAAGAGGATCCTCTAGCGCATAACCGCATGGATACAGTTTTATTAAGCTGTACCTATGCGGAATCGTATGGCTACAGCAGAAAGATGTTGTAGGCAGCGTGAAAGGTCCACCGGACAATCTAATATCTAGCCAGTCGGATGAATCATCCGAGGCACGCTCAATTGACCAACTCTCAACCGATGCTCAAACTGTCCTTTCTCTACTTACCTTGATTATCGATATCAAATATAGAGTGAAATACGGAGATCAGATAGACTATCAAGAGGGCAAAGGTTACTCAACTAGCAACAATAACGATGAATCCTAGCAGGTTCGGCGCCTTCCGCTGACAACACATTGCTAGGTGTGTAGTCGGCGGGAGATACCGAATCTATGAAACCAACTATAAGGGGAGAAAGTACAAAGCCTAGATGCTTCGTGTACCTTCGTCGCTCACAAGATCGAGATGATAGGCAACAACAGTCTATAGAGAAACAGGAGGCTCAGGTTAGGAAGTTAGTAAAAGATAATGACCTTGAAGCTGTATTTCTTCCTCGAGAGGAGCGTTCTGCACGCTCGTTGGGTAGACCTGTCTTCCAGAGAATGGTAGAAGGCCTTGAGAATGGAGAGGCACGTTATATTGCAGTATGGAACTTAAGTCGCTTGAGCCGTAATCCTGTAGATGCAGGGCGAATAATACGTTTACTCGATACAGGTAAGCTATTGGGAATATACACTCCAAATAGGGTCTACAAGAATAATTCTGACGATAAGACATTCTTGGCAATTGAACTAGCTTTTACAAAGAAGGAAAACGACGACCTTAGCGAAAGGGTTAGGGAGGGATTTGAGGTAAAACGGAACCACGGTGAATATCCAGGGCCAGCGCCAGTAGGATATGTAAACATCATTACTGGACCTGGTAAGCGTAATATCGCACCTGACCCAGAGAATGCACATAAAGTTATTAATCTATTCCAGCTTGCCGCTACCGGACAGTATAAGCTAAATGACCTATGGTTAGAGGCCCAGAGCTTAAAACTTACTTTGCCCCGCTCAAATAAGGTGATAGCTAGCCGTCAGACACTCGCTGAAATGCTAAAGAGAGGAACTTATGCGGGATTGTTTAAATATGGCGGAGAAGGACCATTTAAAGGAAGTTATGAACCTCTAATCTCAATGGACCTTTACGATAAGGTGCAGTATGCAATGGGCTGGTCACAAACTGGTCGACGCTCACCGTCAACTACTGCCGGTCGATACTTTGTATACAAAGGTTTATTTATGTGTGAGAACTGCGGGTTTAATGTAACGGCTTACATAAAAAGTAAGAAGTTAAAGTCAGGTGAGGATGTCGAGTACATTTATTATGGCTGTACTAAGAAAAACAAGACTATTGAATGTAAAGAGCATCAGGTTTCTGAACCATCTCTTAAGAAGGAAATTATTGAACGTATTTCAGAATTCTCTATATCAAAAGAGGATGCCGAGGAAGCTATAAAATGGCTTAGACGATTCCATGCAGATTATATTCGAAAGAAGAATCAATATCGTCCTATTTGGCTTGAGGACCAACGCGGTGCGCGTTCAGCTCTTGAGGTTTTGGACCAGAAGCTAGAAGAAGGCGTGATGACTGACGATAGGTATCGGGCGCGCGCTAAACACCATGAAGATATTCTGGCTAGAACTCAGCAACTCCTTAGCAAGTCAGACCAAGATACCACAAGATGGCTAGAACTAGCGGAAGAGACCTTTAGTAGTGCAGTTAACCTTGAACAAGTTTTTGTTGAAGCAAACGACGAAGAAAAGCGTAAATTAATGACATTATTCGGCTCGAACTGGAAATTGGGCAACAAAAAAGTGGCTCTAACAGTAAGAGAGCCACTTCAGTTCCTCCAAGGAGGTTCTTCTATAAATTCCTGGCGGGCCCGACCGGATTCGAACCGGCGATCTTCTCCGTGACAGGGAGACGTGATAGGCCAGCTTCACTACGAGCCCGTATGTGATTTT
>JAZKFY010000005.1:0-45997 GCA_040386175.1 Patescibacteria group bacterium
AGCGGCGCTTTCGTAAAGCGTAGGTCTCCGGTTCAATCCCGGATAACGGCTCCATTGTATTATGCTAAAAGATACCATCACACATTCATTTAAAGAACTTATTACTAACCGTTATTTAACGGTTCTTTCGCTTGTAACAGTAGTTTTGGCGATTGCTTTTGTTATTTACATCAGCGTAGTAGTGCGCCCAAGTGAACTTCAATTAGTAACACACTACACAGCTTACGGCGTAACGCACCTCTATCGCGACCAATGGTTCTATCTTCTTGGCTTTGGTGCTTTTGCGATTATCGTCGCTTTTCTCAATATTGGAATCTCACTTAAGGTGTTTCTTACAAAAGGCCACCCATTGGCAATTATGTTCGCTTGGTTTGGCATCGGTATTATTGTGTTCGCTTGGTTGACCAGCTTCTCAATTATCAACGTGTGGTCACCACTCTAAACTTATGATCGATCTTGAACTTCCTCTGGGCAAGCGTACAAAAATGTATCGATTTTTCGAGATGGTACCGGCTATTATTAGCTTCGGCGCCTTTGCGCTATTAATTGTTTTATCTATCGTGTCGCCATTGCTTGCGGCGATTTATTTAATGGCAGTTATTATCGTACTGCTGGTACGTGCCACTGGTATTGTGTACCACACGGTAATGGGGCACCGCCGTTTGGTGAAGTCTCAGGCAATTCACTGGTCGCACCGTTTGAGTGAGCTTGAAGAGCCAACTAAGTCATTCGAACGCCATGAACATAGCCACGACAGGGGATACGGCATGGTGTCGCACGTTGAAAACCTTCGCCTCATTGCCGCTGATGAATCTGGCTCGTTCCCAAAACCATCTGAAATGTATAACTTAGTTATTGTTGCAGCCTATAACGAGAGCTATGAAGTTATTGAACCAACAATTAGTTCACTTACTCGTACTACCTACGATCACTCCAAGCTTGTGGTTGTTTTGGCGTACGAAGAGCGTGGTGGCGCAGATATCGAAAAGACAGCCGAACGTTTGAAAAAGAAGTTTGCTGGTAAGTTTAATGATTTTATTACGATTAAGCACCCCCGTGACCTTCCAAATGAAGTGGTTGGTAAGGGTGGAAACATCACGTACGCCGGTAAGTACATGCAAAAGTGGTTTGAAGATAAGAATATCAACTTCAAGAATATCCTTGTTACCACCCTCGACTCTGACAACCGCCCACACCCTGCATACTTTGATTATGCAACCTATGAATACATTGTGAACGAAGATCGTAAGCACCTTGCATACCAACCAATTGCCTTGTTTTTGAACAATATTTGGGATGTACCAGCACCAATGCGTGTGCTTGCGACCGGTAACACCTTCTGGAACATTATTAGTTCAATGCGCCCACACATCATGCGTAACTTCGCCTCACACTCACAACCGATGGAAGCCTTGGTAGAAATGGGATTTTGGAGCACCCGAACCGTAGTAGAGGACGGCCACCAATTTTGGCGCAGCTATTTCTATTTCAACGGTAATTATTCTGTTCACCCTTTGTACATTCCAATTTACCAAGATGCTGTACTCGATAATACCTACGCGAAAACCTTCAAGGCTCAATTTGTTCAGCTTCGCCGCTGGATGTATGGTGCCTCAGATATTCCATTCGTGGCCTCACATATCTTTACTAAAAAGCGGACAGTACCATTTTGGCCAGGCTTCGTATGGTTCATTCGCGGGTTAGACGGATACGTCACCGCTGCGTCTGTATCAATTATTGTTGCAGTTGGTGGATGGATTCCACTGCTCATTAACAGCGATGCTTATCGTGATGTAGTAGCGCACCAGCTCCCAGATACAATTAGCATTTTCCAACGAGTCGCACTTATCGGTATTATCGTGATGGTGTTCTTGTCATTCAAGCTATTGCCACCACGTCCAGAACGCTACAAGCGCACCCGTACCATCGGAATGGTATTACAGTGGTTGATTATGCCTTTGACAGCGATCGGATTCCTTTCATTCGCGGCCTTAAACGCCCAAGCACGATTAGCAATGGGTAAGTACCTCGTGAAGTTTGATGTTACTAACAAAGCAACTGTTGCTTCGAGGGCTGCTTTAAAGGGTTCTGCCGAATCTAAAGAGCCTATTCGGGTGAGTGAGTTATCACGCGAGGACCCAGAAGCGGTTAAGTAGCTATGAGGCTTGGTGTCTTTGATTCTGGCATCGGGGGTAAATCTGTTGCTTCGCATTTGCAGCTCAACTTCCCAGATGCCGATATTCTTTATGTTGATGACCACAAGAACGTTCCGTATGGAACAAAAGCTGAAGATGAGATTGTCCGGTTAACAGATGCGGCTATACAGCCATTGCTTACCGCGCAATGCGATATCATTATCCTTGCATGCAACACTGCCACTGCTGCAGCTATAAAAATCCTAAGAGCTAAGTACCCTGAACAAAATTTTATCGGACTAGAGCCTATGGTGAAAACAGCCACTGAGCTTACGAAAACAGGTGTTATTACTATGTGCGCCACACCGTATACACTTCAAAGTAAGCGTTACTTAGGTTTAAAGGCCAAATTCGCCCGAGATACTATTGTTATCGAACCATCTTGTAGCCAATGGGCGAGCATGATCGAACACAACGAGATAGATGATGACGAGATTCAGTTTGTTGTAGCCCAGGCGCTAAAGAACAACTCTGATGTAATTGTATTGGCTTGCACTCATTATCATTGGATTAAAGAAAGAATTATACAACTTGCAAGTGATAAGGTTCAGGTAATTGACCCTTCTGAGGCGATAGCTAGGCGTGTAAAGCAGCTTTTAGGCATCTAGTAGTATAAAGGCAAACAAAAAGCTCCCCGAGGGGAGCTTTTCTTGTGGGTTCTGTATAAACAGACTTTAGCTAACTAAATTGTGCGACGACGAAGGTCGTGCTTGATCTCTTGTAGAGTTTGATTAAACTCGAACCCGAGTTCAAATCGTTCTAATGAAGAGGTCTTTGGTAGGCTAGTCATCTGTTGTTTCTTAACCATGTATACATCTTAGCATAAACACTATTATTTGTCAATGGAACAAGCTTTCGCTTGAAATACCGTCCATGATATAACAGAGGCCAAATGCATTAAATAATGCCCGTGGAAAACTTTCCAGGGGATGTGGGTAAAAGTTAAGCAGACAAGAAAGAACCCCTGTGAAGGGGTCCAGTATGGTTTCTGTTGAATCATTACATCTGTATTCTACTCAAAAGTAGGCCGTAACTCTTCGCGAAGCTCTTTGTAGTTCTTTGGAGTTATCTTCCAGCGTTTCTCGTCTGTATCTTCGAATGTAATAGTATATTTTCCAGATTTCCGACTATATTGTACGAGGAAACAAACTGGTAATTTTTCACCCGGCTTATATTTACTACTTATGTATGCATCAACAAATGGTAAAACAGCTGAAGGCCTTGCGGCCACAATTGAAATAGTTCCATCAGGGGAGTATAGCGAGCCACTTACGCTGTTAAATCGACCCTGAAAGGATTCGACCAGAATCGACATTGATTCCCAGTTATCCCAGTCCACCTGGGGACCACTCACGTTTTGAACGATTGCCCGAAGGAGATTTACAGAAGCATCGTCATTAGTATCTGCCATAATTGTGTGTTCACCTTTCTATTCAACGGTATCTACCTCTTATATTCAGGAGCTTTGCCTGTATTTTGAGGTGTAGAATATATAGCTATTATATCAAATGGCTAAGGATTGATATAATAGTGTGATGAAAGACGAAAATTTGAACCAAGCGATTATTGCATATTTAGGTAAAGCAGGTTCGGCCGCCTATCCAGGCAAGGATGAGGTTGCTGTTATAGCAGTCGCAGCCAAGGCTGATAGTAATCCAGTAGAGTTACTTGCTAAGGTGCGCGCAATTGACACCGAGTTTATGGCAATTGAGATTGATTGGTCATCAAATACCCTTGAAGAAGGGGGAGATGAGGCTAAACGTGTGATGGCCTCTCGTTACCCTAATCTAGACGAAGATGCCTTAGAAGCGCTGCGTTGGAAGTTCACCTACGATTTGCGATAAATTGCAGTATCGTCATCCCAAACTCTGTTAGAGCTTATGCTAAAATAGTGGTATATGAAGTGGGGAAGAAAACAAAAAGGGTTTACTATCGTTGAATTGCTCATTGTGGTAGTAGTAATAGCTATATTAGCCGCTATTACGATCGTTGCGTATAACGGCATCTCAAGCAGGGCGAAAGATTCTGTTTTAAAGTCGGCAGCCTCTGATGCTGACAAAAAAATCAAACAATTCTTAGCATTAAATAACGATTCATTACCAGGCAGCTTAGAGGATGCTGGGTTAACTTCTACAACTGGAGTGGCGTATCAATACACGGTTACAGGGGCAAACGCATTTTGTTTAACAGCTTCAAAAGATGGCTTGGCGGCATACATAGCTAATGGGTACACCTATAACGGTGGTACTGTGCTTACGCAAGCGAATCCAACAACCGGAGCGTGTCCCGGTCACAGCGTTGCTGGGGGAACTATTATTAAGAACCTCGCTATAAACCCAAGTTACGAAACAGGGCTTACTGGCTGGTCGAATAGTTCTGGTGCAAGCGTCGCTCCTTCAACGGGAGTTTGGGCGGATTCGGGCACTAGTTCAGTACGAATAACAAATACATCAACCACAAACCAAGGTGATTTCCGTATTACTAATGGTGCGAATACAATGCCGTTTGGCATGGAGCCAGGTAAAACGTATACCATAAGTGCTCGCTTGTACTTCACAGCTGCACCTACAGGGGCGTTAGGCCGTGCTCCAGGAATTCTATATTGGTATTCTACTAACGGAAGTGCGTGGAATGAAGCTTTTGGTCCGAAAGCGCCTACAGCACCAGGAACATACACGGTGTCTCATACTGTTACTCTGCCCGCTAATGCAACGGGGGTATTGATAGCATTCGGGGCAGCATCAACGACGATAAATCAGAACTTTTATTACGATTCATTCATGATTACCGAAGGAACAACATCTTACGGATACGGAGATGGAGCAAGCCCAAACTGGGTATGGCTTGGAACCCCTCAGGCATCTGCATCAACTGGCCCGGCTGGCTAAAAATAAAACTGCACAATACGTGCAGTTAAATAATGACTTGGTGGGTCCTAGAGGATTCGAACCTCTCACCTCCTCAACGTCAATGAGGCGCTCTAGCCAAATGAGCTAAGGACCCATACATCCTATGTCGTCAACGACATTAAGTCGAAGGCTTATTTATGGTACCAGAATAGGGGTGAGTGGGCAAGCAAGAGTAGGGACGTTGCTTTAGTAAAATTTAAGTCTATGCACTGATAACGGTTTAGCTTATACTGCTGTTAAAGAGTAATAAATAAACACAATTATATGAATAACGATCCTGTTCAGCCAAAAAGGCCACAACCTACGCCGTCGAGGCCATCTCGGACAACGTTTACGGTGCCGTCGCGGGAAGACATGAGAAGGGAAGTGCCAGATCGACCCAAGCAGGTAGAGTCGCAGTCATCTCAGGCAGCATCTTCGTCACCCGCTGAGCATCACGGACTTACCGTTCATCCGATTGATGAGGCTGCGGTATTGCGCGAAAAAGCTCTTTCCGATGAGACGGTAGCGAAGCAGCCTGCGGCGGCGCAAGCTGAGCAGCAAACCCCTCAGGGAACTCCAGAGGGTTCTTTGAAAAATAACCACAATACGCCTTCTGAAAAGATCAGTTTGGAAGAGTATTCGGCACCCGCTGAAAAAGAGGCGTTATACATTACAGGCGATGCTGCTAATAAAGTGTCGGTTGTTCGGCGGATTATTGCGGGTATTACAATACCTATAGCCTGGATGCTTGTAGTGTACGGACTTAATTATGCGGCGAGCAGGGCAATTGGCGCGGCAATGAAGGCAGACGGAGCTGAAGCAACGCTCGAAGCAAGTGATAGCTGGTTGTGGCTACTTCAGGCTATTCCGTATATTGCAGCGGTTATTGTTGCCCTGCTGGCAACGACGATCGTTAAATACGGTGGCTTTATGTACAGGTTTATTCTTGCATTAGCTATAACGGCCGTATCCGCGGCGTTATTAGAGGCATTGGTGCACGTACCATCGATCAGCGATTACGTGATGAATCCTTATGGGGCTACGAGTGTTTTCTTCAACCCTGGAAGCGAGTTCCTGGCGAAGTTTGTAGCTCGTGCTTGGGGTACGGTGGGATTGGCTGTGGCACTGGGAATTATTTCATCATTTATTCTGTGTGCATTGATAAGGTTGCTGCGACTTAAGCTGCCAACAACAGCAGCGGTCATTTTGTTTTTGGTGATTGCTGCTTTGCCTGTAGTGGCTTCATTTGGTGTTCTAAAATTCTCAGAATCTGCTGTTTCGCGCGGAGATGCTGCATATACGGTTGTTGAGAAAGACGGCCAAACCCGGATTGTTGGAGCGTGGGGATTGTCTGAAGGCAAGCGATTGTTTATTAGTTCATTCTACGAAGGCTATGACGCTGAGGCGTTTGAGTGTTTGAAAGGTGCCTATTCATTAAATGGGGTGAGTCGATGCTTCACGTATTGTGCCGATAAAATCGATGGCGATTGTGTTGAAGTGCATTTTGTAACAGGGGAGAATACCGAAAAAATACAAGAGCTTATGGCTAAGGGCGAGTGCTCTCCTTCGGCTGTACAAAATGCGCTAGGTGATCAAGTTCTAGCGAATTTAATGCCTAATAGAAAGTTGAGTAGTGACCCTCCGCAGGCCTGTCCAACTGTGAAGACTCCAGGTGGTCAAGAAGTTCGATCTACTGCTTGGGCTGCGGAATACTCCTTCTCGGCATCAAAGAAAGAGTATGTATTTGTGAAAGATGGCATGGTAGGATATGTTCAAATCGGGCTTCCTCCTGAACTTAAAGGTGATGCGTTAGCTGAGGCACGTATAACAGCCAATGAAGACGCACTTAAGTTTATCGATACGTTTGATACTGTCGATGTGTGGGGTAATTAGCTGTGCACTATGTCATATCGCTACTTGTCTGTGTAGGGCTCGCTATTGTTTGGTATAGCCTGCAAACAGTACTTTTCTTGGCCACTGTTGGTATTGTTGAAGACCTCGCTGCAAACAGCGTTGCAGGATATAGTATCTTGCAAATGTTCCACGTGCCGATACTTATAGGTGTTGCTTCGTTGTTAGTTATACCGTTGGCGATCTTCGCCTTTAAAAGGCTCGGCATTACGAGGCCACGATTTTACGCAGTAGCTTTTGTTATGATGCTTTTCTTTGCCTTCTGCCTCTTTGGCCTTACACTCGATCTTCTTCCGGTGCTTTGGTATCAGTACGAGTGGGGAATTTGGGTCGCTTTAGGTTTGAGCCTAGGCGTCTCGGCGCTTACATACGGGTTTATAGTGCGCATACTTGCATCTCGTTTGTCGAAGAGGTGGACGGTAGCGATTATTATTAGTCTACCTGTCATAGCTTTACTCATTGATATTGTTTACCGCTTCTCATTCAGCTTTTTATAGGGGTATGGTATACTAATCATGAACATTGAAGCGGAGTAACTACCCGCCGAGTTCCGTGGATGTCACCTGTGCGATAACGGGCGTCACAAGCAAAACGTCCGGTGGAACCGTCCCGCATACGCGAGACCCGAGACATGCAATCGATGGATTTAAGTATATTAAACCGGAAATTGCATGTTTCTTTTTAATTATTAAGGGGTGACGCCCAACAGGAGAAAACAATGAGCGACAACAACGAACATCTACACGCAATGCGACACAGCCTTGCGCACATCACTGCCAGCGCTGTTAAAAAGCTATGGCCAGAGGCTAAATTTGGCGTTGGTCCAGTAGTCGACAATGGTTTTTACTACGATATCGACCTTGGTGAACTAAAGATCTCTGAATCTGATTTCAAACGGATAGAAAAAGAGATGCGCACCATCGTTAATCAAGGCCAAGAATTCGAACACTTCGATATGCCGATTGACCAAGCAATTGACTGGGCGCGTCAAAACGGTCAACCATACAAAGAAGAGCTACTTAACGACTTGAAGCGTTCGGGCACAACTATCGCTAAAGACCTCGATGTTAGTGAACTTGGCTTGGCGACAGAGGGTGATTCAGCTGTTGAGACTGTATCTTTCTACAAAAACGGTGAGTTTGTTGACCTATGTCGTGGCCCTCACGTAGCGAATACTAAAGATGTTGGTCCATTTAAATTGCAACGAGTTGCAGGTGCATACTGGCGCGGCAAAGAGGGGAATCCTCAAATGCAACGGTTGTATGGGGTGGCTTTTGAAACTAAGGAAGAACTTGATACATACCTAGAAAATGTCGAGCTGGCTAAGCAACGCGATCACCGTAAACTCGGTGAGGAACTTGATCTGTTTACGACATCTCAACTTATTGGTGCAGGATTGCCACTCTTTACGCCTCGAGGAACGGTATTACGCGACAAGTTGAATGAGCTCGCGCAATCGTATCGTTTGAAGAATGGATATGAGAAGGTTTGGATTCCTCATATTGCGAAGTTAGATACCTACAAAACATCTGGCCACTTCGAAAAGTTCCCAGAACTTATGCGCTTTACTTCAACTGAATCAGGCGATGAACTTGCTTTAAAGCCAGTTAACTGCCCGCATCACACCCAGATTTATGCAGCTCGACCACGAAGTTACCGTGACCTACCTATAAAGTACCTTGAGACAACTGCTGTGTACCGAGACGAAAAGAGTGGAGAGCTCGGTGGACTCAATCGCGTTCGCGCCATTACTCAAGATGACTCACACGTGTTTTGTACTGCTGAACAAGTTGAAGGCGTGTTCTCGGAGCTTATTGAAAGCGCACAGCACATGTATGACTTGCTTGGTATGAAGCTATCGCTACGCCTTTCATTTAGGGATGATAAGGATAACTACTTGGGTACCTTGGAAACCTGGGAGAAGGCGCAACAGTCAATTCAATCTCTAGCCGACAAGTTTGAGCTTGAATATGAAATTGGTATTGGTGAGGCAGCTATTTATGGTCCTAAGATGGACTTTATGGTGACAGACGCTCTAGGCCGTAAGTTCCAACTAGCGACTGTACAGCTTGATTACGCACAGCCAGAGCGATTCGGGTTGGAATATACTGCCGAGGATGGCTCTAAGCAGCGTCCTATCATGATCCACTGTGCATTACTTGGTTCTATTGAACGCTTGATGAGTATTTACATTGAGCATACAGCTGGATGGTTCCCATTCTGGATTGCTCCAGAACAGATTCGCATTCTTACAATTAACGATCAAGTTTTAGACTATGTCGATGACATTAAAGCTGTGTTGAATGATACTGTTTTAATGCAGCCGATTCGTTTTAACGAAATTCGCTACACACTCGATGACCGTAACGAATCACTTGGAAAGAAAATTCGTGAAGCAGCCAAGGGTAAAATTCCTGTACAACTTATTGTTGGTCCACAAGACAAAGATGCTCGTGAAGTCAGCGTGCGTACACAAGCGGGTGAGCAGAAAGTATCGCTTGATGGACTGGGCGAGTATCTAAAGGCGTTGTAATGAAGCGACCAATTATCTCTATCGATATTGATGATGTTCTATCTGAGAGCGCTTCGTCATTCGTTGCTTTTTCAAACAAGCACTGGGGTACGAACTTAACAGCCGAAGACTATAACGATGACTGGGCTAAGATGTGGAATATGGAGCCAGGTGAGGCGACGAATGCCGAACTAAAAACTCGTGGTGATGAGTATCATAAAACAGTGCTTAACCACAGCTCGCTCAATGCGCACCAAGCGCTTGAAAAGTTAAAGAAGGACTTTGATTTAATTCTCGTTACATCCAGGCGTACTAGTATGAAGGGCGATACGCTAACCTGGATTCAACGCGAATTTCCTGGCATTTTTCTTGAAGACAAAATTTTCTTTGCTGGAATGTGGGACGTTATTTCTGAGCATTCTGCAAAAGTAACGAAAGGCGAATTATTAAAAGAGCTTGGCTCCAGCTATCATATCGATGATCAACCGAAGCATTGTTTCGCCGCACTAGAAAATGGAATCACACCATTATTATTTGGTGAGTATGGTTGGAATCGCGAAGTCGAAGTTCCTAAGGGAATGGTTCGGGTTAAGGACTGGTTTGAAGTAGTTGAATATTTTGATGCCCTCCAGGAAAAATAGTTATGGCCGTCGATAGCGAATTCAAACGCAAGGTCGAAGAGCTCATGGCTCAAGTTCCTGCTGGTAAGGTAACGACCTATGGAGACCTTGCAGCTATGGCAGGACACCCATACGCTGCCCGTATTGTGGGCGGTATGGCACACTATGGTAACCAAGAGTTACCATGGCATCGGCTTGTGAATCGCTTCGGTGGTTTAGCGAGTGGTTACTATGGCGGAAGAGAGGCTCAACAGATACACTTAGAGGCTGAAGGACACACCTGTACAAATTTTGTACTCAATAATTTTGAGGAGATTCGATGGCGACCCCTATAGATAATTCACCAGTATCTACTACAACAGCTATTGTTGCGCCTCTTGTGGTTATTGTAGGTCCTACAGCAAGTGGTAAGTCTGCTTTAGCTATTGAACTTGCTAAGCAGTATAACGGCGAAATCATTTGCGCAGACTCACGTACGGTGTATAAAAACATGGACATAGGTACTGCAAAGCCGAGTGTTCAGGACCAAGCCGAGGTACCGCATTGGGGGCTAGATTTGGTTGAACCAGGTGAGGTATTTACTGCTGCAGACTTCAAGGAATATGCGTTGCAGAAAGTTCAACAAGTGCGAGAGCGAGGCCATATTCCGTTCTTAGTAGGGGGTACTGGGTTGTACGTAGATGGCATTATTTTCGACTATGAATTCTCTCAACCTCACCCAGCACTGCGAAAACAGCTCGAAGCACTGTCTTTAGAGGAGTTGAAAAAACATTGTGCTATCAACAACATAGAATTACCTGAAAACGAAAATAATCGCCGCTACGTCATTCGCGCGATTGAACGCAATAGCATAACCAGTAAAGGGTTACGTGGTCCGATTGACAACGTAATGCTAGTAGGAATTACAACAGATCGTGATGTTTTACGCTCTCGAATTCAATCCCGAGCCGATCAACTCTTCGACAACGGCATGCTCGAAGAAGCCCTAGAATTGGGTAATAAGTATGGCTGGGATAATGAAGCGATGACTGGCAATATTTATAAACTGGTTCGCGAATATGTTGACGGAAAACTAACATTGGACGATTTAAAAGAAAAGAACGCCACAGCAGACTGGCGCCTTGCAAAACGACAACTTACTTACTTCAAACGTAACCAATTTATTCATTGGTTGAGCTTAGATGAGGCACGTGAATACATATCATCTTCGCTGAAAAGCTAGCTGAGTACCTGAATTCTGAACGACCTCTGCAAGCCGAGTAAGATAAGGCGTAGAGACCCTTATCGAACCCGGCCTGAAGCCGTCTGAAGAAGACAGGTACTCAGCTAGCTTTTCTCAGAGGTTCTATGGTATTATACGAACATAAAAGTTGAGCAAGGAAATAGGGGAAATGATAGATAAATTGTTCGGTTCGAAGACAAGAGTGAAGCTGTTGCATCTATTCATGAACCATCCTGGACAATCTTTTTATGTCCGCGAAATTACTCGCCTCATTGATGAACAAATTAACTCAGTGCGTCGTGAGCTATCTAATATGCTTGAAGTTGGTATTATCACAAGCGACAGTTCTGATAACAAGCTCTACTATCAAGCTAACCAACGCTACGAGTTCTACAAACCACTTCGTGCTATCTTTGCGGGCGAGGCTATGGATGCTGACGAGAAGTCTCCTGAACAGAAGGCAACCGTGAACCAAAACGAAGTTGATATTATCGAAGCAATTCCGTCACTCCGCCTGGCAATCTTTGCTGGCATACTCGTAAAAGGCTCAACAGCTACAGTCGATGTCATCTTAGTAGGTAACGTGTCTGCAGCTAAGGCCAAAGCTGCAATCGCTATGATAGAGAAGCTAGAGGGTCGCGAACTTAATTACACCGTGTTACCATATGATGAGTTCTATTACAGGTTGAGTGTTCGTGATAAATTTATTACTGAAGTTCTTACCAGTAAACACAGTGTGGCCGTAGATAAAGATAACATTCTGAACGAGAAATAAGGAGAAACTATGTTTGAAATTGAATATAAGGGTGCTAATAGCGTAGCTATTTCTACTAAAAAGGGAACAATCATTACCGACCCTAAGCTTTCATTAGTTGGCTTAAAAGATGTAAGTACTAAAGATGCCATTGAGCTCTCAACCGAAGCTCGCTTCGCACTTAATAGTGAAACAGCACGTTTGAATATTGAAGGTCCAGGTGAATACGGAATCGCTGATTTCGACATCAGCGGTATTGCTGCTCAGCGTCACCTCGATAGCGAAAACGACCCAAAGATCTCAACTATCTACCGCATTGAAGCTGGCGAAATTCGCGTAGCACTGCTTGGTAACATTTACGAAAAACTAAGTGAACAGCAGCTTGAAGAAATTGGCCTTGTTGATATTCTTATTATTCCAGTTGGTGGAAACGGTTACACACTTGATGCAACTGGTGCAGCAAACATTACTCGCCAAATCGACCCTAAGGTAGTGGTTCCAATTCACTACGCAGACCCAACAATTAAGTACGAAGTGCACCAAGATGACTTTGAAATCTTCGCAAAAGAACTCGGTGGAACTATTGAAGAAGCTCCAAAATTGAAGCTGAAGCAAGCTGGTTCGTTACCTGAAACTTTGACTATCTTTAAATTAGCTCGCTAATTTATGAAACTCGACATAGTAAAACTACGACCCGACGCTATATTACCTGAATACCAAACCGCTGGCGCTGCTGGTGCCGACCTTCATGCCTGTATGGATGAGCCAATTACGCTTGATCCAATGGAGCGACGGGTTATTCCAACCGGTTTGGCTATGTCTATTCCCGAGGGGTACGAAGTACAGATTCGTGCACGCAGTGGTATGAGTATTAAACACGGCATCACTATGGTAAATGGTATTGGCACAATTGACGCTGATTATCGCGGTGAAGTAGGGGTGTTGGCTATTAATCTTGGGCAAGAAGCGTTTACTATCGAACCTGGCATGCGAATTGCTCAGATGGTAGTAGCACGCTATGAAGTAGCAAGCTGGAATGAAGTTGACGTGCTTGATGAAACGACTCGTGGTACTGGTGGCTACGGAAGTAGCGGATCTTAAGAGGCTGCAAATTCGTCTATAAGGTGTTAAACTATAAGCATCTTATATATGAAAATAAATACACAAAAAACAGCCCAACTAAAACGCTTTTCTACGGCAGCGACTCTCTCTTTAGTCTTAGTGATAAGTAGCGTAGCGGTCACATTGAGTGGCGCGGATGCTGGAGCGACGACTAATTCTGCCAGCACATACGAGTGGCAACAGGCGACAGGTAAACAAAATGGCTTCACTGGCGATTATTCGAACTGGTTGGATATCGCGTCAAGTGATGATGGTGTGAAACTAGCGGCTATTGCGAGTGGGGGATATATTCTTACCTCCACTGATTCTGGGCAGGGTTGGGTAAAGCGTACTTCGGCCGGAGACAGATTCTGGAATTCTATTTCATCCAGTGCTGACGGCACTAAACTTATTGCAACCGCTAATAACTGGAACGGTACTACGTATGTAAGCTCAATTTACACCTCATCCAACTCTGGCGCTACCTGGACAGAACGCATGGCAAGCGATAATGTGTGGCATGCTACTGCATCAAGCGCTGATGGTATGAAGCTTGTTGCGGCCAATGGTGTTTACGTTAATAACATATACGAAGGCTCGATATACACCTCTAACGACGCAGGAGTTACATGGACTGAGCGCACTGGCCCGGGAACTAGGGGTTGGAAATCAGTCGCATCGAGCAGCGATGGAGCAAAGCTCGTAGCGGTTGGGAAAAGCTGGACAGGAAGTGCATACGAAGGTGCTGTTTACACCTCTACAGACTCTGGCGTCACCTGGACTGTGCGCGCTGGTGCAGGATCTTCACTGTGGCGAGAAGTATCCTCAAGTGCGGATGGGACAAAGTTGGTAGCCTCCGACGAGTCGACTAATGGCAATATTTACACCTCCGCAGACTCTGGTGCTACCTGGACTCTACGCACTAGCGCTGGAGCGAAATACTGGTATAACGTAGCATCGAACGCTGATGGTACGAAGCTTGTTGCAGCTGTATTTAATGGCAATATTTACACCTCCGCAGACTCTGGTGCTACCTGGACCGAGCGTGTAGCTTCCGGAACCAATCAGTGGCGAGCGGTTGCTTCGAATGCCAGTGGAACTAAGTTGGTAGCAGGATCATACGCGGGGCCTATTATTACTTCAGGTAACTCCGGACTTAGCTGGACGGTACAGACAGCTCAAGGTTCGAGAGTATGGGCGTCTGTTGCATCAAGTGCTGATGGAACGAAACTAGTAGCCGCTGAGACATCAAAGACTGCTGGTGTTCAAATCGGTTATATATATACTTCTTCCGATTCTGGCGCTACGTGGACGGAGCGTACAAGTGCAGGGCAGAGGGCATGGCAATCAGTTACATCAAATGCTGATGGTACAAAACTTGTTGCAGTTGAGAATACTTTTGTAGACGGAAGTTACCTTGGTTATTTATACACTTCTAGCGATTCGGGTGCCACTTGGGTACAGCGTACTAATGCGGGGGTAAAAAAGTGGACGGCAGTTACATCAAATGCTGATGGTACAAAACTTGTTGCAGTTGAGAACAATTGGGGGGAAAGTGGATACGTTGGTTCAATTTATACTTCAACCAACTCGGGCGTATCCTGGACGGAACGCACAAGTGCGGGGTCTAAGGATTGGAGTGCTGTATCGTCGAGCGCTGACGGTACTGTAATCTTGGCTGGTACATGGAGCGCCCCACAGCCATATATCTCAAGAGATTCTGGGGTCACCTGGACAACTGTTCCGAACCTTATAGATGGAGCATGGGCTAATCTTGCTATGAACACCACTGGCACGATAATGATTGCCGCCGATAGTAACGGCACAGATACAAACGATGGCAACGGTGGGTATGTGTATATTTCGCGCGATTCAGGAATAACATGGACTCCACTCACTAATTTGTCGCCACGATATTGGGCTGATTACGGTGGGACAGGGATCGCAATTTCTGATGATGGAATGAAAGTAGCTGTTCTTGACACATACGACACAGTTAATAATGACTGGAATGGCGGTTATGTGTATACCTCGATAGATGGAGGTATAACATGGACAGAAGAGAGCGAGATAGGTATTGGTTACTGGAATTCCGTTGCTATGTCTAGGGACGGTGCGAAGCTCGCTGTTTCATCTAACTACGGTAATCTCCACGTCTACACGGCGAGTCTTTTTGAGCCAACTCTCGGCTTTACTCCCGTTCCAACTCAGGGCGGAGAGGAGGCGGTGCCACTTCCTGTAAACTCAACACCTAGCGAGCCACAGCCTATCACTAATACGCAACCAACCTTCAGCGGTGTGACGTATCCAAACGGTATTATTACTATCACTGTCCACTCCGATCCAATAACCTGTACGACTACTGCAGATGCCCAAGGTAACTGGAGCTGTACGCTACCGTCAACCATTCCTCCTGGTACACACACTATTAATGTCGAGTTAACCAACCCAATAACAAGTGAAGTAACGGTGCTCGGTCCATACTATGTTCAGGTGGCTGAAGACCCGGTAGTGATTACAAACACCACGCCAAAAGCGCCAAACACAGGCATTGCACCAAAAGGCAACACTACGTACGATTTTGTGCCAATACTCCTTGCTTGGATAGGGGCTGTACTAAGTTTGTTAGTGGTCTCATACCTTATACAAAAACACCGTGCGAAATAAGTTCCACCAACTAAAAAAGCCCACAAAAAAACTCCCCTAGGGGAGTTTTTAATTCGGTAAAGTGTTACGCTGCAGTTGCTGCTACGTATTCGCCCTTTTTAGGAAGAATACCCTTCTTCTTTAGCGTACGAATCGCATCGGTGCTTAGAACCATAGTAACTTTTTGTCCGTCAACCATGAAGGTCTTCTTCTGCAAGTTAGGTTTAAACACACGGTTTGTGCGACGCAAAGAGAAGCTAACATTGTTGCCAAATTGCTTTCCTTTACCGGTGAGTTCGCATCGTGCTACCATAATTTATTCCTTTTTCTCCTGTATCCTCAGGACATTAGTACTCATTTTACCTTTTTTACCCCTTGAAGTCAAGAGGGGTGTAAATGAATATCTATAGATGGTAAACTATAAGCAGTATTAAAAATGTATACAAAAAATAAAAAATGATAAATATTCTCCCCGTAGAACGTCTCTCTATAGCCTCGGTATTAAGCCTTGCACTTATAGTGAGTGGTATTTCGACTGTATTAGGGTCAAATAATGCAGGGGCAACCCCTGTAGGGGAGTATGAGTGGGGACAGTCTACAGGTAAAAGTGTAGGTTTTACGGGGGATGTATTAGATTGGCATTCGGTAGCATCGAGTGCTGATGGTAACAAGCTTGCTGCTGTGACTAATCAAGGCTCGATATATACATCAACTGATTCTGGTTTGAATTGGACGGAGCGCTCTTCCGCCGGATTGCGTGCGTGGAGGTCGATTGCTTCGAGTACCGACGGAACGAAGTTGGTGGCTGTAGCGAGTAACTCTGATGGAGGTTATATTTACACCTCTCCCGATTCTGGCGAGACATGGGTTGAGCGTGCATCTTCAGGGCATAATCAATGGTGGACGGTCGCTTCGAGCGCGGATGGTACTAAATTAGTAGCGGGTGAGCGAGTGGGGCATATTTACACCTCTACGGACTCGGGTTTAACATGGGTTGAGCATGCAGAACTAGGTGCTCACGGTTGGGTATCTATAGCTTCGAGTGCAGATGGTACTAAACTTGCTGCGGCTATTGAAGGAGAGCGCATTTATACAAGCACTAATTCTGGCGCACTATGGACACTAAGCGCTTCGGCTGGGTATGGAAATTGGCAATCGATTACATCAAGTGCTGACGGAACAAGACTTGCAGCGGCAGACTCAGGTTCTATTGCTACATCTTCCGACTCGGGCGCAACATGGATTCGCCAAGACTTAGCGGCAAATCGTTCATGGAAAGCTATCACCTCAAGTACTGATGGAAGTAAGTTAGCGGCAGTAGCAGCTGATTGGACGGGAAGTAGTTATATAGGATACGTCTATACCTCGTCTGATTATGGGGTGACATGGACGCATCAAGTAGCAGCCGGTACTCATGTATGGAAATCTATCACCTCGAGTGCCGACGGAAGTAAGATTTTAGTGGGTGTAAATTATGGCTCTGTTTATACTTCTAGTAATTTTGGTACGACATGGACCGAACAGACCGTTGAGGGAAGTCGTGACTGGGCATCGGTTGCTTCAAGTGAGGATGGTACAAAGTTGGTTGCAGGTATGTGGAATGGCCATATCTATACCTCTTCCGATTCTGGTGTAACTTGGGTAGAGAGAGCAAGCGCGGGGGAAAGGAGTTGGTATAGTATCACTTCAAGTGCCGACGGCACTAAACTTGCCGCAGCCGTAAAAGGAAGCGGGTATATCTATACCTCTTCCGATTCTGGTGTAACTTGGATAGAGAGAAAAGGTACGGGTCTACAAAATTGGTGGTCTATAACCTCTAGTGCTGACGGCACTAAACTTGCCGCCCTGCCTAGCTATGGGTATATTTTCGTAAGTAACGACTCTGGTGCTACCTGGACTGAATACTTTGGAACTGAATATCAAAGCTGGTACAGCACTGTGTATAGTTCGGACGGCAATGCATTATATGCATTGAGCTGGGAACATCCATTTGTTTCTTACGACAACGGAATAACATGGACTACAGTAGAAACCCTGCCTACCGGAGCATGGCTTAATATCGCAATCAGTACCGACGGCTCTACGATGGTGGCTTTAGATAGTGCTGGGTTTGAGCATAATGAGGGAAATGGTGGTTATGCATACATTTCCCATGATTCTGGATCGACTTGGACCGTTTTAACTAATCTGGCACCACGCTACTGGAATGATAATAGCGGCCAAGGTGTTGCAGTGTCGGATGATGGTCGTAAAATTGTGATCATTGATACCTATGGGGCGGATATAAATAATTGGCAGGGTGGATTTATATATATTTCCTACGATGGCGGTGAAACCTGGAGTGAACAAACCGCCGAAGAAATGCGCTATCGGGCATCCCTAGTGATGTCTACAGACGGTACTCTTATTGCGACTGTCGCAGATCATGTCTATACTGCGTTTTTGCAACAACCATCTCTCGAATTTACTCCAGTCACGCCAACGGATGGGCAGCCAGAATCAACGCCACTTCCTGTTAACTCAACTCCCTCAAACCCAGAACCTATCACTAATACGCAACCAACCTTCAGTGGTGTTACCTTCCCGAACGGGGTAGTTACAATTACTGTTCACTCAGACCCAATAACCTGTACAACCACAGCCGATGCTCAAGGTAACTGGAGCTGTACACTTCCATCTGACATTCCTCCTGGTACCCATACTATTAATGTCGAGCTTACGAACCCAATTACCAGCCAGGTGACTGTGCTTGGACCATACTACGTTGAAGTAGCAGCTGAACCGATTACTATAACGAACACAACCCCTAAAGCTCCAAACACAGGGATTACTCCAAAGGCCAATAGTATCTTCCAGCTTTTTACACTCTCTGTAAGTTTCGCGACACTCATAGCTATCGGTGTATTTTTCTTCCATCTCAAGAAGCATAGGGTAGGGAAATGGTAGCTATGCACCGAAGTACCCCTCAAGCCATAGTACTTTCGTTAGTGCTAGTTTTCAGTAGCGTAGCCGTTACGTTAAGTGGCTCAGATGTCGGTGCTACAGCAGTAGGCGAGTACGAATGGACACAATCGACAGGTAAAAATAAAGGTTTCCTAGGCGATAGGGCTATTTGGAGCCCTGTTGCGTCTAGTGCGGATGGGACAAAAATCGCTGTATCGGCATACGGAGGATACATCTACACTTCAGCTGATTCTGGTGCGACTTGGACAAAGCGTACCTCTGCTGGTAGTCGCGACTGGCAATCTATTGCATCATCGGCTGATGGTAATAAACTTGTTGCAGTGACGTTCAGTGACGACCAAAAAGGATCTATCTATACTTCAGCCGATTCTGGTGCAACTTGGACAGAGCGTCCGGTAAATAACGAGCCGGGCTGGACTTCAGTTGCTTCGTCTAGCGACGGTACGAAGTTGGCTGCAACTGCTTTTGTCGGCTCGGTCTATACGTCAAGCGATTCTGGTGCAACTTGGACACAGCGTGCTTCAACCGGTTCTCAAGTTTGGTCATCTATTACCTCATCGGCGGATGGTACTAAGCTTGCTGCTGCTGTAGGCCGAGTAGCTTTTGGAAATAGTAGCTCTGGTGGAACTGGGTATATTTACACCTCTAGTGACTCAGGAGCTACATGGACTCAGCGTACTTCGGCCGGTTCCCGGGACTGGGGTTCGGTTTCTTCGTCAATAGACGGCACTAAGTTAGCAGCCGTCTACTATAGTTACAATGGATCGGAAAATGTTGGCTCAGTCTACACTTCGGTTGACTCGGGTGCTACTTGGGTTGAGCGTACTTCGGCCGGCTCTCGAACTTGGCAAAGCGTGGACGTATCGGCAGATGGCACTAAGATTGTTGCGGTAGAATCTTATGTAATTAACAGAGATCCGACGGTCATATTCTATACTTCTATCGACTCAGGAGCAACATGGACCGCACGTCCGTCGCCATCTGCAGTTTATGGGCAAAATCTAACGTTATCAGCAGATGCTACAAAGAT
Source organism: Patescibacteria group bacterium (assembly GCA_040386175.1). Lineage (GTDB taxonomy): Bacteria > Patescibacteriota > Saccharimonadia > Saccharimonadales > Saccharimonadaceae > Microsaccharimonas. The sequence goes on from JAZKFY010000005.1 coordinate 19,847, forward strand.
ATTTACTTCTTCACGCGGTGGTTCAATATTTACATCTTTTGATTCTGGAAATACTTGGACTGAACGTACGATTGAGGGTTCAAAAAACTGGTGGGCCGTTGCTAGTTCTGCGGACGGCACTAAAATTGTCGCTGCAATTGACGGCGGCGCTATCTATACTAGTCAAGACTCGGGATCTACATGGGTTCCGCGTACTTCGGCCGGTTCTCGAGACTGGAATTCTATTACTTCATCCGCCGACGGTACCAAGCTCGCAGCAGTAGCTTATGGCTGGAACGGAACTGCTTACGAAGGAAGAATATTCACGAGCTCAGATTCAGGTAATACTTGGACTGAGAACAGTAGCGCTGGTTTGCGTCAGTGGGTATCGATCACCTCGTCAGCCGACGGCACGAAGCTGTTCGCAGGTACTAATGGTGAAGGTATTTATGTATCTTATAACTCAGGTATCACTTGGACTGAATACACTAACATTGCCGATGAAGGGGCTTGGTATAACATTGCCATGACGCCAGATGGCGCAACAATGCTCGCAGTGGACAGTAATGGTGTTGCTACAACTGACTGGAACGGTGGGTACGTATATATTTCACACGATTCCGGTGCCAACTGGCAACCAATAGCAGGGCTAGGCGCACGGTACTGGGGTGATTACGTAGCTAACGGAGTTTCTTTATCTGATAATGGGCAGACTATTGTTGTTACAGACCTTTACGGTGCTGATACAAATGACTGGAATGGCGGGTATATCTATACAAGTCATGACTCTGGTGTAACGTGGACTGAGCAAACTGCTTTGGGCGCAAAATTCTGGGAAGGGGGTGTTGCAGTTTCACCCGATGGTCAAAAGATTATTGCGGGTACATGGCTAGGGGGGCTCCATATGTCTACTGATGGTGGGGTAACCTGGTCTCCGCAAACAAGTCTCGGTTCTCAAAGCTGGCTTGATGTAGGGTTCTCGGATAACGGTAAGAAGATCGTCGCTGCTTCGTATAATGGTTTTGTTTATACAGCCACACTCGTTGAGCCAAGCCTTGGCTTTACTCCCGTCCCAGCTCAAGGCGAAGAAGAGGTATTGCCACTTCCTGTTAACTCAACTCCCTCAAACCCAGAACCTATCACTAATACGCAACCAACCTTCAGTGGTGTTACCTTCCCGAACGGGGTAGTTACAATTACTGTTCACTCAGACCCAATAACCTGTACAACCACAGCCGATGCTCAAGGTAACTGGAGCTGTACACTTCCATCTGACATTCCTCCTGGTACCCATACTATTAATGTCGAGCTTACGAACCCAATCACAAGTGAAGTCACGGTACTTGGTCCATACTACGTTGAGGTTCTTGGTGATAGTACGACAATCACCAACACCACACCAAAAGCTCCGAACACAGGTATCGCACCAAAAATTGAGATGGCCAAACTTGATTTGTTAGTTCAAATAATAAGCTCCATGACTCTTCTAGGTATAGGAATAATTTCATGGAGAATGTACACACCAAAAGCTGAGGCAGGACACCGCGATTAATGGTGGTACAATAGACATAATGACCATAAAAATAGACACCTTCAACGAACTTCCAGTACGCGATTATTTCCAGCAAATTGTCGATGCTGTCGACACGCACCAAGTAACTATCGTCACTGCTGAAACAGGGGCGGGTAAGAGTACGCAAATACCTCAATACCTTGCCGAGCATGGCTATAACAGGATAGTGGTAACGCAACCACGTATTCTAGCGGCACGTAACCTTACGCACAGGGTACGGGAAGAATGGTCACTCCGTAATACTGAAGATGCCAGTGAAGTAGTTGGGTATCGAACTGCGCATGAACGAGACGACAGTGGTAATACGAAGATCTTATATTGTACTGATGGTTTGCAACTTGTTCGTGAGATTACGGGTTCAGGCATCACCGACAAGCAAGTACTTGTCCTTGATGAGGTCCATGAATGGAACGAGAATATGGAAGTGTTGGTAGCGTGGGCGAAAAAGCGTTGCGAAGAAGATCTGCATTTTAAAGTAGTAGTGATGAGCGCGACCATTGAAACTGAATCATTGGCGGCTTACTTCGGCACCGATGCGATTATCGATATTCCAGGCCGCTATTTCGAAGTCACAAAGCGTCGAGGCAAAGACCTTCTTCAAGAGCTATTCGCTCAAATTGAAAACCGTGGCAAGAATATTCTTACATTCCTACCAGGTAAATCAGAAATCCAAAACATTACCGATGCAATCGAGAAGAAGGCTACCGCCGCTGGTGTGCCAGTTATTCCGTTACATAGTCAGTTAGAAGCCGAGGATCAACAGAAGGCCTTTGCCAATTACCCTAACGGTAAAATTATCCTCGCGACGAATATTGCGCAGACCAGTGTGACAATTGACGACATTGACATGGTCATCGATAGTGGCCTCGAACGTCAAAGTGAAGTTCGTAGCGGTGTAGAAGGGTTATTTATTGCCCAAATATCTCAAGCAGATAGCTTACAAAGGGCTGGTCGTGCCGGGCGTACTAGGCCAGGTGAGTACGTATTGGCGCAATATGACACTATGCCATGCCTCGATTTTAAAGATCGACCTGCCTATGCAATCCCAGAGATTATGCGAAAGCATATCGACCGTTTAACCCTTCGTTTAGCTAATGTTGGCATTGATATTGAAACCCTCGATTTCTACCACGACCCAAGTAAGCGAGCAATTCAAAGGGCGAAGAAGACCCTCGTTGCACTTGATGCCCTTACGCCATCTGGTGAAGTGACCCGTATTGGCCGAGAGATGGAGCAATTCCCGGTTGAATCGAATTATGGACGCATGCTGGTTGAGGCAATGGATTACTCAAAAGATGTTCAGGCAAAATTAGCTGCTATCATCGCTATTCAAGAGGTGGGTGGTATTGTGAAGGGCGGCACGCGCAATACAGGCTGGCGTAAATATACGAAACAGTATAAATCTGACCTCTTAGCACAATACGATGTATATCTAGCTTTGCCAAACATTAATGATGCCGACTATGAAGAGCTCGGTATTATTGCGAAAAACGTTGATAAAGCCGAGGAAGTGATTGAACGACTACACCGCGATTTATCATTGAATGATATTCCGTTAGTTGCTATTGAAGCCGAAGAAGAGGGTCCATTATTGCGTTGTATTACGTCTGGCGAGATTGATCAAATTTGGAGTGCAGTCGACGATAAAGGCACCGTTGAGCATATTTTTAGTGGCCAACAACGAGAGCTTTCAAGTAGCACTGTTGTTAGAAACCCAACACTTATTACAGGTACTCCATTCGATTTGCAGGTGCCACTACGAAGCGGTGGCTTAGAGACCCTCCATCTCGTAACAGGGGCCACGATCGTAAATACCGACATACTGTTGGAAATTTCACCACACTTATTTGAAAGTAAACGCGGCAGAACTGTCTACGACCCACGTATTGGTGTAGTTGTGGATAGGCAACAAGTGCGCTTTGGCAAGCGCGTTTTGGAAGGTGCTGGCGTACCTCGTCTTGAAGATACCTCGGAAAATCAAAAGCTATTTGCACGCGAATATGTGCGTTGGGCAAGTGAACAATTAGATAAACAGCGCCGTGAATTAGAGCGCTTCCATAAACGCGTGCCGTTCGTTTCACCCGAGCAAGTTGAACAAGAATTTAGAGCAAGAGCGAATGGTATTGTATCACTCGATCAACTCAAAAAAGAAGATAAGTTCAGGGTAATTGCGCTTTCTAAGCTTGAAACCTATTTTGGTGATGACTTTATCTTTAAGCTAGGTAAGCCGCGCCGCCAACCACGCCCAGAAGAGCGACGCAAGCATGGCTGGGCTCCAAAACATAAGCGTAAAACAATCAAAAGACGCGACGATCAGTGGTAAAATAGATTCTAATGACATCTGATATTATTCTTCAATTGGTAGTTATCCTCGGTGTTATTTTAGTATCGATGACGCTCCACGAGGCAATGCATGCCTTTGTTGGCTATTGGCTAGGGGATGACACGGCTAAGCTACAGGGGCGCTTAACGCTCAATCCAATTAAACACATCGACCCATTCCTAACGATTATCTTGCCGCTTGGATTGGCATTGATCGGTGCGCCTATCTTTGGTGGGGCAAAACCGGTACCGTTCCAGCCTGATAGGTTAAGGTGGGGTGATTGGGGAGCAGCCTTGGTTGCGGTAGGAGGCCCGCTTACGAACCTCGTACTGGCATTTATAGGCTTTGGTGTCTGGGCGCTGGTTGGCGCACCTGTTACGGGTATTGGTGCATACATCCTTACGACCTTCTTTACGGTTAACCTCGGGTTCTTTATCTTCAACATGATTCCAATCCCACCCCTCGACGGTTCACGCGTACTCTACGCCTTAGCACCAGAGTTTATTCGAACCGGTATGCGCTTCATCGAACAGTATGGAATCATCCTCGTATTCGCATTGGTGCTACTGGCTGGCCCACTTATTGGAAGCTTCATGACCTCTGCTATTAACTTCTTTATTGACGTATTTAGTACAATCTTCCGCGTTTCCTAAGAATCTTGCTTTATAATAATGGGTACCAGGTTAGACGAACCTAGGTGCCATATGATTTTCCGATATCATAGATGAGGAAGACTTAATTGTTTAGCTCCGTGGAGTTAAATTGCGGTCATCCACCTTGCATTTAAGCGGGGAATATCATCAGCATTTAGGTCCGCTGCCTGGTTTTATGTTGCTCAAAATTATCTATTTGTTGTGTTATACTTTAAGCATAAAAGGGAAATACAAAAACTTATGAAACAGCGGTTATCGATCAGAGCGATAATTAACGAAGATGGTAAGGCTTTCTTGTTAAAACGAAGTAACGGTCGTGACACCATTTTAGATAAGTATGAATTGCCGGGCGGGAAGCTCGCTTATGGCGAACAGCCCGAAGATGCTTTGCGCCGATACTTATACGATGATGCTGGTTTGCATGTTCAATCTGCTCAATTATTCGATGCAGTAACCTACATAGACCACGACGATAGGGCCATCCAATATGGCGTTATTGTGTACTTAGTGACCCTTGCTCCACAACGACATCCAATGAAATTAAGCGGGAATTATAGCAAATACAAATGGCATTCGATGTCTAACGTACAACAATCTGAGCTCACTGACTTAACACAACTTTTGTTGGGAATTATACAACAAGAACAATTAACAGATAAAACTCTGGCAAAAGTGCAAAAAAATGATGATAAAAAAACACCATCTGATAGCATAACTATTTTCTCTGACGGTGGATCTCGCGGAAATCCAGGCCCGTCTGCCGCGGGCTTTATCATTCTTAATAGTAACCAAGAAGTTATTGCTGAGGGCGGGGAGTATCTAGGAATTACTACCAACAACCAAGCTGAATACCAAGGCGTTCGCATCGGGCTTGAACAAGCCGAAAAGCTTGGCTTTAAGAAAGTTGATTTCAAAATTGATAGCATGCTAGTGGTGAATCAAATGAAAGGCCATTACAAAATTAAGAATAGGGAACTATGGCCAATCCACGAACGCATTCGTTTGCTTATGACGAAGTTCGACCGGGTTACTTTTACGCATGTTCCGCGCCAATTCAATCAGTTAGCAGATGGAATGGTTAATAAAACGCTCGATGCGCATGCTCGTGAAAAATCTAGCAAAGCACTAAATAGTTAATGTATACTATATATAGGTAGTCAGCTAGACGACCGCTTGCCTTAAAAACAAGAGGAAAGTCCGGGCAGCGAAGGATACGACAGTTGCTAACGGCAACCGGGGGAAACCCTAGGGAAAGTGCCACAGAAACAAAACCGCCTCTTCGGAGGTAAGGGTGAAATGAGTGGGGTAAGAGCCCACAGCGTCATATGGTGACATATGGAGAAGGTAAACCCTGTCGGCTGCAAGGAGATCGGTAGTAAAAGAGTGATCCGCTCGCCGGTCGATACCCGCTTGATTGTGCCAGCAATGGCATGACTAGATAGATGGTCGTCCACGACAAAACCCGGCTTACAGGCTGGCTGCCTAATTAATAAAACACCTTTTGGTGTTTTATTAATTAGGCAAAAGCCCAGTAATCTTCTCTAAAGGCTACTCTTCGAGTGCCTTGTGTTCTGCTAAAGGGTTAGTGTGGTATACTTTTAGCATAACCAATAAGAAGTAAAATAAATATTTCAAACTATGGACGCTATAGTGAACCAAAACAATAAAGGCCGATTACTCCTCTGGAAAAAGAGTACCTTTTTTATATTCTCAGCAGTGTTACTCGTTTCAAGTGTCTTTTCGCCCGTGGGTTTGGCGAATGCCCAAACCACACCGGTGGGAGAATATGAATGGAATCAATCAACTGGAAAAGAGAAAGGGTTTATTGGTGATGAGATAGGTTGGCAAGATGTTGCATCGTCTTCTGACGGCACAAAGCTCGTAGCAGTAAGTTTCTACGGCTATATATATACGTCTCAAGATTCCGGTGTAACTTGGACAGAGCGTACCTCTGCAGGTTCAAAAAGATGGTATAAAGTTAGCTCGTCTTCAGATGGTACGAAACTTATAGCATCTGTTACTGATGGGTACATATATACGTCTCAAGATTCCGGTGTAACTTGGACAGAGCGTACTTCAGTCGGCTCGCGTAGTTGGGTGGATGTTGCTACTTCGGCGGATGGTACGAAACTCGTTGGAGTCGTAGGCTATAATGGCCCCGGTTATATCTATACCTCTACTGACTCCGGTGCAACCTGGACTGAGCGTACTTCAGCCGGTTTTCGCGTCTGGATGTCAATTTCGTCTTCGGCGGATGGTACGAAACTCGTTGGAGGAATCAATAGCGGTTATATATACACCTCCATTGATTCTGGGCTAACCTGGACGCAGCGTACTTCTGGGGGGTCTGGTTTTTGGCGATCAATTAGTAGTTCCGCTGACGGAACTAAGCTTGCAGCGGTCAGGATGATTAGCGGCTACGTATACACCTCAACTGACTCTGGTGTCACCTGGGTTCAGCGTACTGCATCAGGGCTGAGAGATTGGAGAAGTGTTGCGGTCTCAGCTGATGGTACAAAGATCGCCGCCGCAGCGAATGGCTACACCTACACCTCAGCCGACTCTGGTGTCAGTTGGGCTGAACGCTCATCGAATGGTTCAACTGAATGGATGGCCATTGCCTCATCTTCTGATGGCAATAAGCTTATTACGGCATCAGTTGCTGGATCTTTATATACATCAACTAACCAGGGGGTGAGTTTTATTGAACAAACAATAACTGGCTCTCGTGATTGGATTTCAACTGCGTCATCAGCTGATGGAAAAAAATTAATAGCAGCTTCATCTAATAACTATGTATATCAATCTACCGATTCGGGTAGCACTTGGACAGTACTTACGGCTCTGGGCGATTTAGGATGGGTCGCTCTTGCATCATCTGCTGACGGAGCAAAATTGTATGCCGCCTCATACAGTAAGTTGTTTTCATCCTTAGACGCTGGCGCTACATGGACCGAGAATACAACTTCGGGACTAAGTGGCTGGACGGCATTCTCTGTGTCTTCGGACGGAACAAGAATTCTTGCAGGTACTTATAGCGATGGCGTTCAGCTCTCTATTGACTCAGGTAGTACATGGGATGCGGTTGGTATCGGTATAGATGGAAGTAGCTATTGGTGCAATGTAGCTATTAGCCCTGACGGAACAACAATGCTTGCACAGGATACTTGGGGTCCAGATATGAACGGAGGCTATACCTATATCTCTGACAACTCCGGGGCAAGTTGGAGGATTATTCCTGAATTAGGGATTAAGTATATGAACGATTGGTTAGTACAGGGTGTAAGTATGTCAAATGACGGGAGTACTATCGCATTTATTGATTCCTATGGAAGTGACTGGAATAGCTGGGATGGTGGCTATCTACACGTTTCTCGAGATAGGGGTGCAACTTGGCAGACTGTTACTGAACTTGGTGGTAAAGAGTGGTCAAGTGTTGCAGTATCTATAGATGGAACCAAGATTGTTGCCAGTGTTCTCGGTGGAGGAATGTACGTTTCGCAGGATTCGGGCAGTACTTGGCAAGAAACCACACAACCTGATAGGCGTTGGTCAAGTATTGCGATGTCTTCTGATGGTACGAAACTTGTGGGCTCTGTTGATGGCGGCGATATTTACATTGGCCGTCTTATTCAACCAATTCTTGAATTTACACCTACGAACACAGGCGCAGATGCCCCAGTAGTACCTACCTCTACAAACCCAACAGCTCCACAACTCCTAGAGAATACGAAGCCAACCTTTACGGGCGTAACGTTCCCTAATAGCCCAGTAACAGTCACTGTTAACTCTGATCCGATTGTTTGTACGACGGTTTCAGATAGTGAAGGGAACTGGTCGTGTACGCTACCATCAACCATCCCTCCTGGAAATCATACGGTTACTGTAGTGCTCACAAACCCATTGAACTCTCAGACCCAAGTTCTCGGCCCATACTATGTGGCCGTGCTTGGTAATACGACGATTAATAATACTACTCCGTTGGCGCCAAATACAGGCATCGCTCCGAAGGCGTCTTCTGCTGGGCAGTTCACGTTTGGATACGCTTTGATACAAGGGTTAATAGGCTACGGTGCTATACGACTGAAGAAGTACATATAAAAAAATACCCGCCGAGATGGCGGGTATTTTTAATAAGGAGTACTAACTAAACTATTTGATTGCTTTAACAACAGCGGTGAAAGCTGCTGGTTCGCTTACAGCAAGTTCAGACAAGACCTTACGGTCGAGTTCAATTTTAGTAGCCTTTAGGCCAGCGATGAGCTTGGCGTAAGTAGTACCTTCAATACGTGCAGCCGCGTTAATACGGGTAATCCATAGGCCGCGAAGATCGCGCTTACGGTTACGTCGGTCGCGGTAGCTGTATTCAAGCGCACGAGTTACAGCTTGCTTAGCAAGGCGGTAACTACGGGTGCGTGCATGTTGCATACCCTTAGCTTGTTTTAAAATCTTTTTGTGACGGTTTCGAGCCGTTACGCTTCGTTTTACTCGCATATTAAATTCCTAGTGCTCGCTTAATGTTTCGTGCTGTACCACCTGTTACGGTAGCAGTTGTGTTGATCGCTCGCTTACGGCTTTTGCTCTTCTTCGCGAGAAGGTGAGCGCCGAATGCGCGACGACGGGTAAGTTTACCAGTGCTGGTAATCTTGATCCGCTTTGCGGTACCCTTGTGGGTTTTCATCTTTGGCATTATTGTTACTCCTTATTTGCTTCTTATCACGACGCTTAAATTGCGCCCGGCCATTGTAGGCTCATGCTCAAACACTGCATCATCTTCTAATAAATCACGAATTCGGTTAATCATTACGAAGCCAAGTTCTTTGTGGGCCATCTCGCGACCACGGAAGAATACTTGAACACGTACCTTGTGACCCTCAGCTAGGAACTCGCGAATTTTGCGTAGTTTGATGTCCAAGTCACCTTGGCCAATTTTCAAACCGAAGCGCATTTGCTTAAGTTCACTCGCTTTGTTGCTGCGACGATTCTTTTGGGCTTCTTTCATCTTTTGGTACTGAAATTTGCCCCAATCGACGATTTTAGCAACCGGAGGATCGGCATTAGGAGAAATCTCTACTAGGTCCAATCCGGCTTCTTCAGCAGCTTTCAGCGCGTCTGCACGGCTGAGGATGCCAAGTTGTTCACCTGATTCTCCGATAACGCGCAACTCAGAAGCTCTAATTTGCTCGTTGATACGGGTAGACTGTGTAGCTATTTTACTCTCCTTATGACCCTTAGGTTTTCACCTAGCGGGGTGCTTTGATTGTGAATTCGCCTCATCATTATTGAATCGGCCGTTTTTGAGCAGTTACTCAGGCGCTATTGTATCAAATTTCAGAGGGGAAGGCAAGGGGTGAGAGGGTTGTTGGCTTTGATGGGGCAGGAATTTACGTTTTGCGTGGTAGAATGTGGTTATGGCTAAGAAAAATAAAAATGCATCAAAAGCTATTATCCGTAACTCAACATTGTTAATAGTTGCCTATACGGTGTTGTATATTACTTTTGATGTTACGGGAAAATTTGGATTTAATCAGGCAATTTACGTTTATGCCCTATTACCGTTATTGCTATTCTCAATCTATCTGGGATACGGAGTAATGGCAGGTTATGTGAACGATCGTACCGATAGAATTTCTATTTATCTCAGTTCTATAATTCTTGGATTAGTGTTTTTTTGTGTGATAGGTGTAATATTCTATATTCTAGATATCTTCTTTATATATCAGAGATATTAAGATTGCTAAGAGCTTATTAAAAAGTATGGTTATGAAAAAACAAAACGAGAAAGACTTTAAACCCTTGCTTTATGCAGGCATATTCATTGGTGTATGGGTAATAGTTTTTTCGTTCTTCTTTCCAGCTATCCTATCTGTATGGATGCAATCATCCTTTGACGGAGAAAGCAGGATTGGTTCAACAACATTCTTCTTATTAACATTCGCCTTACCAATTTTTACAGCATGGCTTTTTGCAGGTTTCTGGATAAATAGAGATGAAATAAAGAAATCGAAGACTTCTATATGGCCAGCTATTGTAAATGTATTGATCATTCATGGAACATTAAGTTTTTCAATTACTGTCGTTGCTTTTATGTTGTTTGCGTTTATAGGACTTATTTTTCGCCTATAGCAATTCCGTATTGGGTTTGTTTTAACGAAACTGCAAAGCCTCCGCTACATGCCCAGTTTCAACCGTTTCGCTACCATCTAAGTCCGCAATCGTTCGCGCCACGCGCAAAACTTTTAAGCAGCTGCGGTTGGTGAGGTTGAGCTTTTTTGCTGCCGTATTAACGAGCTTTTGTGCTTCCGTGCTGACCTTGAATTTGGCCTTTATTGTCGCTAAATCTGCATATGCATTGTAAATAGAACTACGTAAATACCGTTTTTCTTGAGCGTCTCTAGCCATACTGATTATGTTTAACACTTTAGCTTGTTGCTTTTCTTGCAACGTATCTGCATTAAATATTTGTACAGCCTCTGATTTGTGAATTGTGACGATGAGGTCGATACGGTCCAGCAATGGGCCGGATATTTTCTTTTGATAGTTCGCAATTTGGCTTCCCGAACAGCGGCATTGTACGGCTGGATCGCCTAAATATCCGCAAGGGCATGGGTTCATTGTGCCTACAAGAATGAAGTCGGCAGGGTAGCGAATGCGACCATAATGACGTGATATTGAAACCTGCCGATCTTCTAATGGCTGACGCAAGGCTTCGAGTGTCGCTCGTGGATATTCGGGCATTTCGTCTAAGAACAACACGCCTTTATGCGCGAGGCTTATTTCACCAGGCCGGGGCTTTGAACCGCCACCGATTATAGAGGTGAGTGTTGCGGTATGATGAGGGGTTCGAAAGGGTGCAGCAGTATTCACTATGCCATCCATCCCTGTTATAAGGCCATGGAGCTTCGTAACTTCTAGCCTTTCATCTAGTGATAAAGGGGGAAGTAAGGAGGCTAGTGCTTTAGCAAGCATGGTCTTTCCCGCCCCGGGCGGCCCAGTGAAAAGGATATTGTGGCGGCCTGCTACCGCAATAGCGAGGGCTCTTTTAGCTTGCGTATGCCCCTTGATATCATCTAAAACAACTGATTCAACAGAGGCGGTAGAGTCCTCGGGTATATACGGCCCGACCGGCAGTAACAGCACTTCGCCCTTAAGGTGAAGATATAAAGCCTTCATATCGCTTGCGCCAAACACCTCAATACCTTCAACCAGACTAGCTTGTAAGGCGTTCTCGGGCGGTAGAAACACTTGAGTGGCGCCAATATGCTTTGCCGCTTCGGCGACCACTATAGCGCCCCTTATGGGGCGAAGTCGACCATCGAGGGCAAGCTCCCCGGCGAATACTGATCCGTTGACCTCTGATTGCTTTATGGCCCCGGAAGCTACTAGGATACTGATGGCAATAGGCACATCAAACTGCGTGCCATCCTTGGGCAACTCGGCAGGGGCCAGGTTTACTACTAATTTACGGGCAGGGAAGTCGAGTAACGAGTTAGAAATAGCACTCCGAACCCTTTGGCGGGCTTCATCGATAGCCTTATTGCCCATGCCAACAATTTGCATACCAGGTAAGCCGGCCTTTGAATCCGTCTCCACCTCTATTAACGAGCCGTCATAGCCTGTTAATGCCACTGATTGAACAACTGCTACCATGCACTAAGCTTACAGGGGCAACCAGTAGAAAATCATTAACTTTTATGGTAAAATAACAGATACCGTGGGGCTGACATAGCTTCGACAGGAGGACATTAACAGATTATTCCGCAAGTTGATTTACGCCCGTAAGGCGTTTTTGTAATTGCAAACACTATTGCTAAAGCAGGTAAGTCTGTAACTGATGGTTTCGAACGTTTCGTTCAAACTTTCGCTGCGACCCCTGCGCTAGTTCGAGCTTAATTGCCCGTACCATCGATTCACCTTAGCGAAACGTAAGGGTGACGGTGCTATATACCCGTTTCTTATCTTCTACAGGGGCAGCTGCCTGTAGTTGAGACATTTTACAGCGAGACGATTTCTTCTTTTTTGTCGAACCTTTATGGAGGAAGAGTCTTTAACCTTTAGGTACGACTAAGCTTGTAGACGAATAGTAGGTTACCTTTTGGACCCGGGGGCAGTACCCGGCAGCTCCACCACGAAATTAAATAAACCGCCCAGTCAATCGACTGGGCGGTTTTGTTTATTGGGTAATTCTACTATCTTAATACAAAAATAAAGACGATCACCTGCGAGGAATGATCGTCTTTCGTGGAGTTTTTCTGTAATTTTTATTTTTGGTCACTGCATAATTTATTTACTCAGCGACTACCCCTATAATATGACTATAAACCGCTTAAGTCAATAACTTTCTTTAAGAATCTTTAGGTAAAAAAGACTACATAATTTCAACTGTGGATAGTTGGAAATAGGTAGAGTGAATGGGTAAGGGCTAAATGGTAGGCTGAACACCATATAAATGGGTACAAGGGCTTCGCCGAACACAATTATATGAAAAACTTAAGACTTTGTTCGTAATATGTATGCGTTATGGATAGGCCGAAATTGCCACAAATTGCCTGTTGTAGAATTCAACAAGCTTAATACTAAGTTGCGAATGTTCGAATGGGCGGCATATAGTCGAGTTTCATAATATGGACCATTTGGATGCTATGCGAACAATTATTAAAAAATAATGTATGGGCAATACTTAATTATTCAAACCAAATGTACCCATTTCGCTAAACGATAAATTAATAGCAAACGGCAGTTAAGTTAAGGTTTTGTATATGAAACTTAGAATGGGCGTAGGCAACATTCGTGCTAATAATTGAACAATATATATAAAACAAACAAGCCGAGACAATAAATGTACACACAAGGAACATACAAGAAGCATACAAAATACATATAAATTTTGTATGTATAGCGATGACACATGGTGAACGGGCAACTATCGATCTGTGTTGAAAAGCAGGGTCAATAAGGGGAAAATAGGACATTAATAAGCTCGAATAACAAAGAAGTATCGTATGTAAATATCATATTTACAACGTAGTAAATAATTCAACATACACTAATTAACACCTTGATATAGTCAGTTGTAATAAATATAGTACTTATTTACAACAAAAAAGTGTTCACAAACTATTGACCAAAAGCAGTGCTTATGCTAATCTGAATACAAGCTTCAAGAAAAACAAAAACATTCAAAAAAGCGGTTCAGGGCAACACTATGAGAAGCGCAGGGCAGTAACAGTATCGTTACCTTAACAATTCAGAACAAAGCTCTAACGAGCACTGACACAAACTTCGACGGAAAGTTTGGCCTAGTCTTTAAGATTGAATTATTTAAATTTATTACTTGTTTTCGAGTACACACATTTAAATACGCACCTTCGTAGAACTATCTTAGTCCTACTACAATCTTTCAAAGAGGACGGTCAATGCTCCGCCTAAGGCGTTTGGCCTAAGGAAGTAGTCTATCAGTACCGGTTGCGCCAAGAAAATTCCTAGTTTTACAAAACTAAAAGAATAAAAGTAGTAATAACTCTTGGCGCGACTGCGGAACATAGATAACACCTTAGACTATGAGCAAACGGTATGCCCTGAGGTTTTCCTCAGAGCGGTCAGATAGTCTCGAGCGGTTCGCTGTTCAACGGTTCACACGACCATATTTATATTCTGCGTCGTTTGCTGCAACCTGAACATTAAGGCGTTCCGCTCAGGCTCCATATTTTAAACTGGAGCGGTTTCATATATAGTAACAGGGATGTTACCAAGAATTATTGCCACCCTTTCATTAGCTAGCCTCTGTGTGCTAAGCGCTATGTTGACCTTTACAACGCCAGCATCAGCCGGTCCATTCGGACTTCTCGTGATATTTATTTGTGCTTATCTGACCTTCATCGGTTTGATAAGCTTTTTTTTGTTTGGAATGAGTAAACTTATTGTTTCACTTACCTCTGGGATGGCAGTGCGCAAGCCAATGACTGCCATGACCTTCCGGCGAGCGTATTACTTCAGTACGGTATTAGCAGCGGCTCCAGTTATGATCATCGGTCTACAATCGGTTCGAGCTATTAACATATACGAGCTGCTATTAGTGGTTGCTTTTGAAGTAGTGGCTTGTTTGTATGTAAGTCGCCGAATTCGATAGTAAAAATCAACGAAATCATCGCAGATTTACCATCGTTGTTATGCTATAATCACAGATATGCAACCCGAGAATTCTCAACCGTCGACCATGGGTCCGGAACAGTTCCCAATGCCACCTGTCAATCCAGGCGACCGCGTTCCTTCGTTGCCAACGCTTGAGACGGGTATTGAAAAAGGTGCCGAGAGACATGAACAAGCGGCCGAAGCTGGTGCGCGTGCTGCCGATGCTGCAGCAATGGCAATACCAGTGGCTATGCCGCAAGTGCAACCGGTAATGGTTCCACAGGACGATCCAGCGCAGGCGACAACAACTTCGCCACTCGTGGCGGCAGACGAAGACCTAATTGAAAAAGAATGGGTCGACAAGGCAAAAGATATCATCTTGCATACCAAAGACGACCCGCATGCCCGCACGCAAAAGGTAAACGAGCTTCAGCGCGATTACCTGCAAAAGCGGTATGGCAGGGTTGTTGGTGCAAGCGAATAACGAATAGCTAAGTAAGACGAAATAGAGAAGAGGGACGGTGTTAGGATTTATTATTACGGTGGTGATCATCTTGCTAGCGCTCGCTAGTGTGGGTACCTTTGCTTTCATGCAATACCGTAAAGTCCTTCGTGAAGCTAAAAACTACGAACGTGGTTTGAAGATGGTACCAATGTACATCCATATTCCACCTATTAGTTCCGACCTAGAAGGTAATGGCCGCGACGAACGTGACCTTACCGAAGAAGTGCTGAGCCAAGCACAGGTTATGTATAACATTATCGCCAGTACAGCTACTAAAGGTTTCAAAAGTCGTATATATGGGCAACGCCATGTTTCATTTGAAATTGTCGCGCATGAAGGTTTAGTACATTACTATGTCGTCGCACCTGTTTCGTTAACTGACGTTATTAAACAATCGGTTGCTGCGGCGTATCCATCAGCTCGGCTTGAAGAAGTGAGTGAACGAAATATCTTTAACCCAGCGGGACGCATGAGCGGCACGATTGGTGGAGAGTTTACATTAAAGAAAGATTTCGCTTATCCAATTGCTACATATAATGAAGCAAAGCGTGATGCGACGCGTGCCTTACTTAATGCATTGTCTGGCGCAACCCGTGAAGATGGTGTTGGTATTCAAATCTTGATTCGCCCGGCGTTACCTGGCTGGGCAAAAGTAGCCTCTGACCTTGCAAACCAAATCCGTAAAGATAAGGGTGTAAAGAGCGGCGTTAGTTTCCAAACAAAAGGTTTAATCGAAGCCTTATGGAAACCACCTGAAACTCAAGAAGTAAAAGCTGAAGATAAACAACTTAGCTCAACCGAACAAGGTATCGTTGATGCTATCGAAGATAAAACTCGTTACCCGGGCTACGAAACACTTATTCGTGTCGTTGCATCTTCAAACACGGCCGGTCGTTCACAGGCACTCATGAATAATGTAGTGTCGGCTTTTTCATTATTCGACTCATCTACGAATAACGGGTTTAAATTTACAGTCGCAAAAAACATGGAAGAATTTGTTACAGCCTATATTTTCCGTTTCTTCCCGCAAGCCGTAAACCAGAACGTGTTGAATACTGTCGAGTTGGCAACTATCTTCCACTTGCCAAACCAGAACAACATTCCAACATCACAAGTAAAACGCCAGGCCTCAAAGCAAGTTGATGGACCGACGCAACTCTTGGATGAAGGTTTCTTACTTGGGTACAACGAGTTCCGCGGTGTTAAGAAAGAAATTCGCTTAGGCACGAAAGATCGCCGCCGCCATACCTATATTATTGGACAAACTGGTACCGGTAAGTCGAAGCTACTCGAAAACATGGCATACCAAGATATGATGGACGGCCGAGGATTCGCTTTTATCGATCCACACGGAGACTCGGCTGAAGAGCTTTTGGGAATGGTGCCAAAAGAACGCGTCGAAGATGTAGTGTACTTTAGCCCTGGTGACATGGAAATGCCAATTGGTTTGAACTTGTTCGAATTTGATAACCAAGACCAACGAGACTTCTTGATTCAAGAAACCATCGCCATGCTATATAAGTTATACGACCCAGGCCACACTGGTATTATTGGTCCACGTTTTGAGTCGTGGTTTCGTAACGCCGCTTTAACAGTGATGGCTGACCCTAACGGCTCATCATTCCTAGATGTTCAGCAAGTATTTATCGACCAAGCTTTTGCTGATGAAAAGATCAAGCATCTAACATCGCAGACGGTCCTCGATTTCTGGAATAAGGAAATGGCTCAAACGAGTGAATCGTCTAAGGGTGAAATGCTTGGTTGGTTCGCGAGTAAGTTCGGTGCCTTCTTGGCCAACGACATGATGCGTAACATTATTGGCCAAACAAAAAGTGGCTTTAACCTCCGCGAAATCATGGACGGCAAAAAGATCCTTTTGGTGAACCTTTCAAAGGGTAAAGTAGGGGAGTTAAACTCGCAATTACTCGGTATGATCTTCGTGATGAAGTTTAACGCCGCTGCCATGGGCCGTGCTGACATTCCTGAAGATCAGCGTGAAGACTTTAGCCTGTATGTAGATGAGTTCCAAAACTTCGCCACTGAAAGCTTTGCTACTATTCTGTCTGAAGCTCGAAAGTATCGCCTTAGTCTGATTCTTGCCAACCAATTCATGACTCAACTTACCGACCAGATCCGTGAAGCTATCTTAGGTAACATCGGTACGGTTATTAGTGGCCGTATTGGTATTACTGACGCCGAGATTTTGGTGAAGAAGTTTAGTCCAACATTCGATGCTGAAGACCTTACTCGAATGCCGAACTTCCAGACAATCGCTTCGGTGATGATTCAGGATGTGCCATCAGCTGCCTTTAGCATGTCGTTGTTGCCACCGCTTGGTACTCCAAACCCGCAATTGCGCGACGCATTGAAGAAGCTATCATCTACGAAGTATGGTCAACCGCGTGCAATTGTTGAACAAGATTTCTTCAAACGTATGGGCGCAGGTGATGCTGCTAAGAAAGAGAAGATGGAAGCATTGAAGAAGGCGCAAGAACAGCGCATGGCAGCCTTCCAGAGTGGTAATCAACCACAAGCAGGTTCACGGCCTGGTATTGGTGCTCCGGGCACTCCTGGGGCCGCTGGTGGCTCTGCAGGGGCTATTCCAAAGCCTGCAGGACCTCCGTCATTCCTTGATGAATGGCTTGCGAAACGTCAGCAAATTGCCAGTGCTCCAAAGCAAGAGGGCACGCCAGCGCCTCAGCCTATTCAAACTCAACCAGCAACACCAGTAGCAATACCTGCTCCGGCCCCAGCTCCATCCCAGCCTCAACCTCAGCAACAAGCTCCTAAAGAAGCTCCAGCCCCAGTACAACAACAAGATGATGGTCTTAAGATTGAACGTGCGCCACAACAATCACAACAGCAACAACCTAAGCAAAACAATACGCCAACTGAAAAGCCGGTACAGCAAGCTGCTGCACCGACTGCTCCTGTTGAACCAGAAAAGCTTCACGTACGCGAAGCTTCTGGGGATGACGATGGTGTATCAGTAAAGATACGTTAGTTAAGAACTAAGCCTTTTTACCGGTAATCATTACGCGGAAGAAGTCATACAAAATACCTAGTACCCAACCAACGATGAAGGCACCGATGGTTTCAAAGCCTGATAGAACGTAGCCGAAGTGTTTAGCGGTAAGGTATACAACTAATACAGCGAAGAAGGCGACAATAGCACCAGCTAGAACGGCGTTTGGACGTGCTATGGTGCTGCCCACAACTTCACTTGTCTTCTCGACAACTGGGTTGTGAATGACCTTACTAAAGTTACGTTGCGCAGGCGGTAGCTCGGCTTGTAACTTAGCCATTTCTTTCTTGTAGTTGGTATCTTTTTGCTTCTTGCTTACAACGCCATGGCGTTTGCTAGCAGGGGAGGTAGATGATTCTTTTTTCTTCTTTTCAGCGCTACCAGCTTCAACACTAATAGCTTCTTTCAGCGCTTCTATCTTAGCGTTTTCAATAGCTTTTTCGCCGTTTTCAACCTTAGCTTTTTCGGCATTTCGCTCGATAGAGGAGTCGATATTGCTTTGCGCTTCAACGCGCTCAATAGATGCCTCAAGGTTCTCTGGCTTATTCTCTGGTGATTGAGGGATGTGTTCGCTCATATTATATTGATCCTCCGTTTAGGTCGCGTCGAATGAGGCGAACTTCTGTTCCTAGTTGCTTTGAGCGGTAGTAGAAGAATACAGCGATTCCAAGTACGATACCGGCAAAGATCATGTTCTCACGTGGCCCAGTGTGTGGAAGTTCAGGAACCACTTGTTCGATAACTTTTGGATACGGGCAGGTGACATTAATAATGATGTCGTTGCCGTAGACGTTCTCGATTCGACAGTCGTATGAGCTTGGGTCGCTTTGACCTTTAGGCGTAGCAGGGATAGCTGCTAAGATTTGTACCGTAAAGGTGCGTACTTCTTTTGAGTTAGCTTTTAAGCTGACCGCAGGCCATGATAATGTGCGAGTTGTTTCGTTGAATGTACCGCCACCGTTATCGAGGAGCTTAGAGTATTCAAGTGTATCTCCGAGCATGTCAGTGAAGGTGACTTCTTTTGCTGAACCACCCTTGTTCTCGGCTGTAAGTGTAAAGGTAATGCGATCGTTTTCTTTAGCCGTTACACTGGTTGCATCAATGTTACCTTGAGATATATTCTTTGCTGTCTTTGATAGCACAACGTTTGCTGGAGGTAGCGTACAGCCAACCGGGACCGTTACTGTGCTGCTTGTAAATGTATTTACGATCTTACAGTCTGTTTTGCTGGTTTCTAGGCTGCTATTCATTTGAACAGTAAAGCTTTTCGTTACCGTTGCTCCAGGGGCAATGCTTGCAGTTGGCCAAGAGAGTACTTTGGTAGTGCTGTTGATCGTTCCGCCACCGTTATCAGTTAACTTCGAGAAGCTAAGTGTGTCGGTAAGGTTGTCGCTAAATTCAACATCTTTAGCAGTTCCGCCGGTGTTTGTAGCAGTTAACTTAAAGGTAATCTTATCGTTAACTTTTGCTGTCGTTTTAGTTGCATCTACATTACCTTGGGTAACGTTAACGGCAGTTTTAGTAGCAGTAATTTTTGCTGGTGCAGGTGGTGGTGGCGGAGGAGTAAGGTATTCATCCGTTACCAAGTTTCCACAAACCTGTAGAATAGCGAACCAACCAGCTTTTGCTGAGTAGCCTATATATGCATAGGTTTGATCAGTCGGGCTGTTGCCCCAAATAGTCAAAGGGCGTCCATATATAGTTGTTACTACTTGTCCAGCAGAGTTGGTAATTGGAATAGTAGTTGAGCCAGCGCGCGTTTCGTAGCCGTAACTCTTTTTATTACCAATAGTAAATTGGCCAAGTTGAGAGGCCGCAATTTCTTCACGAGTAATGCCCGCGTAGTTAAAGATATCTTTTAGATTTCGAGTATTTTGGTCGTAAGGGCCAAGGAAGTTATTAAGTGATAGGGATGAACCTGTACCTAATCCACCTGGAATAAAGTCGTTGCCATTTGATGCGTTGGCCGATTCAGGGGCCTGAAACACCACTAAACTTTGAACAACTAATGCCAAAGCCACAAAAACTAACCCAAGACGACGGGTAGTTTGTTCTTTTTTGAGACGTTTTGCGTAAAAACTAAGCTGGCCGACTAATGCCGGACTGAACGAGAGTTGCGAAACTATTTTTTTGAACATGCTGTTTTTTGTTTTTTAGTTAAGGATAACCTTAATTATGACCTCTAGTAAGAAGATTAGCATAAGAATATTGTTCAGGCAAGCATCTTGAGCGAATAACTTTTTTTCTGTATAATATATGCATATAGGAAAATAATTTTTTGGCCGGTGGGCGGGCGAAAGGTATAGTGGTACTATTGATTAATAGTCTTACGTATAGGGGAGAAGGTAAATTCAAGTGGCTCAAAAAACAGACAACTCATATGACGGTTCACAGATCCAGGTCCTAGAAGGGCTTGAACCTGTTCGTAAACGTCCAGGTATGTACATCGGTAGCACCGGTTTTGATGGTGTGCACCACCTTATTAAAGAAATCGCCGATAACTCAATCGACGAAGCAATCGCTGGCTATGCTAGCAAAGTAGAAGTATTTATTCTTGAAGACGGCGGTATTAAAATCACCGACAATGGCCGTGGTATCCCTGTTGATACACACCCTAAAACTGGCTTATCTACACTCGAAACAGTACTTACCGTGCTTCACGCCGGTGGTAAGTTCGGTGGCGGCGGTTACAAGGTTTCATCTGGTCTTCACGGTGTAGGTTCAAGTGTTGTAAACGCACTTTCAACCCTTATGATTGCTGAAGTCGTGCAAAAAGGTGTATTGTACCGCATTGAATTCGAGCGCGGTGGCGTTAAGGTACCGTTTAAGAAGGTTGGTAAAACCGATCGCCAAAACGGTACAAGCATCACTTTCTACCCAGACGACACTATCTTTAAAGAAACTGTTACTTTTGACTACAAATGGGTAGTCGACTACATTCGTCACCAGGCGTACCTTACAAAGGGTGTTTACGTATCTGTTGTTGATGAGCGAATTAACGAACGCCAAGCTTTCTACTTCGAAGGTGGTATCCAAAGCTACGTTAAGCACTTGAATATTGGTAAAGACGTCGTTGTCGACGATATCTTCTATGTTGAGAAGCAAGTTGAAGATTCAATGATCGAAATCGCCGTACAATATAACGAAACCTATGTTGAATTGGTAAAACCATTCGCAAACAACGTGCTTACTCCAGATGGTGGTACTCACTTAATTGGGTTCCGTACTGCAATGACCCGTGTTATTAACGAATACGCACGTAAGGCGAGTCTTTTGAAAGAAAAAGAAGAAAACCTTACTGGTGATGACATTCGCGAAGGCCTAACGGCAATTATCCTTGTAAAGCTTCCAGACCCTCAATTCGAAGGTCAAACCAAAAACAAGCTCGGTAACCCAGAAGTTCGTCGTTACGTTGAACAAGTAATGAACGAATACTTCTCTTACTACCTGGACGAAAACCCAGCAGTAGCTAAAAAGATTGTCGGTAAGGCATTGCTTGCGGCTCGTGCTCGTAAAGCTGCCCGTGCTGCCCGCGATAGTGTTATCCGTAAGGGTGCACTCGATGGCTTAAGCCTTCCAGGTAAGCTTGCAGACTGTTCAAGCAAAGACCCAACTGAATCAGAAATCTACATTGTAGAGGGTGACTCAGCGGGTGGTTCAGCAAAGTCTGGCCGCGACAGTAAAACTCAAGCTATTTTGCCACTCCGTGGTAAGGTGCTCAACGTTGAACGTGCTCGCCTTGACCGTATGCTTGGTAACAACGAAATCGTAAGCCTTATTAAGGCTTTCGGTGTAGGTATTGGTGATCAATTCGACATTAACGGCCTTCGTTACCACCGTATTGTTATCATGACCGACGCCGATGTCGACGGTAGCCACATTTCAACACTTCTTTTGACCTTCTTATTCCGTTACATGCGCGAAGTAATTGATGGGGGATATGTCTATCTTGCTAAGCCACCACTCTTCCTTCTTCGCCAAGGTACTAAAAAGACCTACGCATATAGCGACGAAGAACGCGACGAGCTTTTGACCACTATGATCGAAGAACGACGTGCAAAGGGTGTAAACATCGACCCAGAAGCTGATATCAACAAACAAGCCGGCGTAACACTCTTGCAGCGTTACAAGGGTCTGGGTGAGATGGATGCTGAACAGCTTTGGGACACAACTATGAACCCTGAAAACCGTGTGCTTATTCAGGTTCGAGTTGAAGATGCCGAAAAGAGTGACGCTATTTTTACAAAGTTAATGGGCGACCAAGTTGATTTGCGAAAGAGCTTTATTCAAAGCCGCGCGAAATCACTTAATATTGCCGACTTGGATGTTTAATTATGAAAGATGAACCAGTAGAGAACAACGCATTTATCGACGGTAACAACCCAATTCTTGAACAGGGTGAAATCGTGATTGCACCACAAACACACTCTCGTATTGTCGAGAACTTAACAGTTGAAAACGTCATGGAAGATAGCTTCCTTAAGTACTCAATGAGCGTGATTGTTGATCGTGCATTGCCTGACGTTCGTGATGGTATGAAGCCAGTACACCGTCGTATCCTTTACTCAATGGGTGAGCAGAACCTCCGTCCAGGTGGTCGTTTTCTAAAGAGTGCTCGTATCGTCGGTGACGTAATGGGTAAGTATCACCCTCACGGTGACTCATCTATCTATATGGCTATGGTTCGTTTGGCTCAAGACTGGGTCATGCGCTACCCACTTGTTAATGGGCAAGGTAACTTCGGTTCAATGGACGGAGATCCACCAGCTGCAAACCGTTACACAGAGGCTCGTTTGGGTCGTGCTGGTAACGAGTTGCTTGATGACCTCGACAAAGACACTGTTGATTTCCGCGACAACTACGATGGTAGCGAGCAAGAACCAACCGTTCTTCCAGCTCGTCTTCCAAACTTGCTCCTAAATGGGCAAGTTGGTATTGCCGTTGGTATGGCGACAAGCATTCCACCGCATAACTTAGGTGAATTGGTTGATGGAACCATCCACTTAATCGACAACCCAGATGCAACCGCCGACGACCTTATGAAGTTCGTGAAAGGCCCAGATTTCCCAACTGGTGCTATCGTTTATGGTGGCGCTCCAATGCGACAGGCTTACCACACAGGTAGGGGAAGTGTTGTAATTCGTGCAGTCACTAACATCGAAGAAACCAAAAAAGGCCGTAGCCAAATCATCATTACAGAGATGCCATATGGTGTAAATAAAGCAACACTTATTGAGAAAATTGCCGACCTACATAAGGACAAGAAAATCCTTATTAGCGACCTTCGTGACGAAAGTGCGCGTGGTAAGGTTCGAGTTGTTATTGAACTTCGTAAAGACTCTTACCCTAAGAAGGTTCTTAACCAGCTATTTAAGATGACCGCGATGCAAACTGCCTTCCACTACAACATGTTGGCACTTGTTGACGGTATTCAGCCACGTATCCTTGGCCTTGTTGAAATCCTTGCCGAGTTCATCAAACACCGCCAAGTAGTAATCCGCCGCCGTACTGAGTTTGAACTCAAGGCTGCAAAAGCTCGCGCACACATTCTTGAAGGCTACAAAATTGCTCTCGATCACATCGATGAAGTAATTGCCCTCATCCGTGCAAGTAAAACAAGCGAAGAAGCGCAACTTGGTTTGATGAAGAAGTTCGACCTGTCTGAAATCCAGGCACAAGCTATTCTTGCCATGCAACTTCGCCGCCTTACCGGCCTTGAACGTGACAAGATTGAAGAAGAGCTTCGTCAATTGCTTGAACTTATTGCCGAGCTCGAACGAATCCTTGGTGACGAACAAGAAATTCTTCGTATCATTAAAGAAGAGTTACTCGAAGTGAAAGAGAAGTATGGTGATGACCGTCGTTCTCAAATCATTAACCACGAAATGGGTAAGTTCAGCGATGAAGAGCTCATCCCTGAAGAAGAGTCAGTTGTTCTTCTTACAACAGAGAACTACATTAAGCGTACTTTGATTAGCGAATACCGACGTCAAAACCGTGGTGGTAAGGGTAAACGAGGCATGACAACCAAGGAAGAGGACGTTATCGACCAACTCATCCCTGCAAATACTCATGACTGGCTACTATTCTTTACTAACAAGGGTCGTGTCTTCCGCCTTAAGGCGTACGAAGTACCAGCTGCAAGCTTAGCTGCTAAGGGTGTTGCTGCCGTAAACTTACTCGCGCTTCAACCTGAAGAGAAGATTACTTCAATTATTAAGCACGAAAAAGACGCGAGCGATGACGGCTACTTATTCATGGCTACCATCAAGGGTACTGTGAAGAAGACTCCTCTCAAGGACTACGCAAACATACGTACAAACGGCTTAATTGCTATTAAGCTCGACGATGGTGATGAACTCCGTTGGATCAAGAGTACCACTGGTCAAGACGATGTTGTCATCTCAACATCAGCTGGTCAAGCTATCCGCTTCGGTGAATCAGATGCACGCCCAATGGGACGTTCAGCTCGCGGTGTTCGTGGTGTCCGTCTCCGCCCTAACGATAACGTCGTAGGTATGGATATCGTTGCGAATAACGAAGGTAACCTACTTGTTATTAGTCAAAACGGCTACGGAAAAGTAACGAAAGCCGCTCAATTCCCATCTCACAAACGTGGTGGTGTAGGTATTAAGGCAGCTATTGTTACCGCTAAAACTGGTCCAATCGTTGCAGTTCGTTCACTCGAAGCTGACACCGAAGAAATCTTGTTGATTTCTAACAAGGGTCAAGCAATCCGCGTTGGCTTGAAGGATATTCCAGTCATCGGCCGTACTACTCAAGGTGTTCGTATTATGCGTATGAGTGAAGGCGACATTGTCTCATCATATGGTTTCGTACCTAAGCAACCTGAAGAGCTTGAAGAAGTAACTGAAGAAACGAAAGAAGGCTAAGGTCTATGGAAGGGTTCATTTCACCGTACATACTAGCAATACTAGTTGGATGGACATTGAGCCAGCTCATTAAATCTGTAATTGCAATGTTTCGCCATCGGCGACTCACAATCAGGGGCACCATGTTCGTATCTGGAGGTATGCCAAGTTCACACAGTGCAACACTTATGGCTGTGTGGACCGTCATCCTTCTTACGGACGGTGTGAACTCTGGCTTGTTTGGGCTCGCCAGTGTGGTTGCTCTTATCGTGTTATACGATGCAGTTAAAGTGAGGCGATCTTCTGGTGAACAAGGTGTCGCACTCTCTGCGCTTATTCAAGAACAAAAGAGCGATGTTGCACTCCCTAGGGTTGCAATGGGGCACACACCACTTGAGGTGCTTGCAGGTTCAAGCTTGGGTATCTTGGTCGGTATCGCGATCTACCTATTTACAGTGTAGGGGAGGCCTCTTAACTTGACATTTTATACTTTTTCTGATACTGTAGATCTAATAAAGATCCCAAAATAAACACCCACAAAAGAGAGAATAAAATGCCTTTATTTGAAGAATCAGTAGCGGCTCGAGAAGAGAAGCTAAAAAAACAACTCACCCCTGAGGACCGTATCGAGATTGGTCAGAAAATGCGCGACCTTGTAATGGATGTTCTCTCTGGGAAGTATGATCATCCCAACCGTGATATGTCAGATGGCCAAAGAATTAACCTCGCTCAGATCAACGATGGTCAATTTGATGATCTTATGGCCGAGGCAAAGGCTGCTGCAGACGCAGAAAAAAGCTCTTAAGTAGTTCCCTTCGGAATTGTTGCAAATAAGTTTTTGAATAAAAAGAAAATCTTTTTCAATTAAGGTGTTGACTCAGAGTGAATCTTCAAGTACAATTAACCAAGTCTGAACGACAAATTACATCCAGTAAATAGTCGACAATCAACGTGGAGTTGAAAGACAAAGGACTTTAACAATTTGGTAGTGCAAATTTTTGTTATTACTTAGGTAATAACATATCATCGTCAATTAATTTATGTAGAGTCTATATGTTTGAAAACAGAACATTTTTATGGAGAGTTTGAT
>JAZKFY010000006.1:0-38122 GCA_040386175.1 Patescibacteria group bacterium
TACATATAATGATCTTGTGCTGTATCACTTGATCTTCCATATATAATTTTATCAACTCACAAATTAAGCGTCAAGATTTATTTATACCAACCAGTGAGTAAAATATTTTCCATTTGGCAGAACACATGTGAGCTGGTCGTTGGCATTTTGGTAAGTAGTAAATCCTGCTAACGAACACTCGTCGAATGATCGAATAGAGTTTTGATCTGTTGATAATGCTGGCGTAAACCACCAGAATACTCCGAAAGTTAGCAGAATACCAAGCGATATTCCGGCTATGAAACTAAATATGGCTTTATGTTTTTTGATAAATTTCAGCATTGGTATGTATACCTATTTACCCAGCTCATCAATCGTTACTTGTTGATTTGCATTATCGACTAGTAGTTTATAGATAATTTCACTATCAACTTGTGCCTGCCAGATGTGTTGATTCCAAGCCCAGATAGTAAAGGCCGTAAGTAATACCATCCAAAGCAGAATTAGTGATCCGAATATTACGTAAAGCGGGTGAATATCTTTTAAGTCATTTCTTTTTTTCATATGTTTATCATATCAAAAAGTTTCAAAATTAATCGATTGTTGGTTCAAGACCTAGTGCTATTTTTATTTCTTTAATTAAATACAATGTGTATTGATAGTCGTATTCCCCGCCAACTCCACTGGCTAAGTTTCGGGCGCGCCCTTCAACTTGTTTGAGTAAAGCTGTTAGGCTATCGATATCATCAGCCACTTTAAGTGCTTCGATATACGCCCTTGCTTCTCCGCTGGAAGTCATGAGAATCTGCATTGGTGTTTTCTCTGAGTTTGATTCAACTGAACCGGTATTTTCCATAAGGTTAAAATACCATAATAAGTGGGGTTTGTGAATTTATTTTAATGATTCTAGAAAAGTATCGAGTGCGTTTTGTTCTTTAAAATAAAAGACGGTTGGGTATACTTTAACTCCAAATCTTTTCAGCGCCTCTGCACGATGCGCTCCATCATTAAGTTCAAGCCCTTCATTCCATAGATCTTGAGTCGCAACAAATGGTACAGGTTTCCAGCCTTGTTTCAAGCTTTCAACCATCTCGTCTATTCGCGAGTTAAATTTATCCGGATCTTCATAATAACGATATGATTCGTCAGGGCCCATAAGAATTTTCAGTCCATCGATTGGGTAATCTATTAATGATGTATGAAATTGCCCATCCTCTAACAAACCTTCTGCTAGGATTGTGTTTCTGCCGCTTTCTTTTAGATAAGCTATCATCCATTCAGTAAGGGTATCGTTTTTATCGGCCAAAAGAGCTGCTTCATATAGGTCATTCATTGTGCTTATCATAGCAAAAAGCCTCCAAATTGGAGACTAATTATAAAGTTTAATTGCGGAAGAGTCACAAACTACTTCAGTACTGTTTTTGCAGATGGATCACTCGGAGATTTGATTGTTAGGCCTGATGTATCCTCGAGTATCTCTGAGACGGTGTTATTTGTAGTATTTGGCTGTATAACGATGTAATCCCCTGTTCTAAGAATAATTTCTTCGTTATCGATAATACACTTTGTCATACCCTTAAGGATGAACGTGCATTCTATAGAAGACGATATTTTTGTATCGTGATTTTGATTATCACCTTTGCTAAGCTCCCAATATTTGATTTCGACATTTTCATTCTTTCGAGGAGCATTCTCCATAAAAGTTCCCACGATCCAACCGTGGTGAATATCTGCCTCGTTCTGAGCATCGTCTTTGTATGATCCTACGTAAAATTTTGAATTCATATATCATTAATCATAACAAAAATAGACTACAAAACAGTAGTCTATTTTAAGCATAGGCTCTATAGCAGGCTGTCCTGGAAGAGTTACGAACTAAACTTATTCAATCGAATTAGGCTGTGTACCATCTTCGAGTGTCACCTTAGGGTCGAAAGCTCTTAGAAACTTCACAATCGCTTCCTCGTTACCATGGCCACACACCATTTCTCCAATTGCACGAGCAATTTCCGAAGGTCTATGAAAATCAGGTGAATTATTTTCTGTCATAAGTACCATTGGCGTACCTGATCTCAATATACTACGCACTCCGCTAGGGGTTGAGCGACCTGGTGTAAGTTCGCCAACCAATATACCAACAGCATTCAACCTCGTATTTAGGTCGAGTTCTAAGTATGGCTTCAAAAGCTCACTTAGCAGCAAGGCAGCATCTTCTTCTGGTACTTCTCGTAAATGCTCCATCAATGAGTAGCCCATAGCTCCAGCGTTTTGATCAGACACCCAAGTTCTATCTATATCTTGCGTAAACTGAGCATATTCTTTTGGATTCCGTAGAGTTAACGGCACATCTACTGCTACAGGTTTGTGTTTTTCAAATAATTTCCTTAAAGAAGTTTCCATATAAAAAGTAGACCACGTTTCTGTGATCTACTCAAGCTTAAACTCAATAACAGCTACTCATGGATGAGTTTCGAACTACTCAATGGCTAAGTTCGAAGAAAGATAGTCGATAATTGCCATCTCTATTTCAAGTCGATCAGGGATGCTTTGTTCACCGTGAAGTATTTTCGAAAGGTGAAGTGACGAAGCAAAGTTCATTATAAAACGAGCTATTTCCTCACTTGGAATTTCAAATTTTAGCCCTAATGCAGTATGCTCAATTCCATCTCTAATTGAGTCTATTGCGTAAGTACCCTTCTCTACGTTATCAAAGAGAATGCCATTTATCATATGGCTAGTAGTCTCATTGTATAAGCCCATATACGCAACATGAAGGTAAGGTGCTAAATGAGGCAGGTCTTCCATGTCACAAATGCGTGAATGCAGTCCTAGTAGCCTATCCATAGGGCTATCTAGAGTCCTCCAGTCGGCTGATTGATCAAGTAAAAAATCTTGTATTGTGGGCCAGGAGTTTGCGTATGCACTACGCACTCTTTCAGGGCGATCGGTAATATCTTCATTTTCGGGAAAAATAAATTCAACAAAGCCATCTTCGAACAAAGAGTTTATATCTTTTAAATTTGGATCTTCTTTGGGAAATTCCATAAGATGTAAATAATACCACAAAAGTGGCATTATGTAAACAGCTTATGTTTGCCTGTACCTATTGGATGAGCTTCGAACTTTTAAATCGTGAAATTGTCAGCGCTACTGACAAAACGATAATTGCAATGATTAGAATAACAGGTGAATAAAAAATTACACCCATGAATGCTAAGTTGAGTGAAGTTGGTTTAAACGATAGAAATATCATGAACATATCAATAAGTAGCGCCGATGAATAGCCTACGTAAAAAATTACTTGTGCAAATTTCGTTGTACGTTCATCAGGAATCGCTGATGCAATAAGGTCATAAACAAAGAATTTAATGACAGCGAATATCAAAACTGCTGTTATAAACTCCAATACTGATTCCCATGGTTGAGAATCGGTGATAGATCCTGAATAAAGATCTGAAGTGTAAAATAAGTGTGCTGCAAGTCCAGTTAGCAGTAGTATGACCGCAGAAATTAATGTTCTAATCAAAATATTTTTCATATTCATTACATAATCATAACAAAAAGCCTTCAAAACGGTGACTTTTATCATGCTGCTTATGCTCGGCAACCCTTACTGGACGAGCTTAGAACCATTAGGAGTCGTCATGTAGACCAATATTACCTTTACAGATGTTCATTTCGTCAGAATGAATAGTCACGCTATTATCTACATAATCGAGAATGCTCACATCAATAAAAACCACGAGGCATAGCGAGTGATCGCCACTCTTTTTAAAATAATTAAGCTTTGAGTTGTCGCCTAGTGTTCCGTTATTTTCTATCCAACCATTCGCATGTATCGATTCAGTAATCGAATCTTTACTGTTAAATAATGAGTTGGAATAAGTGTACGATACTGTTCGATCACAGTAAGTTTGACCATCGAAGGCTACGCTGCAACCCGTGTCATCCTTATATAAACGACGATCTTGATCCGGTAGGTTCAATAGGTTTAGCTCTGTTTCCATTCGTGCCATAATCGGTGACGATTGAGTGGATTGCGACACGTGAGCATGAGTTGATATCCAAATAATAAATAGAGTCAACGTGGCTATAGTTATGAGTAAAATAATATTTACAATTAATGATCTAGATTTTTTGATCGCTTTTTTAGACTTCTTCATTTGTAATTACTATAACAAAAGCATACAAAAAAACAGACTCTCAATCATACTTAAGCTTGGCAGCCCTTATTGGACGAGCTTCGAACTTTTAGCAAGCATATTTAAAAATGCTCGTGTTGTTTTTAAATTATACAGTTTTCCTTGATTAGCACCATCTAGTTCAACTGCACCTTCATACATATGACTAATAGAACTGTCTAGTAGCAGCATAGCGTCTGGAATGGTATACCAATTATAAACAAAGGCTGCTTCTCGTTCATTTTGCGGTGATGCTATACCTGAATTGTTTAGGTACTGTGCAGTATAAGCGTTTATGATGTACTTCCTCTTTATGAAATCCCTAAACTGTACGACAGCCCCTAATTCTTTCGTATCGCCAATATTTATGCCAAGTTCTTCCATGGTTTCCCTGTGCAGTGCATCTAAGGAGTCTTCGTTTTCTTCAACACCACCACCCGGCAGGAGTCCATCATTTATAATTAGCACTTCATCTTTATCATTTAGAATAAGTGCCTTTACTGTCAGTCTATCTTTGTATTCGATAGATGGATTATGGACGCCAATTACCACGGGATTATTCATGTCGTAATTATATCAAAAAGCCTCCAAAACAGAGACTAACTTCATCGCACTTAAGCTTTGCTGCTCTTAGTGGACGAACTTCGAACTTTTCAGTGAGTCAACATAGTCTTTTGTCCTATTTTGAAGACCCGGCCACACGTCAGGAGCGCTCAAAAAATCATCAATCGTTTGAAGAAAATATTCCAGACCTTCATCACCAAATACTATCGACGTTTCTGACTTTTGGGGTAATCTTGCAACTGGAAAGTAAAAGAATTCACCTTCAATAATAGTGCTGGGGTACCGACGTACGTATTCAATATTGGACTTTTCTATGATTAATCCAAACTCTTCTTCTACTTCTCTTTGAAATGTATCGAAAGGAGTCTCTCCTTCCTCTTTTCCTCCGCCCGGCAAATCAAGATATAGCGGGTACATTTTTGGCTTAGCATCCCTTCTGTATACAAGGATCTTATCACCAATGAACACCAGGCCTTTTGAACCATTTAGTAGTGGATCAAATTTAAAGAATTCTTTCATGCCTTAATAATAACAAAAAGACTCCAAAATGGAGACTTTCCTATAATGCTTATGCTTGGCAGCGGCTAGTGGACGAGCTTAGAACTTTAGCATAAGTATGGACTCTCCGACTCATCAATAAATCGTACATGATTCTCATTCTTTTCTTCGAAAGCTGGTGTCACTGTCAAAACCATTTTCATAGCACCAAAATAATGGATTCTCGTTTTGGGAGGGATCACAATAAGGTCAGTCGCTTTTGCTTCAACTTTCTCATCGTCAAGAACAAATAACCCACTTCCTTCATAGATGTAGTAGATATAATAGCTTTCATTATCGAAAAACTCTTGAAAATGTCCTTTTTCTACCGACACATGAACAACGTTAGCTTGCACAACATTCTCGTTATATACAGTTAGGTCGATACCGTGCTTGTTGAATTTAGTTGCTTTATCAGCAGTGAATTTGTATTGTGTCATGCATTTATCATAACAAAAAGCCTCCAAAATGGAGACTTTCCTATAATGCTTATGCTTGGCAGGCCCTAGTGGATGAGCTTCGAACTAATCAATTAGATTGGACTCTTTCAAAAGAGGCATCACATCATGTTCAAATATCGAACCGAGTTGAATATCTTGAGTGAGAGTACTTATCCATCTGATTTCTTCAACTTCGCTTGATGGAGTAGGTTCACCCTCGTAATCATTTACTTTAAATACATACATCTCAAGTTTGATTCCATCTTTACCCGCCGCATCTGCGTAAAATGTACCGACGTCCTCAAGTGTATTAATATTGATGTCAATTTGAATTTCTTCGCTCAATTCTCTTTTTAATGCCTCCTGAGGAGTTTCATTATTCTCTAGCTTACCACCAGGAGCGATAAAAAAGTCTTTTCCGGCAGAACGAGTTACTAAGAACTTTCGGTCTCGAATAATTACACCGCCAGCTTTTTGAATATCAATGTGATTTGTCATATTGAGAGTATAGCAAAAAGCCTCCAAATCAGAGACTAATTTCATACTGCTTATGCTTGGCAGCCCCTAGTGGAAGAGTTACGAACTATTAGCTTTTCTTAGAAATCTGAAAACACATATTGTCACATTCAATTTGGGCTGCAGTAATAGCCGAAAGTAGAGTCTCAGGTTCAACGACGGTTAAGCCTTCCCATGGATCTGCTAAGAGAAAATTGCCTGCGCTATTATATCCATAGAGGACAACGCTATGTGTTGAGATATAACCATGCATATCGTCAGGTGTAGTTTCCCGTACATCTCCGTAGCTTAGTCTTCCTTCGTTATAGAGAGGATGGGCTGAAACGTTTAAAAAGACAGGGCCATCTTTGAGCATATCTCTCAACATTTGAGATTTTGGCACCGGCTGAATTGCTATTTCACCACCAGCTTTTAAGAATTCTACGTATGCATTTACGTATCGCTTAGACTCTATCTTACCTATCGATTTCACGTTTCGCACATCTTTAACGGCCTCTAGCCGATTCAGTATGTCACTTTGGCTTAAACCCGCCCAATATAAATCAATTATTTGAAAGTCAAACGTAGTCAGCTTAACGTCATAATCTCTATGCAACAATAGCGTTGCCAGCTCCTGACTAACACTGCCTTTCTCGTTTCCCTCTTCGTCTAAGTTGACAGGGCACGCATTTATCACATCTTCCGGCGTATCAATATCACCATAATGCGATAAAAGCATTGCTAATGAAGCATGACCACAGCTCGAGTTGGTTGGCTGATAGTAGTGCTTAATGTCATTAATAAGTTCTTGCATGTTGCAATTATAGCAAATAAAATAGACCACATTTCTGTAGTCTATTCAAACATAAGCTATATGGCAGCCCCTAGTGGACGAGCTTAGAACTTTCAATGATATTTCTTATGCTGGTTTAGTAGCTAAGTAAGCCTGGACTTCCTCAATATGAATTTGGGATAATACCTCATTTTGACTACTTGCATAAGCTAAAGACTTTAAGATACGTGTACATTCATCAATATCATATATTGGCTGAACATGCTTAGAGATTTGCTCTACTAGGTCATTTATATTGGCGTACACACACTTACTATCAGTTACTATCTTGTAGGCATTTGGAAACACTACATATGAATGAATAGGAGCCTTCAGATTTGTGCCGAGTAGGGCCTCTATCGCCTTGATGTGTTTATAATTCTGGCGAAGTGAACTATGTAGTGTAAATTTCCGGTTGCCAAGATATTGTGCCCAGTCTTGGTTCTTTTCGTACGCATAGATTGAACCCTTATGTGACTTTGTTTCTATACAGAAGATTCCGTATGGAGATACGACTATATGGTCGATTTCAGTATGCGCAGTGTTTCCTTGAGATGGAAGTATTACGTTCTCAAATAAAACGTATGATTTTAGGCTGAGTCTACGCAATGCATTGCTGACTTTTTGCTCGGCAAGTTTAGACTTTGTTGGCTTTGGCTCAAAAGGTATAGATGATAGAGCAATGCCCCCAATAATAGGTGCAAGTACAAAGATAGCTAACAGGAACAAAATAATTAGAATTTCCACAACATCACCTCTCGAGTAATGAAGTGTATTCTATCATGTTATTGCTTAAATGTCAATATTCTAATAGTTAATGACCTTTAGTGAATAGGCTCCGAACTTTTTAGGTGTATAATCTACTTATGAATGAAATACCCGAAGTGATCAAAGGCTCTGTAAATCACCCAACATCACAAGTGATAAATTTGATCGAACTAGTACCTAAAGAAACTAACGAATCTTAAGATGCAAAAGAAACAGCCGTTTGAAGAAACGATTAGCCATTCTATGGAGTTACGAGGAATCAGTTTTTCTGAAGCTATGATTGAAACTCAACAGCGTTATGAACGTTTCGTAGACAGTAACAACAAGTCGATAGAAAGACAAGATGATAGGGCGAATACTGCTCTCATTCAACTAATCTCTCACTTTGCATTATTAGCCACTCTTACTTTGACTGTAACTGGTTTTCTAATTACACAAGCAGATCAAGAACTCACTGGAGCACAACAATGGTTAATCATATCTATAATGATAATGCAGGTGGTGTCGTTATTTTTCGGTGCTTTAGACTATTGGCAAACTATTAAATTTCATACGAATTGGGCCAAGCTATACCAGTCAGTAGGTGACAAGGTTAGTGAAAAAATAAATAGCGGTGACGTTCAATACTTCTCCGACTTAACTGCAATAGAGGATAAGATGTTTAAAGCTCATGAAAGCGAAACAAATAAAGTCCTGACTGTTCTAATGGTAGTTTTTTGTTTATCGGGCCTAAGTTTGCTGCTCATACTTTTCACAGCATATTTTTTTGATATCCCCGTATGGCAATAGGCAAAGGTAGGTACTGAGTCACTACTCTTTTTCAGGCAATTCATTAACACCGTCATTTATAAGCGACATTTCATCTGGAAAAGCTTTTACTAACCTTGTTTCAAAAGGCTGACCCAAATCATACCCCCCGATACAACGAATACCAATCACTCCATGAGATTTTCTTACTATTAGTGTTACGTCTATCTCTTCATTCCCACCAAAGGATTTACTGCTTTTGATAGTTATTGATTTTTTGTAATGACCAATATATTCATCACGCAATTGCCGAATAGCAACATGTAAAGCCATCGCTTTATTTATATAGTTATCAATCTCTTGGGTCTGGAATAGCATAGGGAAACCAGAATCATCTACTACCGTCACTCCCCCATTGCTGCCTTGTTTTATTGCATAATCCGCATGTCCGATCGCATTTCTTAAGCGAGAATTAAATGAATCTTCGAATGGTTCAATAACATTTTTGAAGTTAGTTCCAGAAGCAATTTTCTTTAATCTATCAATTTTTTGCGAAACTTTTAAATTGACATAGTCTTTATTTTTATTATTGGCGATTATATAATCTTCCCCTTTAGATGACTTGATTAAATTAGCCAGTAGTTCATAATGCTCTGAACATTCTACTAAATGCACATACATCCATAGATGAACATTGATCCTCAATGAGTATTCAAATTTATCATTTTGTATATACAATTCATTAAATACATCCAGAGTATTATCGAAAGCGTTCCATCCTGCATCGCTCGCACCCCTTACTGCAATCAGTGATAATATTAAATTAAAGTCAGAAACTCGCTTAGCTTCAGCAAATATCGGTTCGAATGTTGATTTGTACTGTTCTAAGTATTTTGGATAATTGTCGATATTTTTTGTCATTTAGAGTTGCTTTTCACTTTCCAGTTAGATGTTATTGGTAATTTCTAATATCTTCAGTTTACATGAATATTTCGGGGTGCTTCAACGGCTTACAGGTTCGATTTAGGTAGAAGACTACTGTTAAAGTTAAAAAGCCATACGAATTGATGGCTTCTTGTAATAATTCCGATTGTCTTGGGTACGTGGAATACTTCGTCACTGCGTCGCGTTCATAAAAGTAAACTTTTCTGACCTGCTCCTTGTGTTCGAACCACGGTTTAGTGTCTTGCTAAAGCAATCCACAAACCGTAGCTCAATTTCTCATAGCCTAAGCAAGAAAAAAGACGAACAAGAAGTTCGTCATTTTTCTTGGCAGCCCCTAGTGGACGAGTTTCGAACTTTTCATAGCGCTAATCGATAGGAAAAAATCATCAAGTGACTTTTCATCTTCGAAATAAAATACAGTTGGATATGTGAGAATACCGCATCGTCTTAAGGCCTCTGCTCGATGTGCACCATCGTGCAATTCAAAATCTTCGCTCCAAATTTTAGATGCGACTAGTGGAGCAGGCTTCCATCCATTTCTAATACTTTCAACCATTGTATTTACACGATGTTCGAACATTGTCGGGTCTTCATAGTAATCAAAAGACTTATCCGGCCCTAATAACTTATCGAGTTCATCAATTGGGTAGTCGATTAGTCCAGTATGAAATTTTCCTTGCCTGATTAAATCTTTTGCAAGTTTGTCATTATCTCCACTTTGATGAAGGTAATCAATAATCCAATCATTAAGTCTGTCTTCTTTGTCGGCAACAAGTGCTGAGTTAAACATATCCATTACGTTTAATCATAACAAAAAGCCTCCAAACTGGAGACTAATTCATACTGCTTATGCTTGGCAGCCCCTAGTGGACGAGCTTCGAACTTTTTCTGATAATTTCTTGTAAGTTAGCTTATTTTAAATATAACATCGGTAAGCTATAATGACGCCAATGACTAAAAACGTATTAGATACGAAATTTGAAAAACTTTTGGATTACTATGCCATTGCGGTGTACCTTACCTACGAGCTACTAGATAGTACCCTATTAGAGAGAAGGATTAAAGTCGGTAATGATCCGGAGAGAATTAACGACCTTATCAATCAATTTGTACCTAGTTTCGCAAGTGATATACGTCAAGCCGATAGTATAAAAGGTGCTATTCAAAGTGTTCATACCATTGATAGGTATTCGGGAAGTGCCTTGGATATTGCAAATGCATACTTCTATGAACTTGATACTCGTGGAGCAGAATGGGAATATTCCGACCTAGTGGACCTTTTTACCGAATACAAAGAAAGAGCGGAGAAATATCTGGAGCAACAGAGGAATTAAGCCATCTTTCTTGCATCATGATATGAATCTTTCTGAAATAGATACACGAGTATCACTTATTATTAAAGATTTTGAAAACCTTCATCTTTCTCTTCGTGTTCAAATGGGCAATAAACGTAGAAACAAAAAATGGTGCATATGGCTACTCCAAGGTCTCGGACTATCAAACATAAATCACTATCTTGATTCACTGAGAAACCATGACACTACTCAATACATGGGTACTAGCAGGATGTCGAGTGAAATAGTGGAACTAATAAGCTTCTTTAACACCAAAGGCATTAATAAAGATTGGGTAAATGATTGGTTTGACGGAGATCTATATTCGGCTCCTAGCGCAAGAGATTACGAGAGAATCGCAAAAAAGAGGTTAAAAATCGAAGATACGGTTTTTAAACTAACTGCCATAGAACGATCTAATCTTAATGCTTTAATAAAACAACTAAAGCATGTAGACGATTTAGCAAACAAAATTATCAAGCCCCTATCACCAGAACTGAATGACAAATTTAAAAGCGAGCATGATATAAAAAGACTTCAAAGAAGTAACTTTATCTCAATTACGTCTCAGTCTGTTCATCCGACAATTAAACATGTAGACAACATGTTCTTTTATGGTGCAAGTAAAAATACGGATTACATGTATGATACTCGTTACTACAAGCGCTCGGCTGATATTAGAGTGAGTGATTACTACATTATCGCTGCTAATTTAGATTATATGGAGTCAATTTTCTATAAGTCTGACAAAGTATTTAATTTTGACGAACAATTTAACTCACAACTGAACAAGATATCAGAAGATGTCAGAGAGTTAACTCACAAGATCGTTGGCTTGAAATAGATTAGTTAGTATTGACTTCTTTGGTACTCATTGCTGTATTTCAACGGCTTAAAAGCCGATACGCACGCCACGAAGTGGTGTGCTAGAATCGAGCTTGCCGTTGAAACACTGATCGGGAGACTTTCGCCAGCAACCTTAAGATGGTATAATACGTTCCATAAGTCGGATATTGTCAAGGCAAAATACAAGACCTACATAAGCTCTGGAATAATTGGGCAAGGCAAATTACAAGACCTACAATCGACACCGCAACAAAAAAGTTAAATCTTTGCGTTGTTTTTGGTGTCACCCTACTAATCGGTCAACTACTTAAACCTCCAAAGATGTAACTACATCAACTAAATGGAGGTTTTTCTCTACCATGAACCTATCGCTAGGTCTATTACGCATACCCAAAAATCAAAATACGTTAGAGCGTGCGTTGCTTGTCGCTAGCCTTGCAGGCGCGACTGCGCGCAAGCGCGTCCCACTCTACTTGATATGTGGGACAGAAAAAGTATCACAATGAATAAGCTAACAACTATAAATTCAAGTGATTCAAAACTTCTAGTATTTGCTAAAGCAACATATTATCCTGATGCCGTCCGCGTGTTTATTCCTAACAAGCCTTATCTTCGTTCAAAGGAGGGTTTCGAGCATAGCAAAACTAAATCTAATCCTAATATTGAAGATATCGATAGCGAATATGAAACAAATGAAGAGAGGTCAATCAGACGTACGAGAAAGACAATCAAAGACTACGTTCTATGTAACGACTTTAATTTATTTTGTACCTTTACTATAGGCAAAGACCGTTACAATGACGATCGTTCAATTCAAAGGCTAAAAACATGGTTCAAAAATCAAAGAGATAGGAACGGAAAATTTCGCTATATCGTTGTTACCGAAAGACATAAAGACGGAGCGCTTCACTTTCACGCATTAATCGGTGGCTATACTGGAAAACTTAAATACGCTATAAATCCAAACAATGGTGAATACATATCGGATAAAAGAAACGATTTTGTTCGTAACTTTGTAGAGTACAAGCTTGGCAATAATACAGCTAAAGTAATTGATAGCAAGGAGAGTAGTACTAAAACCGCGTATTATCTACAGAAATACATTGGTAAAGATCTAACGGCATCATTTGGCAAGAATCGATACTGGGCATCAAAAGGGCTTAATAAACCCGAAACCGAAGACAATCCAGAGCTATTTTATAAACAAGTTGAAACACCCCTCCACTGGGTGATTGATCATGGAACTATCTTAGAATTTGAATATGGTCTTCACCCAATTACCGACTCATTCATCGAGGCTCATCGCCTATGATTCTATCTCAAGAAGATATTATTCAGCTTAAAGAATATATTGAGCTTCTTCTTGAGGTTGAAACGGCTAATTTAACGTATAATGATGACAGATTGAGGGAGAATCAATGAAGGCCATTCTAATTGCTAGGGTATCTACTGACGATCAAGCCGAGGCTTTACCCGCTCAGGTCTACAAGTTAAAAGACTATGCACTCAAAAATGAGTTCGACTTTGAATTAGTCGAAATTAAAGAGAGTGCATACAAAGGTGACCGTATTGAATTCAATAAAGTCCTGTCTAGACTCATGGACTTAACCGAAACCGTTGCCCTTGTATTCGATAAAGTAGACCGTTATTCACGTGATTCAAGCTCTCCAGAAGTAAGGATTCTTAACAGCCTCTGTAAGGCTGGAAAGATAGAACTTCACTTCCCTTCTGATTATCTTGTTATTACTAAAGATTCATCAGCAAATCAGTGGTTAATGCTTTCTCTCAACACTTCTTTCTCTCAATATTACTCAAACTCAATCAGCGACAATGTAAAGCGTCGTCAGGAGCAAATGCATAGAGATGGATTGTGGACTGGAAAAG
The DNA here is from genome assembly GCA_040386175.1 of Patescibacteria group bacterium. Lineage (GTDB taxonomy): Bacteria > Patescibacteriota > Saccharimonadia > Saccharimonadales > Saccharimonadaceae > Microsaccharimonas. The sequence goes on from JAZKFY010000006.1 coordinate 13,553, forward strand.
CACCTAGGGGCTACTCAAACACAGTTAAAGACGGTAAGAAGTGGATTGATATCAATCCAATAGAAGCTAATGCCGTGAAAGAAGCTTTCGAATTGTATTCATTAGGCTCGTCAACGCTACATCTTATTAAAAAACTTTGGTTAGAAAAATACAATATCTCTACCTCGATAAGTCATATCGAGTCCGTCTTAAAAAACCCTTTTTACTTCGGTATGATGCGAATAAACGGCAACTTATACAAACATCATTACGAAACCATAACTACTAAAGAGCTATTCGATGCTTGTGAAACCATTCGTAGTGGATTCAAGAGTAAACCTAATTCAGTTGGGGGAATAGCTTTTGCATATAAAGGTTTGATTAGGTGTTCAGATTGTGACTGTTTGGTTACTTTCGAAAACAAGAAGCAGAAGTATGTATACGGACACTGTAGCCAGTTCAAGGGAAAACATGGCGCTCAATACCTTCGTGAAGAGAAGTTTACTGAACAATTTCAGACAGTGTTAAAGAAGATAACTATACCTGATGATGTAGCGAAGACAGTTCTTGATTTAATTAATGCTGATCGAATAGAAAATAACGCCACTAAACAAGATAGAGTTAATGTTATTAAGGCTGAGATAAGTAGATTCGAGAATCGTATCGATAGATTATATGAAGACCGATTAGACGGTAAGATTGACGAAGCCTTATACACACGGAAGACAAATGAATATCAATCTTCTATCACAAATCTTAACGCCCAACTATCTACTTTCGAACTTTCTAGTAATGACAGACTTGAAACAGTTTCTCATCTATTAGAAGTATCTAAAAATGCTCATAACATCTTTATTTCATCAGATTCTATAGGCAAACGGAAAATACTTAAAAAAGTACTTTCGAACTCACTACTTTCTGGTGATCGACTACTGTTAAAATTAAAGAAGCCATACGAATTGATGGCTTCTTGTAATGATAATTCCGCTTGGCAGGGGTACGTGGAATCGAACCACGGTTTCAGGTTTTGGAGACCTACGCACTAACCGCTGTACTATACCCCTTCACGCCGTTTGCTCCACCATTGTAACAGATGGGGCATAAATCTTGAAGTGCCTAGCTTTCTTTCTGTGTTCGGATGGCACGTTTAAACTTCTGATCGGCAATTGGGTCAGCGTATCGAGCAATAGGTTCATACACAAACACGCGCTGAGCTTTACTGCGCACTGTTGAATCAACCTCTTTAATTGCATTTACAAAGAAGTTCTCAATAAGCCATTCTCGTCCTGGAGCAGTATGACCAACAACAGTAATACGCCACAAGTTCTCGCCCCATTCTTCTGGTTTATTAACTTTCAAGGGTTTTGCGAGCAGTGCAGTCCCAACAGGTACCGCCTTAACAAGTTCCTGTAGCACTGTAAGGCCTTTTTCTTTATCTCGTACGAATACATCCACCGCAATAGTCCTAATACCGCGTGGCGTTACGTGAGCTGCTTGAATTTGTTGGTTGTGAATCCATACAACTTCCCCACTTAAGCTACGAAGCTTTGTTGATCGAAGAGTAAAGCGTTCTACCACACCGGATACATCAATAAATGGTTCGATCCGTACGAAATCGCCAACGTGAAACCACTGTTCAATAATCATGATTGCACCGGCGGTAATGTCACGAAGCACCATACCAAGTGTTTGCCCTGCGAACACAATAAAGAATGCACTTGCTCCAATAGCTGCAGCGCCACTGTTTGCCCCTGGGCTTAATACCATCCAAGCAATATAGGCAGCAACTGCCACAACAATCGCTCGAACCACCGCCACGGCAACACTTAGATATGTTTCTACTTGTCGAAGCCTAATGTAGCGTTCTTCATTCGACTCTTTCTCGGAGTGTACCGAAACAGCTTGGGCAATTTTAATAATCGCTGCCGCTAGGTATTTACTTAAGATATACGCACCGATAATACAGGCGAACAAAATAAGGACCGAACGATAGGCGTTCGGTTCTTGGAAGAATTCGGTTATTTCACTGAAGACAAAGTCCATTACTTTTATCTATTATAGCATTAAGCTTACTCTTTACCAAAGGTGTTCGGAGAAGAATGGCACTACGTAGAATATAACGAACAAGCCAACCACAATTGCGGTAGTTATAACGTCATAAATAGCTTCTTTACGCTCTTTGCGATTACTAAACTCCTCGTCTGGCGCAGACTTAATAACAATCAGGTCTCCAATCATTATCAATATCGCCGCTCCAACAAGCAGTGAATACACAAGGGCTGTATTTAATACGAAATCAAATGGTTTTATAAACGCCAAGCTGAGGGAGATAATTGAAAGGATAATTCCAACAATTCGGATATATATGGCGGCATCGTACTTACTATTCATAAACTAAATTGTACAGTAAATGGCTTAAGCTTGATATCACCTCTTTACGGTGCTTAGTATCCTTGATACGATAAACATAAGTAGAAAAGGGAGAGTGTTGATGCATGTCGTAGTAGTGGGTGGTGGTTTTGGTGGTGTGAAAACTGCCTTAGAGCTAAGCAAAAGACAAATTGGTAAGATTACACTCATCTCTGATGAATCGTACTTTTTGCATCACGCAACCCTTTATGCGACCGCAACTGGCCGAAATATTGCCGAATCGGTCATTCCTTTAAAAACGATCTTTGCCGAGCATCCAAATGTAGAAGTTGTTGAAGATCGTATTACATCTTTTGACCCAAAGCGCCACCTGATTAAAGGCAAAAAAGACTATCATTATGACTCACTTGTATTAGCACTTGGTTCCGTTACCACCTTCTTTGGCGTCAAAGGTGCTGCCGATCATGCCTACGGTATACAAAGCCTTAATCAAATTCATCATCTACAACAGCACCTTCACGATGAGATTGTAAACAAAAAGCTAGACAAGGATTTCTATATTGTTGGCGCAGGCTCAACCGGGATTGAATTAGCCGGTGCGTTAAATGAATACTTAAAAACAATTAAAACTTTGTACCGATTAAAGAATACTCGCTCTACAGTCACTCTTATCGAAGCCGCTTCACGAATAGCGCCTCATATGTCTGAAACCGCTACCGCAAAAATCAAGGCACGACTAAAACGTGAAGGAATTAAGATTCTTGATAATCACAAGGTAGATGGCCTCGATAGCGATTCAATTGCAGTCAACGGTAAAGAATATCCAACACAAACAGCAATTTGGACATCCGGGTCAGTGAATAACCCTTTCTTTAAAGAAAATGCCGAGCATTTCCAACTCGCACCAAATGGTCGCGTATTAGTAAATTCTTACCTTGAAGCATTAGATGATGTATTCGTTATTGGCGACAACAACACTGTTAAATATAGTGGGATGGCATGGCCAGCTTTAAAACAAGCAACGCATGTAGCTATAAACCTAGCCCGCAAGGCAACGCATCGACCATTAAAAGAATTTATTCCTCGTTCTGTTCCCGTTGGTGTACCTATTGGTGATTCATGGGGCTATGTTGAGTGGTTTGGTATTTACGCAGCCGGGCGAACCGGTGCATTCATACGTCGTCAAATGGAATTATATGGATACTGCCAAATTGTCCCCTATAAAGTAGCCCTCCAGGTTTGGAGAGCTCACGATATCCCCGCAATCGAGGCTTAAAGGCCTACAACGCCGAACAAGCTACCAATAACATAGGTAGCAGTCATCGCTAACGCACCACCAATGATGACACGAATAATCGACTTACGACGGTTTGTTCCACCTAGATACGCACTTAGCCAACCAGTAAATGCCAAGGCGATAAGTACTGCGATGAATGTTGCAGCGATTGTATACGCACCTAGGGGTAATAATACCGCAATCATAGGAATCAACGAACCTACGAAGAAGGACGCGGCTGAGGCAATAGCTGCATGCCAAGGACTTGTATATTCATCAGGGTCAACGCCATGCTCGGTAAGAACATGAGCCCTAAAGTTGAAATCTTTATGAGCATTCTTATGTTGAGCCCGCTCTTTATCAACAACGTTCTTTTCCATATCACGCTGCGTACTCACTGAAATGTACTCACCCGCAGCCATAGATATAGCACCAGCAAGAATACCAGCGATACCTGCAATTAAAATTAACGACTTATCATCGGTAACCGCAGCAACACCAACAACGAGGCCGGCGATCGATACGATACCATCATTCGATCCTAAAACGGCCGCACGAAGCCAATTTGAACGTGCATTTAGCGATTGATTTTTCTGTGTTTTCTTTTCTTTCATACTGGACCATTGTACGTTAAAAGTTTAAATCTGTGGAGAAGTAATAATAAAGTCTATTTTAAGCGTAAGAACTGTTGTAAAAGCCTACGCTTAGAACTATAATCAGGGCAGAAAACATGGCCAAAAAATAAAAGGAGCTGTGCGAAACGCTCAAGCGTTCGTAAATAGGGGTATGAAAATTTTAATGTTGGGCTGGGAGCTTCCTCCACATAATAGTGGTGGTTTGGGAGTCGCGTGCTATTACTTGTCAAAAGCTTTGGCCTTTAATGGTGCTGACATTGATTTTGTCGTACCTTACTCTGCTAAACATGATGATATTGATTTTATGAAGGTACACAGTGCTACACAGCTCTCGCCTCTTCATAAGTTCGGTATGGGTGCGTACGATTCTAACTTCTCGCTTGGTACTGTGGAGCGCGATGACCTCGGTGAACTTAAGACTATCCGCGATGTGCAGTACCGATACAACCAATTTGTAGAAGAAATGGTTGAAGGTAAAGAGTTCGACGCCATTCACGCCCACGACTGGTTAACTATGGAAGCTGGTATGCGCGCTAAGCAACTTACAAAAGCACCTCTAATAGTGCACGTTCACGCTACCGAGTTCGACCGCGCTGGCGGTAACCAAGGTAACCCCATTGTTCACGAAATCGAATACCAAGGGCTTATTATGGCCGACCGTATCCTTGCTGTGAGCGCAATTACAAAAGATATTATTGTTAAACGATACGGCATTCCTGCTGACAAGATTGAAGTAGTTCATAACGCAATCGACGCTGATAGCCTTAATGATGGCTATGTATACGACAACCGTACGTACAAATACCTCGAAGGTCTTAAAGAAGAGGGCTACACCATTATTAGTGCGATCACTCGTTTCACTATCCAAAAAGGTCTTGCCAACCTCGTACGAGCAGTTGCAAAAGCTTCTGAAAAATACGACCGTTTTGCACTTCTTCTTGCCGGTGATGGTGAACAACGCGACGAACTTATTCGTTTAGCTGCCGACCTAGGTATTTCTGACAAAATCTTCTTCACAGGGTTCGTTCGCGGTAAACAATGGCGCGATGCCTACAGTGTATCTGACGTATTCGTCCTTAGCTCAATCAGTGAACCGTTTGGCCTCACTGCACTAGAGGCAGCACACCACGACAACGCACTTATTGTTACGCGCCAATCTGGTGTTGGTGAAGTATTGAATAGTGTTTTCCGTTATGACTTCTGGGATACCGACCGTCTTGCTGACCAATTAGTTGGTATTGCTACATCTCCAGCATTGAAAGATTCACTTCGTAAAAATGTTACTAACGAGTACACGAAACTTTCATGGCACGATGTTGCCAAAAAGTGCATGGCTCAGTACACATCGGCAACACGAGTAGAGGTATTTGCATGAGCAAACGCGGTATAACTCTTTATCTACACGTCCACCAACCGTTCCGTGTGCGTGATTATAGTGTCTTCGAGACTTCATCTGATCACAACTACTTTAACGATCCCGACCCTCAAAGTAACCGAAATAATGAAAAGATTTTTAATAAGGTTGCGAATAAGTCGTATCGGCCAATGAATGCGCTGCTTGAAAAGCTGCTTCATGCCCACCCAGAGTTTAAAGTTTCATTAAGTATTACTGGTACTTTCATTGAACAAGCTAAACAATGGACTCCAGATGTCATGGAAAGTTTCAAACGTCTTGTGGCAACTGGCCAGGTCGAGATCGTTGCTGAAACGTATTACCACTCTTTGGCATTTTTCTACAGCCGAACTGAGTTCGAGCGCCAAGTTGAAGCGCACAAAACTAAAATTCGTGAATTATTTGGTGTTGAAACCAGCGTATTCCGTAACACAGAGCTTGCATACAACGATGAACTTGCCCAATGGGCAGATACATACGGCTTTAAGGGTATTTTAGCTGAAGGTTGGGATCCAATTCTTGACTGGCGCAGCCCTAACTTTGTATACAAACCTGAAGGCACCGAAAACATCGCCCTTCTTCTAAAAAACTATCGCCTTAGTGACGACCTTGCCTTCCGTTTTAGTAACCGTGCATGGCAAGAATGGCCACTCACCGTTGATAAGTACAATTCTTGGCTTGAATCATCAATCCAGGATCAACCACTTATTAACTTATTCATGGACTATGAAACTTTCGGTGAACACCAATGGGAAGATACGGGTATCTTTACTTTCTTCGAAGAATTCGTCGATCGTTGGCTCAAAGATGAGAATAATACCTTCTATACTGCTTCTGAAGCAATCGCTGCTAACGAACCAGCTGGCGTAATTAGCATGCCTAATACCGTTACTTGGGCAGACAGTGAACGCGACCTTACTGCTTGGCTTGGCAACAGCATGCAACACGAAGCTATGAAACACATTTATTCACTTGAAAACGACGTTATTCGCACTCAAGATGAAACCTTAATTGCTGATTGGCGTAAACTTCAAACTTCTGACCACGCCTACTACATGTGTACGAAATGGTTCACAGATGGAGATGTACACGCTTACTTTAGCCCATACGATTCTCCGTACGACGCCTTCTTGTATTACATTAATGCAGTCCGAGATGTTCGTTGGCGATTACACGAAACCCACCGCACTGGAGGCTTAAGTGGCTAGACCGATTGTACTAAGCAACGGTGAACTTCATGTTGGCCTTAATAAATACGGGGTTGTGCACGATTTCTTCTACCCTTATGTTGGCTTCGAAAACCACGCAGCCGGACCTTCGTTACGTCACAAAGTTGGCGTATGGGTTGACGGTGTATTAAGTTGGACTGATGACGAAAGCTGGACCTTTAGTCATCACTATCCTCACAGCTCACTTATTGGTCACACCCTCGCTCGTAACGAAGCTTTGGGTATAATGCTTGAGTTCGACGATACCGTTGATGCCGAGATGAGCGTGTTCATGCGTAACATCCATGTTATTAATAACTCCGACCAAGCTCGTGAAATTCGTTTATTTATGTATCAAGCGTTTGCAATTGGTGATTCACGAAGTAACACCGATACTGCTCAGTACTTACCTGATAGCCATGCGGTTCTTCACTACCGTGGGCGACGTGCATTCGTTATTTCTGGTACCCACAACGGCAAGCCATTCGATCAACACACAATTGGGCTATTTGGTATCGAGAACCACGAGGGCTCATACCGCGATGCTGAAGATGGCGAACTAGGCGGAAACGTTGTAGAACACGGCCGTGTAGACTCTATTCTTCGATTCGCCCTTCAACTTGAACCACACTCATCTGAGCGAGTTCATTACTGGATTAGTGCCGGAATGAGCAACCGAGAAGCACTGTATATTCACAAACAGGTGCAAGAACAAGGTGTTGATGCGCGTATTCATAAAACTGCCGATTGGTGGCACAAATGGCTAAAGCCGGGTATTGATTTTGCTGCTCAACTTCCTGAGGATCACCAACAACTATTTGTTGATAGCCTCATGATTATTAAATCCCAAATTGATAAGCGTGGAGCTGTTATTGCCAGTACCGACAGTACAATGCTGAACTATTCTCGTGACGCCTACGGATACTCATGGCCACGCGATGGAGCAAACACTATCTGGCCACTCATTCGCCTTGGTTACTACCAAGAAGCGTACCGTTTCTTTGAATTCTGCCAACGCGGCCTTCATCCAAATGGATACTTGATGCACAAATACCGTGCAGATGGCGCACTTGGTAGCAGTTGGCACCCATATGTTCACGCTGATGGTACGATCGCTCCTCCTATTCAAGAAGATGAAACTGCTTTAGTGCTATTTGTATTTGTGCAATTCTACCAACTCAGTAAAGATAGTTCGCTCATTCGTGATTTCTACCACTCGATGATTAAACCGATGGCTGACTGGATGGCAGAATATGTTGATGAAACCAGCGGGCTTCCTAAGCCAAGCTATGACCTCTGGGAGCAAACCTTCTCTACAAGTACCTACACGACTGCTGTTACCTACGGAGCGCTTATTGCAGCCTCTGAGCTAGCTATTGTAGCCGGCGAAGAAGCAAGCTCAGTAAAATGGCGTACTGCCGCTGATGATATTCAAGCAGCCGCTCATAAGCACCTCTTTAATGAAGAGCGCCAAATATTCCACCGTGGTATTAACGTACGAGACGGTGAAATTATATACGATTCAGTACTCGACGTTTCAGCAACTTACAGCGCGTTCATGTTTGGCCTTTTCGCTACAGATAGCCCTGAAGTCAAAGCATCTATTGATACTATTCGAACTAAATTCAATACAACCCCCGAACACCCAGGCCTTCCTCGATCTGAAGATGATGATTACCGACGCACAAAACAAGGTGTTGCTGGTAACTGGTGGTATATTACTACCCTATGGCAAGCACAGTACGACATTGAGATTGGCAAAACCGAAGATGCCATAACCATTCTTGATTGGATTAAATCTCACGCCATGCCAACTGGTATGATGGGTGAGCAAATCGATCCTATTGATGGTCAATTAGTATCACCTGCTCCCCTTACGTGGTCACATGCCGAATACGTCTCGACGCTCATTGACCTTGCCGGAAAAGGAAAGTAATGTCAGCACGGGTGGCCACCTTTCGTCATATGGTACGGCGTTTTTCACCACAACTCCGTACACGCGCAAAAGTGCTTAGAAGTTTTGCCAAAAGAATGGGCTTTGTACACTTCGGGCTCGTTAATCAACATGATGATGATTACGATGCGATCCGTGGTTTCACTGCTTCATTAACCCACATAGACGCAGACTACATTGTTGGTACCTATGAAGGCTATAATTTCCGTATGGTTGATAGGTTCGATAGCTACCAAGTTGGCTCAAAAACACATGAGCAACTCTGGTGTATATTAGAGATCGACCTTCATCACAATAAGGTTCCACATGTCTTCTTAACGCCTACTGGTCGTGAAGCTGGTGAATACGACAAACTTTTCACTGTGCAACCATATCTGCAGCCTCTTAACACTATGTTGCTTCAAAACCACAGCTCCGAGTTGCATGGGCGTTACCAAATTCTAGCCCGAACCACACACACCCATGACGTCGAACGCTTACTTATATCACCTATAGTTGTTGGTATCTCCTCACGATTCTGGCCACAAGGAGTCGAATTCCATAACGGCAAAGTATACGTTTATATAACACAACACCGCCTTACAAAGACGGTGTTGGAAACTTCATTGGCATCTGGTCTATGGCTAGCCGAAATGCTCGATGAGATAGAAGAAGCTTAACCCTTACGAGCTTTAACTTCGTTGCGACCAAGGTTCTTCTTAGTTTCAGTGTATAGTGCGTGCTTACGAGCGATAGGGTCGTATTTCTTAAGACTGATTTTCTCAGTAGTGTTTTGAGTGTTCTTTGTAGTGTAGTACGTACGGTGACCAGTCAATTCACTAACTAATCCGATCAACTTGCGCTTTGTGTTCTTCTTTGCCATATAGTTCCTTTAAATGATTTCTATTGTCTGTTAAGACTTTCAGAGGTCAATTATAGCAGATTTTACAGACAATACAAGGTGTTGAGCAGTCCTAGAAAGTCCAATCTAACTCCCCAAGACGTCTTACAAGGTTACTGAGTTGTGATAATGTATTCTCGTCGTATATATCAGCCCCAACAACCGCCCGTTTAGCTTGTGGTGCATCGATAAGTTTTTGTAGATAGTCATTTGTGCTAGTGAACAAGTCTATATCTAATGCTTCATTACGTTTTGCCTGTTTCACAAGCGACAAAGACCTTCGCGCAGCGTCATGTTCAGGTAATTCAACGAGTTTTTTGTACAGTTCATTGTTATTTCTACTCGAGAAAATAATAGCCAAAAGAGTGTTCATCGTATCGTGAATTTCAGAAATGGCCTCATTTCTTATTTTATTCCTATCAACTTCTTCTGCTTCAGCTAAAACATCCTGAGGAGACTCAAAAGCCTGTCGTAACTGAGTTTCAGAACCGATTGGAGCAGACATAAGCACAGGATCTCTATGCAAGGGTTCATAGCCACGGGCAGTGTTGAAGTATCGAGCAGCTGAATGTGCATAATTATGGTGACTACTTCCAGTGCCGATAGGTGTGCTATCTAAAATATAGAACGAACCTTGATGGGAAAAAGCTGTTTGCATATGCCCAACCGCGTTCACACTAGCTCTACCTGGATTTACTACAAATCCACTTCGAACGCTACTGCTACCTTCTCCGAATATATAATTGAGACTTACTCTTAATACCTGAGCAGCACCGGTGCATTGTAGTTGCAGGATACCATCATGCTCCAACATGCTTATATCATCGATAGTGCTGATATCAGAATCTGAATGACGCGCATAGCCTTCATCGTATACATATTGACTTCCCGATTTCAAAATATCAGTTAAATCACTTACTGTAAGGTATTTTGATAAACGGATATCATCCGCTATTGCAGCTAACCCCGCTTCAGCAAATATATTTGCCAAGCCTAGTCGCTTGTCGTCATCTATCTGCACCGTACAGTCATCGTAAGGATCAGAATCGGTAGTACGACGAAATAAATAAGCATTTCCATCCTTACCCACAAGGTCATATCCGTATAAATCAGGAATAGTAATAGAACTAGAGTCATTTATAGTAATTTTCATATCAAAATCACTTGTGACATCTAGTCCTGGTTCGAGATCTTTTCGCCTTGATGTCATCAACCGACTTCTTAATGATACATTTCCCACTTCTAAGACTGAGGCAACATTCGTGCGAGACAGTTGTTCAATTGAACTTTTTGTATGTATACGAGATTCCGAAGAAAAAACATTTTCTAGATTATACCTATAGTAATTCCACACTACATGATCATTCAAGCCTTCATCGCTAATCACTTCGCCTACCTCAAAATCGAAGTACTCAGAGTTTACCGCTACGTTTGACCCATTTTGCAATAAATTTAAGTACGGTCCCGTCCAAGTATCTCCCTCGACATCGATATATTCCGATTCGCTTTTGTGAATTAAATCAACAATTTTTCCTTTTTTTGCCTGCATAATGGTTTCTGTTGCCTGCGTAAGACGGCTATAAATCATACTGTCACCAATAACACTGCCTGTGCTAAAATCCTTTAGTATATGAAACGGCACATCCCAGTTCAACTCAACCAAATCAAGAAAAGTATTTTCACCCGTCATATTGTCTTTTACTAGCATAGCAGCGTTATCATACTGACCAATATGAATTTCCTCATCTAAGAGCTCATATCTAGGTGCACCGTTAAAACTATGCAATTGTTCAACCGCTTTTCGATAATAAGGCCAGAGGAATTTTTTTAACCTCTCTAGCCCAGACACTTCGGCCTTTTTCTTTTCAAATGGGTTCTCTTCTTCATCAAGCCAATGTAAAGAACGAACGAGCTCTTGTCGTGCAAAGCTTCCATTAATCAAAGTCTCTTCTGCGGAAAGACCATGTCTCCTTCTAATATCTTGCTCTATTTGGCCTTCCCGTATGCTTCGCCAGTATGGAGACAAGGGAGCTGAGGCCGTCGTCTGGACCGGAGAGTCAAATGAAGTTAACAATGCATAAGCTGACGATTGACGCCAAGCACTTAAAATTATCTCCATAAGCTCAGCGGCTTCAAATTTTGATTCTTTTTGGTTTTCTTCAAGAATTGAATGCAAACCGGCATCACGAAGTGCAGATAAAATTTCTTCAGATGCAGCTGTGTTTTCATATGGGATTCTAGGATCATGAGAAACATACGTAGCATTAGTCTTGGCGTTACGAAACGCTACATAGCCATCTGGAACAGGTATAGATCCTGATTGAAATAATGCGATTTCTACCCTTTTTGCGACGCGGTACACCGCTTCTACTAATTCTTGATCATCAATACTTTTTGTAACTGTTTCAGCTATTTCAAGAACCTTACCTTCGTACTTTGCCACAAATTCGTCGGAAGCTTTAAGAAGATTACGAATCTCTTGTAAATGGTCTCTTTGAAGTGGCTGTGCGACTTCAAAAGCAACCTCTTTCTCTGGAGGAGTAGGTGATTCTATAATATACACCTCAGGAGAGAATGTCATTAATATATTATAGCATATTAGTGCTTAAAATGCAATATTATCGGAAGTTTGTAAAGTGTAGTGGGAAGTCAAAGTCCTGCGATTCAAGTATACGCATTGCGGCCTGTAAATCATCCTTGCTGCCACTCGTAACACGTACTTCTTCACCCTGAATTAACGCTTTTACCTTTGGCACTTCTTCACGAAGTACTTTTGTGATTTGCTTTGCCTTATCTTGAGATAATCCAGCAATAAACGGCACTTCTTGTGATGCTTTTAGGTTACTCGTAACAATAGGCTTCGTAAGGTCAAGAACCTTACTGCTTTGATTACGAGATACAAGTTTCTTGCGTACAATATCGGTGATGCTTTCAATCTGCCAATCGTTTGCCCCAATGAGCTTAAACCCAGCCTTATCAGCGAGCCAGTCAATTTCAGCTGGAGTGTTTTTAAAATCATATCGGTTTGAGATGTCTTTTTGGACAAGCGCAAAAACATTGTTCATTTCTGCCTTGTCGTAATCGGAAATAATGTCGAAACTAAATGTTGCCATATAGTTAGTATACCAAGAAAATCAAGCTATCTTAGCATTACTTCTGATGGGTTCGAACCAAACGCCAGATAACGATACCCAGCAATGTGAGGCCTAAGAACAATAGCGAAAGGAATAACGACGAACGCAAGAAGTACACAACGGCCAAGATGCTGGCTATAAGGCCCCACCATAGCGCCCATGAAACCCTCAATAGCGCTCCAGTAACAAGTAAGGCAATATGTTCAATCAAGAAGAGTAGTTGATATTCTCCACCCTCAGTGAGCGCCATAATACCAGTGCTACCCGTAACAAATGCCATGGCGACAGCCAAGTGAGTATTAAACGACTCACCTCTTCGCCAGAATGCAACTAAGAATATAATTAACGCCCACCAGTGACCATACAACGCTATATTAACCTCAGGGATAGACAGACCGACAATGCGCTGCAAAGCAAAGGTTGCAACATATATAGCCATTTCAACAAGGCCATTACGCTTACTAACAATTCCTTCAACGATCATCGTTCCTGCTATAGCCAGTAGCGTACCGGCTGCCGCATATCCATAATCACCTATTGATGCAAAATTGAACACTGTCACGATACCTAACAATATCCAAACAAATGTTAGATGAATATATCGCCGTTTCGAATCTACATTCACAATGGTATGAATGAGTGAAGCTATATAGAATACAACACTCGTATAACATGCTACTCCAAAGAAGAACCAGGCACTGTCGAGCTTCATCCATAGCCAAAGCGACGCAACAGCCGCAATGAAGGCAAGGTTTCCGAATACTGTAATAGTTGCCACTTTTTGAACATATGAAGCCAACCAATATATTGCAGCAGTAAATAGAAGTGCTATAACTACCCAACCAAGACCTAGTCCGGATGCAAACAATATTACGAGTAATGGGTATACCGCATAGGTAACGTTAAACAAACCTTGTAGCACCTTAGAAGTGACAAGGTGTCGTAACACAAGCCCAAGCACTGTATAAAATAACGCGAGGAAGAAAACGGTCCGCTCTACATAATCTGGCGCTCCGAAACTGTAAACGAGGCCAATTCCGATAGCTACTATGGCAATTGTTGCCATGTTCCTTCTTCTTGTTTGGGCAGTGAAATGATGAGTCAACAAAGCAATTGAATAGATACAGACAGACAGTCCGATCGTCATAACATTTATCCATTCAACCGGAGAATTAATCTCGTTAAGCGAAAGATTGATAATTGGTATCACTAAAATCAGTGCCGGTAGCTCAACCCACCACTGCCTAAAGACGTAAGAAGCGATGAGTAATGTAGCTGCAATACCTGTCGTTGATAGAATATATGCTAATGAAGAAAGCTGGCCGAATGAAGCAAAGAATGCTATTGATATGTAAACCCAGAATGAAGCCATCACGAATCCTCGTAATGTGGATGAACGATTTCTTACAAGATACGAGATTGCAACAGTCACCAACGCACCACCAGCAAGGAATATCCAAGTTATCATTTCCATGGTAAATAGTACGTTTGTCGGCCATCGACCGATTGCAAATGGCAATATAACTGATGCGACTAAAGTAGGAATTGCAAAGAAGATGTTACGGAATCTATATGAGGATGCGCCACTAATCACGAATATCACACTTGTTTGAATGATAATTCCCAGCTGCGCAATGTCAGAAGCAATCCATATTGGTAAGGTAATAATGAGGCTCATGATGATGATTGCGAGCCAACTCGTTTCAGTAAATCGGCTTGTTTTATCAATCAGTTTCACCCTCAAGATGCTATATACCGACTGGATGAGGGCAACGGCCAAGAAACAAAACTGGAGTGCAGTGGCATTATCTTCGTAGAAATACATCGTGGAAACAAATGCCGAGATCGATACAAGGATTCTCGTTGCAGTTTCATACCCAATAGTACGCTCCGTCAGCCATAAAACGAGATAGTAAAGGCTAGCTACCCAAAAAACGATCTGGTATGAAACAAGCGTCATTGAGTCATACGCAAGTAAGCTTGCCAGGAGCGTTACGGGTGTAAGTAACTGGCCTGTTTGAGATACAGGTAGTTTGAATAATTCTGGAATCCACTTGGCATCGACTCGCGCAAGTATATGAAATAAAAGCGAAACAACAATAAGCACGACAAAGTACAATACCATAGGTCCGCTAAATGTCGCGACGCTTGAAGCGGCTAATGATAGTGTAAATGCAATTGTGAGGTAACTTACTACCTGACTCTTAAGCCTTAGGGCGGCGATAAAGTAACTTACTATTCCAATCGCCGAAGTAATAAACCACGACCATCCTCCGGAAAGCCCACCAAGCTGAGACAAGGCAACTCCAGCAAATGGAACCAAGGCAAGCCCTGTGCCTATGAAAGCTGTTGCAGCTGGACGAAGATATGGCACCTTAGTATGCAAAATAAGTCCCGTACCGTAGAAAGCAACGATGACAAGCCATAGACCTGTTAATCGAACTAACGGAGGTGTGCTCGTTGCGATAAAGGCTGCAGCGGCAGCAACAATAAGAAAGCTGGCCATATATAGAAGAACATTCATATTTCGTTCAGTATCTTGCTTCTTCGTTCGGCTAGGAGCAGGCGTTGGTGAAACGTAAGAGGCTGCTGGTGTAATAGACGCGTTCATCTGACTGTACTCTGTGAAATCTGTCACCTCAACGTCTTGAGGTGCGGCCTCCGCAACAGCGACCCGTTCTTCAAACGTTTCAATTTCACCGTCAATAATTTTCTTTATACCAGCTGGAGTCGATGATTTCTTTTTTAGTACATCTCGAATAGAAGCAGCCAGGTCATTTCTTCCCTGGAGGTACCCATTTTCGTAATTTTCTTTATTTAACTTTTTAAGAGCTGAGTTGTTAGTAATCCATAACAAGAAAAACACCACTGCAACTATAAACCAGAATAATCCCATACACCTCTTCCTTTTACTTAAGAATAGCTTATGGTAATGGTTAAAACAATAAGAAGTTTGAATTATTCGACCATAAAAAATAAGAGCCGATTGACTCTTAAAATATCGAATATGGAGCCACGACAGGGATTTGAACCCTGGACCTCATCCTTACCATGGATGCGCTCTACCAACTGAGCTATCGCGGCATCTCTGCCATGCGCACGCGCTCTACTCACAATCAACGAGCTATCGCGGCACTCGAATTATTCTACCATTTTTATGAGGCCTACGGTAGTGGGTATGTATATTTTTAGCTTACATACAAATTATGTATGTATTTTGTATGTATCTTGTATGCGACCGCAAAATCACATAGTAGCTTCAAACTTAGCGCAAGTCGAGTACAACTAGATGTTCGATGTGTGGTGTGCGTGGGAAGAAGTTATAGCCTTTATGCGACACGACATTGTACTTTTCAGCCAATTTAGCCACATCACGAGCTTGAGTGACTGGATTACATGACAAATACACAATTCGCTTAGGTTGAGCTTCGAGAAGACGTTCAGTGACATCATCGTGCAAACCAGCACGTGGTGGGTCAAGAATGATTGTTTTGTCGTCGGTAATGTAATCAAGAACATCTTCGCTCGCAGCTAGGACAGCTTCTGCCTTCCTGTCGAGGTCTTTGATATTGCGCTTCATTTCGCGTACGGCATCTTTGTTAAGCTCAACAAGCGTCACATCATCACCACCAATAGTAAGTCCGATAGTACCAACGCCACTATATAAGTCGAGAACGGGTTTGTCTGCGGGAATAAAGGCTTGCATGTCTTTCAAAGCTTGCTCGTAAATAGGCAGATTAATCTGGAAGAAGCCTTCGGTTGCGTAGTTAAACGGAGTGCCAAGGATAGTATCAGTAAGAGGAAGTGTTTGTGCCGTAAGTCGCTCAGTAATCACACTAGCTGGACTGAGTGGGTTTGAGAAAATAACTTCTCCCCTCTCGTCATTCGGAAAATGAGCAATAAAATCGTTATGCAAGAATTCAGGATCCTTCACATAAAGCTGCCAAGCAACGTCACCGTTTGCGCTTGATCGAATAAGGAGTGTTTTTAATGCACGGCCAATGATATGCATCTCATTAAGGACCGCTAGAACTTCCTGTGCCTTAGTGTTAATTGCCGGTGAAGCAAGGCTCGTACCCTTAACAGAGATCTTACCGTGCGTACCACGCCTAAAGAATGCCAATGAAAGCTGCTGAGTGTCGGTTTCAAACCAAAAGCTGAACTCAATTTTATTACGATACTCGAATTCACGCCCATCGGTAAATACTTCGACAGCATTTGGAAGTACAACAGAGTGAAGCTCAAAAGCTTCAACAATGAGGGCTGCTTTATAGTGTTGCTCGGCATCCATAGTCATAATTTGCCATGGGCTTGTTGATAAATAGCTTTCAGGGTCACGCGGTTCAACACGGTCTTTACTGGCTTTTAATACTTCAGTTACGACACCTTCAACAAAGCTCGATTTCTTTTTTGTTACCTGTATATTTGCTTCTTCATCTGGTAATACACCCCATGCGAAAAGCTTCTTACCGGTATCAAGAGTTGCGAGTGATTGGCCGCCACCAATAATTTTGTCGAACTTCGCCGACACTATAGGGAGTTTTTTCATTGTCATTACTATAATTATACCTCGAAAAGCCTAGCCACGGGGTAAAAATGTGATAAAATAGTTCATGTGCCGCCTTAGCTCAGCTGGTTAGAGCAGCTGTTTTGTAAACAGCAGGTCTACGGTTCGAATCCGTAAGGCGGCTCCAAGATATATTAATGATAGTTTCGTTGCTATATCTTGGACATGCTGGAATCGTGTAGTGGCAATCACAGGAGACTGTAAATCTCCCGCCGTAAGGCTCCGTAGGTTCGAGTCCTACTTCCAGCACCAAATAAAATTCCTCACTGTACGTGAGGTTTTTTATTTATTTTTTTGGCTTATAGCCTTTTTCGTATTCAGCTGATTGAGCAATGTACAAAATAGCGAAGATGAGCAACACAAGATTCCAAAGGGCACCAATGACAATATTGATAATACTTAATACCTTTGCCAGTTTAGGAGTTGGGTTCTGCAATAAAACCGTTCCCGAAATGATGAGGTAAATATGCGATACAAATAAGAATATCGGAGTGATAATCCCGTAAAAGAACATTTCAATTGATTCTTCTTGAGTAAGACTAATGCCTGATTCAGTTACTAGGATATAAAGAGCAACCAGTGCAAACGAAACAATAATTCCAATCGATCCAAATACAATTGCTAAAATTGCTTCAGTCTTTAGTAATGAAGCTGCTTTTGTATAAGGTGTAGATTCAGCAAGTTGAGTAGTCATAAGGCTACTATACTACATTACAACGCGGCGAGGTTGACGAACTTTGTTCTGTGACTGAGGGACAATCATCTTCTTTGCTCGTTCGCGAAGTTCGGTAGCAAGTTCAGTATCACCTACTCGTTGGTAAGCGTCTGCAAGGATACTCAATGTCTGAGGAATAGGATCAAGTTCAACTGCCTTCTCGAGTGAGTCAATCATCTTGCGGTCGTTTCCAAGTTTTTCTTGAACCTTAGCGTAAGCAATGTGACGAGCCGGAAGGTCGCTATCCATAGCGAGTGCTTGTTCGAAAGCCAAAGCGGCTTTGTCGTAGCTTTGAGTTTCGAAGTAGATCAACCCTACGTTATGAAGGCTACTCGCACTTGGCTCAAGGCTTTGTGCAATTTCAAAACATTCAATCGCTTCTTTGAATTGTTGCTGTTTCGAGTAAAGGATTCCTAATCGGTTATATGCACTAGCATTGCGTTCATCAACCCGAAGAATTGTAAGTAATGCTTTTTCAGCACGAAGATATTTACGTTCTTGAAGAGATGTCTGAGCAATAGACCAAAGTTGATCCAACTTGTCTGAGAGTTTAGAGGTTAGATCGCTCGACACTTCACCAACGGTCTGTTTTTGATACAGCGCCCAAGTACCTAGCAATACTATAATTAGGAGTCCTAACATTAATACTTAGTATACCATATTTAGATTGACGCCAACTGCAAACGAATGTTTCCATTGCCCTGAATACGGCCATACACTTCTTCAAGTTGAGTAATGGTTGCAATGCTTGATGCGTCACCACCATTTACGAGGGTGTTCTGTAAAAGCCTCATTGCATCAGCAATCATAGTTAATGCTTGCGCACGATTATCTTTGTACTTCTTGGCAATCAACAACCGACTGTAAGCATTTCCAATTACATATTCACGCGCATCTTTAATAATTCCCGAACGGTGTTCAAAATACGTCGCATCAGTCACTAAACGAGTAAGTTCGGCAGGCAAGCCTCCCGCAATAAACAGTAGTTGGGCTTTTTGGCGATCATCTCGTACTTTTAGGCTATCAAGTAACTCTTCTGATTGTTCCTTTGTAATAGACCGTAGATCAAGTCGTTGCACACGAGAAAGAATTGTTGGAAGCAATAACTCTGGTTGATGTGTTAACAATATAAAATGCGTACCCTCGCTTGGCTCTTCGAGTAGTTTCAAAAAGGCATTTTGGGCTGGCTTTGCCATACGTTCAGCGTAATCAATGACTACTACGCGGCCATTGGGTTCAATAGTCTTCGTAAGATCATACAGTCGACGGATACTATCAACAGTAATCGTTCCCTTTTCAATATCTGGTTTTTCGTCTTTTTCAGGAAAGACAGTATAGGTAACGGCCTTTGATTTACTTGAAACAAACCGTGATGCTGACGTTAGTCCAATCCCTTCAGGCCCAGTTATAAGGAGTGCGCCCGGCAATCGAGAGGCATAGCTTTCAAGCTGTAACTCTGTGGCCGGGTGAAACACCATCTTAGTCACGAACTACTCCGGGGAAACGATCGCTGAAGACTTTTGGAAGTGGTGCGTTAAATGTTTTTCGTTGTGAGGTTGGAATTGTTAATTCAAGGCTATTTGCGTGAAGCATAAGGCGTGGAGCTGTTTTGACATCTCCATAAATCCTATCTCCTGAAATTGGAGAGTTAATATATGCCATATGAACACGAAGTTGGTGCGTACGACCTGTTTTAGGGTGCAATGCAACGATAGATTGCGAATCATCACCCTCAAGCACTTCATACTTAGTGATTGCAGCCTTTCCTGAAGGGTCTACACGGAACATACTCGGCGAAGACGGGTTTCGACCAATAGGAAGGTCTATAATCGCTTCATCAAGCTTAGGAGTGCCATCAACAATGGCTGTGTAATGCTTTTTGGTTGTGCGGTCAGCAAATTGCTTCTTCAGCATTAAAGCTGTTTCATCATTACGGGCGCCAATAATTACGCCGCTTGTATCGCGGTCGAGGCGGTGCACAATACCCGGACGAGAAGTTTCTAGGCCGTTCGTTGTATAGCGCCTAAAGAAATCAGCAACAGTAAACTCGTCGTTTAATGCGCCTTTACTATGAGTCAGCACGCCAGCGGGTTTATTAACAACAATCACATTATCATCAATGTAAATAATTGGGAGTTCTTGCCCAGAGAAATCAGTTTTAGCAGGTGGAACAACGGCAATATCGTCATGTTCGGTCACATCAAACTTATTCTTTTCAATCACTTCACCATTTACTTGTACAAACCCAGCTTTAATATACTTTTGGATCGTACTGCGAGTAAATTCAGGGTAACGACGTGTAAGCTCGATGTCGAGACGAACTTTTTCAGATCGTACTTCAAATAAATAAATATCTTTAAACTTGAAACGAAGCCCGAGAGTAGCCGTATCGTCGTGAGGGTTACGAACAAACCGTCCTTTAATTCCTGGCTTATCTTGGTGAATTTGCTCAAGAAGATACGAAGTATCGTCATCAGCAACGGCATCAAAAATAATATAATAAGGCACACGTTCAAAGATAAAAGCGATAATTCGCTTTCCCGGCCTAAAGCTAAGTTCACGAATGTGTGAAACACCCGCTCGTGGCGTTAACTCTCCGGCTACTTCAAATTGACGAAGAATCCCGAGTACTTCAGATACTGCACCAGTTGCGGCTTTTGCCATGAAAGACTCCTCGTCTATTTAATTTATTCTTAACTGTGTCCATTATAGCAACAAAATACCCGGCAAATACCGGGTATACTTGCTTTTCTCGATAAACGAATTAACGCTTTGAGAATTGTTCGCGCTTACGAGCAGAACGAAGACCATATTTCTTGCGTTCTTTTTCGCGAGAATCGCGCTTAAGTAGGTCAGCCTTCTTAAGAGTTGAACGTAGGTCTGAGTGTGCAAGGGTTAATGCTTTAGCGATCGCTAATTTGATAGCATCAACTTGTCCTGCAGTACCGCCACCAGCAACGCGAATAGTCACGTCGAAGTCTTTTTGCTTGCCAACGAGTGCAAGTGGGTCAGTTACTTCAGCGAGGTGCGTCTTGTTACCATCAAGGTATTCAGCCGCAGGCTTCTCGTTAATAGTAATGTTTCCCTTGCCCTTGTATAGGCGAGCTCGTGCAGTTGCACTCTTGCGTCGTCCAAGTCCGTAGAAGTATGTAGATTCAGCCATATTACTTTAGCTCAACTTTCTTTGGAGTTTGTGCAGTGTGAGTGTGATCTTCACCAGCAAAGATTCGCAAACGAGCCATACGGTCGCTTGAAAGCTTGTTCTTAGGAAGCATACCCTTTACAGCAGCTTCGATCAAACGTTCTGGAGAACGCTCACGCACTTCTTTTACAGTTCGTTCTTTAAGTGAACCAGGGAAACCACTGTGTCGGTAGTAGACCTTATCGATTTCCTTGGCACCAGTTACAACAGTCTTAGCGGCATTGATAACTACAACGTAGTCACCATTGTCGATGTGAGGTGTGTAAGTTGGTTTTGATTTACCAATAAGAAGGTTTGCAATTTGAGTTGAAACACGACCCATCGGTGCGCTTGAAGCATCAATAATGTACCACTCACGAGAAATGTCAGCAGTTTTTTGACTAAAAGTTTTAGCGTTTACCATTATTTTGTCTCCTTTGCAGCTACTTTAGCAGCTGGCTTCTTTGTTGCAGGCTTAGCAGCAGCAGGTTTTTCAACCTTAGCTGGCGCAGCAACTTCGTTGATCTCATCAACGAAGGCAATAGTAGCTAGCTGAGCACCGTCACCTAGGCGGATACGAGTTCGTTCAACACGAACGTGTCCACTTGTGCGACCAGTAAGCTGTGGTGCAATTACGTCTACAAGACGGTTTGCAGCAGCTTGAGTGCTTAGACCAGCGATAACACGACGACGATTCGCCAAGTCACCTTTTTTAGCCTTAGTGATTAGTTTTTCAATGTAGCGGACGAGTTCTTTGGCTTTTGGAAGCGTAGTCTCAATTTTACCGTGCTCTACGAGGCTTGTTGCCAAACCCTTAATGAGTGCGCGGCGTTGATCGCGTTCGCGGCCAAATTTACGTCCTTGATATCCGTGTCGGTGCATGTCTAAACGTCCAATTCTGCCAATTTATCTTTGACTTCATCAAGCGCTTTGCTACCGAAGCCCTTCAACTCACGAAGATCTTGTTCTGAAAGCGTAACTAGGTCACGAACAGTTCGGATTTCGTTGTTGATAAGTGCGTTAGCAGTACGGGCGCTTAGGTTCAACTCTTCAATTGGAGTGTTTAGCTCACCAGTTTCGTCGATAACATCTTGTCCAAGTGCAGGTGCAGCTTCAACAGTTGTGCTACCAGCAAGAGCTGTGTATTGGTTAACCAAGATAGCAGCTGCTTCTTCAAATGCTTCACGTGGGCTTAGTGTGCCGTCAGTTTCAACATTTAATTGGAGCTTATCAAGGTTAGTTTCTTGACCAACACGAGTTGAGTCAACCTTGTAACGTACACGAAGTACAGGAGTAAAGATTGCATCCAAAGCGATCATGTCGCTGTGAAGACGGTTTACACTTGATTCTTCGATAGTTTGGTAACCACGACCAGCTTCAATAACGAGGTCGATAACAACATTCTTCTTTGGGTCGTCAACAGTAGCAATAATTTGCTTAGGGTTAACAATCTCAACATCGGCAGTTGTCTTGATGTCGGCAGCAGTAATAGTACCGGCACCCTTCTTCTCGATACGAAGCTCTACTGGTTCGTCGCTGGTAACTTTAACACGTACACTTTTGAGGTTGATCATGATGTCAACGACATCTTCTTTGATACCTTCAATAGTAGTGAATTCGTGGCTTGCACCTTCAATACGGAAGGCAACAATTGCTCCACCCTTAACGCTTGAAAGCAATACGCGGCGAAGGCTGTTACCTAGTGTGTTACCGTATCCAGCTTGTAGAGGTTCGATTACGAATGATGCACTAGTAGCGCTCGTTTCGTCTACGCTAGCAAGTGCTGGGTTGTGAATAACTTTTGACATATATGAATCTCCTTACCCTTATTATCGTGAGTAGTACTCAACAATTAGTTGTTCGTTAATCTCAGGCTCTGCTTCTTGACGAGTAGGAGCACCGGTAATTGTAATGGTCATTTTCTTAGCGTCGCTTTTAAGCCAACCAAGTGGACCTTGAACGCTTCCCTTAACAACTTCATCTAGTTGCGTAAAGTAACCAGATTTAGCGCTCTTTGGGCGAACAACGAGCTCATCACCAGCCTTAAGGCGGATTGATGGAATGTCGACACGACGTCCATTTAGAATGAAGTGGCCGTGACCAACAAGTTGACGAGCAGCACGACGGCTAGTAGCAAAACCAGCGCGGTATACAGCGTTGTCAAGACGTTGCTCAAGCATACGAAGGAGGTTTTCACCAGTTAAGCCATCTTGACGGCTTGCTTCGTTCATTAGCTTAGCGAATTGCTTTTCCAAAAGACCGTACAAACGACGAACCTTTTGTTTTTCACGTAATTGGGTAAGGTACAAGCTAGGCTTGCCTTGACGACCGTTTGCGTGTTGGCCTGGGATTCCGCTTTTGCGGGCCATAACCTTATGAGCCTTAGGGTGAAGAGCATAGCCTTCACGTCGGCTTTGTTTAACTATAGGTGAGACATCTCGTGCCATAATTAACCCCTACGTACCTTTCGAGGACGAACGCCACCGTGAGGTACGCCAGTCACTTCTTTGATACTTTCAATAGTGATGTCAAAACTGTTAAGCGCGCGAATAGCGGCGTCACGGCCTTGGCCAACACCTTTAACAAATACATCAACTGACTTTAAGCCGTAGCCCTTAGCTGTTTCTGATGCTTTTTCAGCGGCAACTTGGGCTGCATATGCAGTACCCTTTTTACTTCCACGGAAACCAGTAGCGCCAGCGCTGCTTTGAGCGATAACGTTACCTTTTTTATCAGAGAAACTGATAATAGTGTTGTTGAAGGTTGCTTGAATGTGCAATTGACCAGTAGGAACTGATCGCTTTTGCTTCTTCTTAGTTGAAGTTGAATCTGCCATTTTGTTCCTTTCCTAGGTCTTACTTGCTGATTTAGGTTGAGATCCACCAACGGCGATCGCGCGACCCTTACGAGTTCGTGCATTCGTACGAGTACGTTGACCGTTAACCGGCAAACCAGCCTTGTGGCGAAGTCCGCGGTATGCGTTGATATCTTTCAATCGTTTAATGTTGTTTGTTACCAGACGCTGGAGGTCGCCTTCTACGGTATAATCACGATCGATTATTTCACGTAGTCGTTGTTCTTCAGCCTCGGTGAGATCTTTCACCCGAGTGGTCGGCTCAATATTGGCCGCCGCAAGGACGTCTCGTGCAAACTTCGGACCGATGCCGTAAATATACGTCAAAGCGATCTGAACTTGCTTTTCAGCGGGTATTACTACCCCAGAAATTCGAGCCATGCTTAACCCTGCCTTTGCTTATTCTTAGGTTTTTTCTTGTTGA
>JAZKFY010000007.1:0-62201 GCA_040386175.1 Patescibacteria group bacterium
TTATTACCAATTCCAACGTCAGAACAGGTTGTGTTAAATGTTAACCATTGGAATCGTCGGCCTTCCAAATGTCGGCAAATCAACCCTATTCAATGCGCTTACTGACAATGATATTTTGGCAGCTAACTACCCTTTCGCGACTATCGAGCCAAACACGGGAATTATTGCTGTTCCTGATGAACGCTTAAACGTGCTCAAAAAAATGTATTCATCAAGCAAGGTTATTCCTGCTACCGTTACCTTTGTTGATATTGCCGGCCTCGTTGCTGGTGCCAGTAAAGGCGAAGGCCTTGGGAATAAGTTCCTCGCTAACATTCGCGAATGTGATGCGATTGTTCATGTAGTGCGTGCCTTCGCTAATGACGATGTTATTCACGTGAGCAATTCGGTTGACCCTAAGCGAGATATTGAGGTTATTAACACCGAGCTTATCCTTGCCGACCTTCAATCTATCGAACGTCATATCCCTAAGTTAGAACGTGAAGCAAAGACAAACCCTCTTGCTAAGGGCCAGATTGAAGAGCTAAAAAAGCTTCAAACTGAACTTGAAGCTGGTAAGTTGGCGGTTGAAGTTGAAGATGTGAGCAAAGAAGTTATCCAAAGTCTCCAACTGCTCAGTGCAAAACCGGTTATTTATATGTTCAACGTTGATGAATTCACCCTTGGCGATAGTGATCGTAAACAAGCACTTGCCGACCTTGTGTCCCCTGCTTTAAGCGTATTCATTTGTGCGAAGCTTGAAGAAGAACTTCGTGGCTTAACGGATGCCGATGCCCAAGAACTACTTGGTGCGTATGACGTATCTGAATCTGGACTATCTCAACTCGCCCGGGTTTCCTACCAAACCTTAGGCCTGCAAAGCTACCTTACAGCTGGACCGAAAGAAGTTCGTGCCTGGACAATCCACGAAGGCTACACTGCCCCACAAGCAGCTGGTGTTATCCACACCGATTTCGAAAAAGGCTTTATTGCCGCTGCCATTGTTGATTTTGACGACTTAGTAAGCGCCGGTTCTGAACAAGCCGCCAAAGCTGCCGGAAAACTCCGTACAGAAGGTCGCGATTACGTAATGCGCCCTGGGGATGTGGTTGAATTTAGGTTTAACGTTTCGAAGTAATTCGAGTAGCAGTAACGGTTAGTACGCTAGCCATAGCAAGACCCGTGAATACCCCGCTTATAAGAAGTGGGGTATTTGTTTGAGGTCGAATACCGGTGTTTGGCGCGAAGGGTGTGGTATTCGTGATAGTCGTACTGTCGCCTAGTACCTGTACGTAATAAGGGCCAAGAGTCTCTGTTTGGTTATTGGTTGCATTCGTTAACTCAATGACAACTGTGTGGTTACCTGCTGGAATACTCGCAGGTAACGTACACGACCAATTTCCTTGAGCATCTGAAACGGTTGAACACGTAATTGGATCAGAGTGAACCGTAACAGT
The DNA here is from genome assembly GCA_040386175.1 of Patescibacteria group bacterium. Taxonomy (GTDB): domain Bacteria; phylum Patescibacteriota; class Saccharimonadia; order Saccharimonadales; family Saccharimonadaceae; genus Microsaccharimonas. Next base: position 1,437 of record JAZKFY010000007.1, read on the forward strand.
GACGGGGCTATTTGGATAGGTTACGCCAGTAAAGGTTGGCTGTGTTTGGGTAATAGTTTGCGGTGCTGCTGGGTTAGTTGAAGTTGGGACTATTGGGTCGTCAGCAGGGTTTTCAGAGGGTGTGAATTCAAGGGTTGGCTGCGTGAGAGTTGCAATATAAATTCCACCGCGCCATTCGGGAATAAATAATTTATTCCCATTAGCAGCGTTGCTTACTGAATAGTTAAAGCTAAGGCCGTCTGGTGTTTGATCTTGCCAAGTAATTCCTCCATCGAGAGAGATATATATAGAGCTGGTGCTACCATTGTCGCTCGTGGCGACCAATCTCGTGCCGTCTGAGCTAACGCTTACACTCACCCAATATTGATTTTCAACACCCGCAACTGTATTCCACGTCGCACCGCCGTCATGCGTTAAGAGTAGGGTACCTGGGTTCCAGTCAGTAGCATTATCGTACGTAGTATTCACTAAAATTGTTTCTCCATCACTTGAAGTACTAACCCCACTAGGTCCATAGTCATTCCAATACCTGGCGCCTAAGCTGGTCTGCTGTATCCAGGTCGCTCCCGAGTTGTGACTTACATAAAGATATCCTCCATTTTCATCTACACCATAAGTATCTGCTGCTATGAATGTCGTTCCGTCTGTGCTGACCGCCACACCAGACCAAAGACTATCTGGGTTTCCTATCGAAGTAACCTCACTCCATGTTGCCCCATAATCGATCGATTGGGCCAAGCCCTCTTGCCAAGTACCAGCCAAGATTTTTGATCCGTCAGCACTTGAGGAAACTGTATTCCAAGCTCGTGAGCCAGCACCAGCTCTCTCTGACCAAGTTACTCCCGAGTCGTTAGAGGTATAAATAAAGCCCCCATCAGCTATTGCAACGAGTTTAGTACCATCTGCACTTGAAGCGATTGAGCACCAGACACGATATCCGGCAGATGAACGCACCACCCAAGATACCCCAGAATCCGTAGACGTATAAATCGATCCCCCTGAATCAACAGCAGCAAGCTTGGTGCCGTCTGCGCTTGAAGCGACAGTATGCCATCTTTGGGCGCCGGTAGTTGTCCTTTCGACCCAATGTACCCCGGCATCATCTGAAGTGAAGATAGACTCACTCCAAACGGCCATAGTTAACCTATTGCCATCAGCCGAGCTCACTATTGTATGCCTATCATCAGATGCAGGAACTATTCGAGTTTGCCATGTAGCCCCGGCATCCGTTGAGGTATATACAGAATCTCCGTAGATTATAGCTGCGAGCTTTGTGCCATCTGCACTTGAAGTAATTGAACGCCAGAATTGTGAAGTTGAGGCGGTGCGCTGAGTCCAAGTTACGCCCGAGTCGGTGGAGGTATAAATGAAGCCACCACTACGTACAGCGGATAGTTTAGTGCCATCAGCACTGGATGCAATTGATTTCCAGTGAGCTTCACCGGCGCTAGAGCGCTGAGTCCAGGTCACACCGGAGTCAGTGGAGGTATAAATATATTGGCTAGACCCGACGGCTATCTTTGTACCGTCCGTGCTTAAAGCCATTGAATACCACCCCGAGGTACCCAGACTCGTTTGCTGCACCCAAGTTGCTCCTGAATCTAAAGAAGTATACATATAGCCTCCCCAGGTACCAGCAACCAACTTAGTACCGTTTGCATTAGAAGCAACAGATTCCCATGGTCGAGAGCCAGAAGTTGTCCGTTCAACCCAAGTTGCTCCTGAGTCGGTGGAGGTGTAGATGAAGCCTCCGTTAACTGCAGCTACGAGCTTTGTACCATCCGCGCTTGAAGCCAAAGATTGCCATCCTCTGGAGCCAGAAGTTGTCCGTTCAACCCAAGTTGCACCCGAATCGGCGGATGTATAAATAAAGCCTCCAGCTACAGTTGCTGCGAGTTTTGTACCATCCGTGCTTGAAGTGACGTTCCTCCAATAACTAGAATCCCCAACAAAACCTTTATCCGCACCTTCAACTTTATTCCATTCATACTCCCCTACCAATGCATTTGCTGAACTACTTAATAGGATTGAACTTAGTGCAGGAACAACAAGAGAGACGGCTAAAATAATCACTAATGTAAACCGAATTACTCGGTTTCTCGATTGATGAATGGATGCTGGAATATTCATAGGTTATTGCGCTTAACTATAGGGGTTATGCTTGTGTGCGTCAAATGAGGTACGGTGCTTTTAGCTTTGGCCGGATACCGGTATTTGGTGCTAATGGTGTAGTGCTCGTGACCGTAGTAGCACCTAACACCTGCACGTAAAACGGACCAATAAGTTCTGTTTGGTTATTGGCTGAATTTGTAAGCTCAATAATAACCGTATGATTACCCGGAGGAATGCTCGCGGGAAGTGTACAAGACCAATTACCCTGAGCATCTGAAACGGTTGAACACGTAATTGGATCAGAGTGAACCGTAACAGTGACGGGGCTATTTGGATAGGTTACGCCAGTAAAGGTTGGCTGTGTTTGGGTAATAGTTTGCGGTGCTGCTGGGTTAGTTGAAGTTGGGACTATTGGGTCGTCAGCAGGGTTTTCAGAGGGTGTGAATTCAAGGGTTGGCTGAGTAAGAACTGCAGTATGAATGCCAGCATTATACCAGTCTGAAGTTGCCGTAATCTGCGCACCATCCGCTGACATAGCGATACTCGTCCACTCACCTCCCTGAGGAGCTCTGTTCTCGACCCAAGTTATACCCCCGTCGAGTGAAGTATAAATAAATCCGCCGTTCCAGTTATTTGAGGTGACGCCATCAGCATCAACAATGGCTATTCTTTTTCCATCCGCTGAAACAGTCGCACCATTGCCACCAAAGTCTTTCCACTCCTGTCTACCGAGCCCGCTTGCAGCCGTCCATGTTTGGCCAGCATCGTGCGAGACATACACGTACCCGCCGTCAACATCAGGTCCTTCATCAGCATCAACCGCTACGAGGGTTTTTGCATCTGAACTAATTGCAACATCATACCACGTACTCTCTGCCGCCCCGATGTTAATTTTAGTCCATGTGCTGCCTGAGTTCGTAGAATGCCAAAGGCCGTCAGTATAACTACTTGCGATTATTACAGATCCATCCGCACTTATAGCTGCAGACGCCCACTGCTTTATTCCAGATGAAGTTTGCTCTGTCCAGGTAATGCCAGCGTTAGTTGAGGTATAGATATAGCCATTAAAGTCCAGGGCTACGAGTTTTGCTCCGTCGGTATTAGACACTGCCATTGACCAGTGCTTTATTCCAGACGAAGTACGCTCTGTCCAGGTAATGCCAGAGTCAGATGACGTATAGATATAGCCGTCATAGTCTGCGGCTAAAAGTTTTACACCATCAGCGCTAGATGCTACCGACACCCAGTCATAAGATTCGTCAGAAATACGTTCTGTCCAGGTAATGCCAGAATTAGTAGAAGTATAAATTGAACCACTATAGTTCGAAGCAACTCGCTTTGTCCCGTCAGCGCTCATGGCTGAAGATCCCCATGATTGCACACCTTCGACAGTATGTTCCGCCCATGTCGCACCGTAATTTGTAGATGTATAGATTGCTCCATTCGAGGACCATTCCTCAGTCGCTGCTGCAAGCTTAAGACCATCCGCGCTTGAAGCAACCGCTAGCCAACCCTGAGAACCTATAGATGTGCGTTGTGTCCAAGTTGCCCCTGAGTCGGTTGAGGTGTAAATATACCCACTCCTAACACTTGCAACAAGCTTCGTACCGTCATCATTAAATGCTAAAGAACTCCATTGTCTTACACCCGAAGCTGTGCGCTGCGTCCAAGTTGCTCCTGAGTCGGTAGAGGTGTAAATATACCCATTTGCACCATAACTACCGTTGCCAATAACCTTTCCACCGTGACTTGCTGCCAGCTTGGTACCGTCAGCGCTAGATGTAATTGAGCTCCAGGTTCTTGCACCCGCAGTTGTGCGTTGTGTCCAAGTTGCCCCTGAGTCGGTTGAGGTATAAACATATTCATTGAACGCATAAGGAATTGCAGATAATTTAGTGCCGTCAGCACTTGAAGCAATATCCACCCACACTCTTGAGCCCGCTGACGTGCGCTCTGTCCAAGTTGCACCAGAATCGGTAGAGGTGTAGATCGAGCCTGGCCCTGAAAATATTCCAACACCAGCAACAAGTTTAGTGCCGTCGGCATTTGAAGCGATCGCACCCCACTGTCTTGAACCCGCAGCTGTACGTTCTATCCAAGTTGCCCCTGAATCGCTTGAAGTATAAATATAACCGCCGGTTGCAGTTGCCACGATTTTAGTACCATCACTGCTCAAGGCAACATCGTTCCATCTTTGGCCTTCATTGATTGTAGTCTGATTCCAAGTTGTTCCAGAATCTGAAGATAAATATACGCTTTGGTACCCATCATCCTTGCCCACTGCAGCTAATCTAGTTCCGTCACTGCTTGACGCTAACGAAAGCCACATAATCTTATCTCCAGCGATACCCGTACCGTCAGTCGCTTTACTCCATTCGTAATCCCCTACCAATGCATCCGCCTGGGTGCCACTGAATACCCCGACAACCGAAGGAAGTGTTATAGCTACAGCCAATCCAATCATAAAGAATGACCGATAAATTCGGCGCCGCGATCGATGCATGAATATGCGACTATTCAAAACTACACTACCCTCATATTTGTTTGTCTACCCAGACACTAATACGCTTAACTATAGGTGTTTATAGAGTGTGAGTCAAATTAACCGCAAGCGGTTAACGTCGAGTTTTTGCGAGCAAACGTAATACTTCAATGTAAAGCCATAGCAGGGTTACAATGAGGCTGAAACTGGCGTACCATTCCATATATTTTGGCACGCGTTCTTGTACTGCTTTTTTGATGAAATCAAAGTCCAAGATAAGGTTTAGGGTTGCGATAATAACGATAAGAACACTGAAGGCGATTCCCCATGGAGAGTTGCTGTTAACAAGTGGTAACTCGATGCCGAAAAGTGAGAAGATAAGGAATGCAACATAGTATAACGCCACACCAGCAGTCGCGATAATAACCCCGAATACAAACTTTTTCGTTACCTTAATGATGCCGGTTGAATAAATTAATAGTGTTGCGAAGAAGATACACAAAGTAAGCAGCACAGCTTGGAGAACAATTCCTGGAAATGCAAGGTTTGCTATGTATGAAATAGCTCCTAAGATAAACCCTTGGGCAACTGCGTAAAGCGGCCCTGTAAAGGCGGCGATTTTTGGTTTAAAACTAGTAATAAGTGCAATTACAAAAGTAACAAGTGATGCAACAATTAAGATAGTCCATAAACTAGCTGATAGTTGGCTCGTAAGGAACCATCCGTACGTTGCACCCGCAAGACAAAGTAATAGTAAGAAGAAGCTCTTTACAGAGACGCCCGCCATTGACATTGATTGTTCGCCAGCTGTTGCAACAGTTTGGAAGCCTTGATTTTTTAGTGCCGGATTTCCGCTCTTATCCATGTAAATATGTACCCTTCGTTAATTGTCCCATTATAACACTTGTAATAGGTAGAACCGTTCTTGATTTCCCTTTGCGCCCGCTACATCGCTGTCACGCTTGTCTTTGATGACAAATAGATCTTTTGCCCAGTATTCAAAATCTTTCAAGATTTGGCGTCGCATAGCATCGTTTTTAATAACACCTTTATTAGTTTGGTTGCGGCCAGCTTCAAACTGCGGCTTTACCATAGCAACAATTTGAGTGTTTTTATCAGATAGCCCACGGGCAATGTGCGGCAAAATTTCGCGGAGGCTAATAAATGAAACGTCGATAACGACAATGTTAGGCATCACCGGTTCTTTACCTGGTTTTGCGGAAATTCGGAAATCACGAATATCGGTTTTTTCATGGAGTTCGATGCGTTTGTGTTTGCGTAGTGATGGATGGAGTTGTTCAGTACCAACATCAACTGCATACACTTTTTCTGCACCATGTTTCAAAGCATAATCAGTGAATCCACCGGTGCTACTACCGACATCAAGTACAATTGTTTCACGAAAATCGAGGTTTAAAAGTTCGGCGACACTGGCAAGCTTCAACCCTGCCCTACTGACATATCGCTCTTTTTCAACCATTTGAATTTCAGAATGTTCGCCAACAAAATAGCCAGGCTTTGTAATCACCTGACCATTTACTTTCACTTCGCCGAGCTTAATAACACTTTCTGCTTGAGAACGTGTTGGTGCAAGGCCCATTGCAGTGAGCGCAGCATCGAGGCGCTGCTTCACGGATTAGTCCTTCTTTCGTTCGCGGTATTCACCAGTTGAAGTATCAACTGAAATGACATCGCCAACTTTAATGAAAGCAGGAACTTTCACTACAGCACCAGTTTCAAGAGTTGCGTCTTTTAGAACGCTGCTTGTAGTATCGCCTTTTACTACGTCTTCAGAGTACGTAACCTCAAGGTAAACGTTCTTAGGAAGCTCTACGTTAATAATACGGCCATCAAATGACTGTAGTGTTAGCGATTCACCTTCTTTTAGGTACTTTGAAGCTTCTTCAACTACATCAGTTGCAAGTTGGAATTGCTCGAAAGTTTCAGGGTCCATAAAGTAGAAGTTATCAGCATCTTTGTATAGATACTGAACTGTTTGGTTACTTACTTCAGCTGAATCAACGCGTTCTGCACCTTTAAAGGTTTTTGGAATCACGCTGCCATCAATAAGGTTTTTTAGCTTTACGTTTACAATGCTTCCGCCCCGGCCCATAACCTTTTGGTTATAGTCGGTAACACGAAAAGGTTTGCCGTCGATTTGCACGACGACACCCTTTTTAAGCTCTGTTGGCTGGTACGACGCCATGGTCGATTAACCTTGTGCTACGAATGGAAGTAACGCGAGGTGACGAGCACGCTTGATAGCAGTCGCAAGTTGACGTTGTTGCTTAGCGCTAAGGCCAGTCTTACCGATTGGCTCGATTTGACCGTACATGTTAATGAATCGTTGTAGAGTCTTTACGTCTTTGTAGTCAAAGAACGCAGGCGTATCTTTTTTAAGTCGTTTTGGCATTTTCTTATTCTCCTATAGTTAATTCTGGCAAGTGCCTAGAATGGAATTTCACTTAAATCAATTGGTTTATCGTCGATGTCTTCAATGACAACATCTTTAGAGGTGTTCTTGCTTGTAGATGAGCTTGAACCAGCTGAACGGGCGCTTGAGCTAGTGTCTGAGCCAGAGTCACCGTTAGGGCCATCGAGGAAAGTAACGTCAGTTGCAACTACTTCAATACGTGATTGCTTCTTACCAGTTTCTTTGTCGTCCCAGGTGTCTTGGCGCAAACGGCCTTGTACAAGTACGCGGCGTCCCTTTGCAAGGTATTGGATAACCAAATCGCCCAGTTTTTCCCAAGCAGTTACGTTAAAGAAATCTGCTGCGTCTTCTTGACCACCACGGTCGACTGCAATGCCGAAGCTTGCGATTGTCTTACCAGTAGTTGTAGTTCGTTGCTCTGGGTCTCGTGTTAAACGTCCCATTAGGATAACTTGGTTGATGCTTTTGGCCATACTAATTCCCTATTCCCTCTATCTTTAGTTATTTTCTTCAGTAGTTTCTTCGCTAGAAGATTCAGCGCGCTTCGCTTGCTCTGCAAGAGCTGCTCGGGCTTTTACATCAACTTTTACGAGTAGGTAACGGAGTACTTCGTCGGTAATGTTAAATGTGTTGCTGATTTTGAGTGGTGCGTCAGCTGGAAGGTTAACATCCATGTATACGTATACTGCGAAATCTTCGCGGTTGATAGCGTATGCTAACTTCTTTTTGCCCCAGTTGTCTTCGCGGATGATAGTACCACCAGCGTTTTTGATGATGTCACGAACCTTAGTAAGTGGCGTTTCCAAATCTGCTTCCAGATCAGGATGAATGAGAACGGTTAGTTCGTATTCTTTCACTATTTTTCTCCTTTTGGAAATCCGATGTGTATCGGATGCTCATGCGTTACGAATGTAATCCATGAGCTTGAGTTATTAACGAAGCTAATTATACCGTAGTTTACCCCTTATTGCAAGGAAGGCACCCCTTTGAATCCTTGCCTACTATTAGTATGACAAGACATTCTCAAATAAATATAAATTCTTGATGCGTTATTTATTCTGACGTAGTCGAACGAGGCTTATTGCGGCGATAACAAGTGCTAATGAAGCTATGGAAATGTATACCCACGTATTACTTGTCGCATTGCTCTCTTTTATTGCTGTAATGGCGGCGTTGTACTTATACAACGGTGTAACTGCTGTGTTCGGTGCTCCGGGAGTAACTGAAGGAGCCTGCCCTGTCGGCCCACCTGAGCCACCTGAACCACCGCCACCAGATCCTGGATCAACTGGAACGACGGCCGCCGCAAGAGGTATGGCAAATGCATTTGAGTAATTACTAAAGGCGATGCCATAGTTTGTTTCGGTCGTTAACCCTGTAATGTACACCGACCTACCCGACTCGGTAAAGGCCATCGAGAAGTCGTAGGCTTCCTCATCAAATCGGAGCGACTCTGGGTCAAAAGCGGTAGAATCAGCCAACTCAGACAAGGCCACCCAGTCTTGGCCCCCATTTTCAGTTACATAACGAATGCTATATCCGTTCTCTCCAAAGCCGAATGCTGCCACATACACAATGTGCTGTTCATCATTCGACATATCCACGATTGCAAGGTCCCTATAACCATCCATCATCGAGTTATCAATCATACTAGGCATCGGTAAGGCACGAGGCAGATTTGATGAAGCAGGAGCCCAACTCACCCCTAAGTTAGTCGATTTAATAATTGGGTTTTCCCAGTCGTAGGTTGAGAGATAAAGCGTACCGTTATTAATCACCGTTACATGAGCTACATCGCCCGCATCATTGCCGTATGGTAAGGTGACATCAGTCCAAGTTTGGCCAGAATCACTTGATACTGACACTTGCCTTGCGCCACCCCATTCAGAGGCAACCATATACTGACCGTTATCGGACATATCAATCGTGTACCATCGTCCGGCACCAATACTTGAGACGTTGCTCCAAGTTACACCACCGTCACGAGAAATATACATTGTCGCGCCGGTCAATAAGATCGTCTGCCCATCATCCGACACACGGACCATGTGTGGTTTGGCTACTGCAGTTCGGATGTTTGCCGCTAGGCCTGTTAGAGGGTTACTCTGCCATGTGAGCCCGCCGTCGGTTGATGATTCAAGCAACCAACCATTTGCGGCACATGAGCTAGGATTGCCACAAGGATAATTTACATGAGTGAACCAAATATCACCACCGTCAGTCGCATCAAGCGCGTAATCTCCATTGATTGAACTATTTGGAGCTATCGAAGAAATATCTAACGTAGTGCGCGGGGTATATGCCCTTGCCCATGGAGTCCAACCGCCACTTGTATTTTGAGCTCGACCCTTGAATTCATACTGAATACCCGCAGTGAGACCAGTTACTGTATAGCTTGTCGCCGTTGGAGATATAGCTTGTGAAGCCGAGGTCCAGTTAGTTTGGCCGACTTGTCGGTATTGCACTTGTTGTGCGGTGACCGTGTCGCTTGGGTCAATGAGTGAAGCCAATGTCCAAGAAATAGTTGCCGATTCAATGCCAGCCGTTGCCGAAATACCCTGAATTGGCTGCGGGTTAAACCCATATTTAGCCACCGCCAAATATGCATCTTCGCGAGCAGACAAGAAAGTACTTCCATCTGCCGATATGAGCGTATTAATTTCCCAGAAGAAATTGATTCCTTCAATATTGTCTTGTTTCGTAAATGTAACACCACCATCGAGTGATGTCATTACCTCTCCACTGGTTCCACTAACACCGATTCGCATACCGTTCTCTGACATTGAGAACTGACCAACATACCAACTGCCGTGATAGGTGTTGTAGTTACCTCCAGGTGTCACCTGTGATGTACTCTTTGTCCAAGAGGCGCCATTATTTGTTGAAATGTACACATAGTCAGATCCGCCGTCAGACGCCAACAAACGCGTGCCGTCGCCAGATACATTAGCTCGCCAGTCGCTTCCCCATAAGCCCGTAAATGTGCCTGTCAAAACTGTACTAATGTTTGTCCAGCTCACTCCCCCATTGGTTGAATACAATAATACGTCACTGGTGGTTGTCGCGGTCATCTTCATACCGTCATCAGACATTCCCTGAATTTCTTGGAAGTTATAACTAGATGCAAGTTGAGTCCATGTCGCCGCAGTGTCGTGGCTGACAATCGGTTTGCGCGTAGTCCTTGAAACAGTCACCATGTGCTGACCGGTCTTACTTACCACTATTTTGTTTGTTTCATTCTTATTTATCAGGCCAGTAACTTGGCTCCAGGTAGTTCCGCCATTTCGAGAGACCAAATGACAATCAGTGCCCGCCGCAGTAATGCCCGGCATAATCATAACTTGTCCATCGGCCGATACAGATAGGTTCGTTGAAGCCTCGCCATATGATTTATCGAGCGTACATACCGACATTGGGGCCGGAAGCGTGGCGATGTTATCACCCAATACGCTACTCCACGTGTCGCCATTATCGGTTGAATACACCGGTAGAATCAAGCCATCGGTATTCGATTCACCACCCAGCGAAACAATTCCGTATATTGTATCGCCGTCTGAAGAAATTGTTACTGGTGTTACTCCACCTCTTTCAAAATGTGCCGACCATGTAGCGCCACTATCTTCTGATCGGAAGGTTGCCGCAGAGTATGTAAAGGCCGTAATAACACTTCCGTTGTCTGAGACCGAGACATTGCTAAAACCCTCAAAGAAGTAAGGATAACGAGTCGATCGTTGTTGCCAACTAACACCAGCATCTGTAGAGGTATACATAATGCCACCACCGTGATTGGTGTTGATATCGAATAAGTACAGTTTTTGGCCGTCTCCACTCATGCGGATGCCTGGATGTGTCACCGCAACAGGCGTTGGGCGCGTTGCCCATGTCTGACCACCATCTTCAGAGATAATGATTTCGTAGCCGTCATAACTCTCATCTGTCCAGTCGTATGAGGTGTACGAGCCTAAAATAATAGTCTCGCCGTCACCTGAGATCTGCGAGTTAGAGCCATAATACAAGTTTGCGACCGCAGGCAACGTAGCCAACGGATTCCATGTTACCCCTGCATCGGTTGAAATATAATCATCAGCCAACATGGTTTGAAGATCATCGGTTACTGAATAAGGCAAATAGTCGAGATAGTCATAGGTTGCACCGCTGTCTCGTGAAATCATACCGTTACACACAATTATTTGCCCATTATTTGAAACAAACCCAGAATACTCACAGGTGTCAGTATACGTAGTGTCGTCACCGGTTTGTGTCCAGGTTGATCCACCGTCATTAGACATAAAGGTCTCAGCATCGTCAGAGTAGCCCGCCTCAATCCATATATGCTGACCATTAGCGCTCACCGCTACACCAGTAAAGTATTCATAGTACCTTGTAGTACTTGGGTGATATACCTGCCAGGTGTCACCGCCATTTTTAGATACATTGATTCCCTCAGAAGATCCGTAGACAACTGTTAATCCATCTTTCGAGACAGCTTTTTGAGTAAGAATACCCACATCAGAAACCTCAAGCATTTGGCCTGGATTTTGATTCACCCAGTTCCATCCGTTTGAGGCGAACACATTATTTTGAATAAACGCGATCCCCGCTGATTGCGCAATAAACCCGCTCAACATACCAAAGGCTGCAATAAACAGAAAGACGTTCCGCTTATAATGACGGGTTATTTGTCTATTGGTTTTTTTGGCACCTGTTTTTATTCTCATATGGTCTTCTGTGGTGGACCAAATTTGTATAATGAAACTATACCAGGTTTTTAATGCTTATGCTATAGCTATCGGCGGCGCTGCGCGGGAGACCGCGTTCCGCTCACAGAACGAAGCATCGAAGTTGCCTCAACCGCCCGAGCAACTTGTATGCTCCCTTGTCGCTCTCTCTCAAGACGCTCTTGATCGGCTTCAAAAGTAGACTTAAGTGGGATAAAAATATAGCGTTCAATGGGAAAGTTCGGGTCTGGCATTGGGCTTAAGACTCCATGCAAGGTAGATTCAATCTGTACTTGGCCATTTTTTACTCCTTGAATAGTCATATCAACAGCAAAAAGATTATCGGTTAAATCAAGTTGATACTTTGCCTTGAAGCCGACAATATCCTCTTCTTGAACTGGTCGTATAGCAATTCGCCCTTTACCTGCCTGGCCTCCAAAATAATTTTTAGGTTTATTGAAGGTATCTCGCCATAATGCAGCGATATCAGTTTTGCCTAATGGCATCGTAATCGCCGTTCCTGGCGTCGGCTCGACTTGCTCGGATGCGTTAATAGTAAATGCCGTCATTGCAGCACCAAGCGAATCAATGGTATCAAATTCAGCTCTATACTCTTCATTTACATCGAGATGCTTAACCGCCTCAGCTACTTCAGGGTATTGCTGAGCAACCTTTTGCTTGAATGGTTCTCGACCATTTATAAGGTTTGGGTTTTCGATCAAAAACTTTTCCATAGCAGCTTTCTCTCGAACTCTTTGCTCAGCCTGTTCAATCCTTCGATCTTGTTGAGCCTGCAGAAGTCGCTGTCGATGCTTCTCGTTTGCTTCAACTCTTAAAGCCTGCTGTTTTTCTTCAATTTCTAATGATTCCTGAATTTTTTCCTCATCTGTTTCGTAAAGTTCACTTAACAATGCTTCGACATTACTACCCTCGGCATCTACTGCACCTTTGATTCGATCAAAATCAACAGCAGAATATCGAGCAAGATCGAATGAATCAAACACCTCTAGGCCCGCCTGCGGGCTTACAACGCCATTCCTAATTGCATCATTAATCTTCTGCCTGAGGCTAGAAACATCGAGTGCAAGAGCCTCAAAAGCTATCTTTAAACCAACTTTAGGTGACTGTCCAGATTTAATCTCTTCGTACTTTTGTTGAGACGCATCATGCAATACCTCTTCAGCTATCTGGAATTTTTGAAGTACCCTTATGGGAAAATCATATCGATTATCGTAACCTTCGAGTTTTGCACCGTAGCTTATTTCTTTTAGAATAGTCGCGTACGGGCCATAGTGATACGGTAACCCGCCATAATACAGTTCGTCGTTTGAATTATTAATACGTTGCTCATACGACCCACGGATAGGCCTATCCAGGCGTGACACATCTGGCTTAATATCTGTTTGTCGTGCCCTATGCCTCATAACGCCGAGAGTTTCTACGCTCTTTGCGTATTGCCTCTCTCGTCTTTCTTGTTCGCGTTGTTCGGCAAGTCTTTGAGGGTGCTTAGGGTCAAGCCATGCAGGGTCATCGTGTTGAATAGCTTTTTTAACTGCCAACCTGTTGGTGTCGTGAGCTTGGTAATAGGCACTTACGATTCTTTTAGCAGCGTTAGCAGAGGCGGTCAATGATTTGAAGTAATTGCCTTCATCGAGTGCTTCATCTGCACGATTATGAAAGTCGTTCTCGTTATCAGCTAGCTCTCTCGCAAGTTCTGGATCTCTTATTACTGAAGCTGGAATTCCGTCGGCATCTGAATCAATCGGGTATTGCATCAGCTTTTTGGCTGGATGTTCGCTAGGCGTTGGTGTTTCGCCGTTGTTCATTATTATCCAAGATCCTCTTCTTCAGGAGCAGCGGTTCCAAACACATCATCGATACTCGATACAAGCACATCACGAGGACGTGCACCGTCAGCTGCGCCAATAATACCAGCTTCTTCCATCTCTTCGATAAGGCGAGCTGCACGCGCGTAACCTACGCGGAGGCGACGCTGTAGCAAGCTAGCTGAGGCTTTGCCGCTATCAATTACTACGCGAACAGCATCTTTGTACATATCGTCTTGGCCGTCGTGGTTATTGTCGAAGTCCATTACTACCCCACCCTTGCCGTTCAATTGAACAGGTTGGCTCACAACTTCATCGTTGTACTGTGGAGGAGATTGTTGGCGTAAGTGGTCGGTGATCTTCATCACTTCTTCGTCAGTTACCCAAGCACCTTGAATACGCTTTGGCTTGCTCATAGAAGGAGTTAGTAGCAACATGTCACCTTGCCCAAGAAGCTTTTCAGCACCAACTTGGTCGAGGATAGTTCGTGAGTCAATTTGTGATGCAACAGTAAAGGCAATACGAGCCGGTACGTTGGCTTTAATAAGACCGGTAATAACATCTACAGAAGGGCGCTGTGTCGCGAGTACCAAGTGCACACCGACGGCACGAGCTTTCTGGGCAAGGCGGACAATCAGCGCTTCAACGTCGCGAGCAGCAACCATCATCAAGTCGGCTAACTCATCGATCACAATAACGATGTATGGCATTGCGCCGTTTTCGTGTTGTTGTTCGTTACCGTCATCATCCTGAACGGTAATTGTTTTCTTCCCGTTTTGAATCATAGTGTTATACGTTTTAATGTCACGAACTTTGTGTTCAGCCAATAATTTGTAGCGGCGCTCCATTTCGTTAACAGCCCATTTAAGCGCACTGATTGTCTTTTCAGGCTCGGTAATAACAGGAGTAATAAGGTGAGGAATATCCTCGTAAGGCGCCATTTCTACTTGCTTAGGGTCAACCAAAATCAGCTTCATTTCGCTTGGGCTGTTGTGGTAGAGCAAGCTTGTAAGCAAGGTATTAATCATCACTGACTTACCAGAACCAGTTTGACCGGCGATAAGAAGGTGGGGCATCTTGTTCAACTCCCCTATTGTTGCTTGACCGGCAATGTCCTTACCGATCGCAAATGGAAGTGGTTCAGTAGTTGAAGTCCACTGCTTGCTGGTAATAATTGAGTGCAAACGAACATCGGCAGCTTTACGGTTTGGCACTTCAATACCCACAGCTTTTTGGCCAGGAATCGGAGCTTCCATACGAAGGCTTTGCGCAGCCAAGTTCAAAGCAATGTTCGTTTCAAGCTGAGTAATTTTTGTAAGCTTTACGCCACTCGGTGGACGAAGGGTATATTGAGTAACCTTAGGGCCAATATTAGCGCCTTCCATTTCAACATGAATATTAAATTCAGCCAAAGTATCTTTAATAGTTTGGGCATTTTGTTGCACGTCACCAGGATCAGCTGGAGATTGTTTCTTCTCGAGTAAATCAACACTTGGAGCTTTCCAGTTAGGGTCGCTGACGGCCATCAAAGCAGTCTTATCTTCGGCAACCTTGTCTTTAACAAAGCTATTTTTCATTGTATTAAGGTGTGGGCTCTTTTTATCCATAGTCTCTTCAGCACCAAGCATTGGCACGCCAGCGTTGAGCTTAAAGTCGGCCATTGAAGTTTTTGGAGATTCGAGTGCAGCAGCATTACGCATAACCTTGACGTTCTGCTCTTGCTCTTCAGTATCACGGCGAGTAAGGCCCCAAAGTTTCTTCATAATAGTGATTGGAGAAACACGTACGATAAATAATGCAGTCAGAAGAATAAGGATGACATAGATAAACGCGGCAACGCCTGGTTCAACAAGCATTAACATACCGCTATTT
Source organism: Patescibacteria group bacterium (assembly GCA_040386175.1). Taxonomy (GTDB): domain Bacteria; phylum Patescibacteriota; class Saccharimonadia; order Saccharimonadales; family Saccharimonadaceae; genus Microsaccharimonas. The sequence goes on from JAZKFY010000007.1 coordinate 16,881, forward strand.
ACTGTTTCACCAATAAAGCCGCCGGTTGTTTCACCTTCAGCATTCTTAAGTAGGCCAAATAACCCCGCGAACCAAATAAGCTCGACGGCAGTTGCGAGTTTCATAACGAATGGAATGCGATTATTTTCAGCACGGAAAATTTCAACCGCAACATAGATGAACACGACTGGTACAACATATACACCGTAGCCGATAGTTGCCATTGTTGCCATGTTGAGCCAATCAAGCACTGGCCCACCAAGGCCAAACCAGCCTAGGATAATAAGTAGCGAGAAGACAATCAAAAGAACGGCGCCTACCTGAGACCAGAAGCCCTCTGGGAGAACGTGTTGAGGAGAAGTGTTGACTACCTTCTTCTTAGACGAACTGCGTTTTTTCTTTTTAGCCATAATCTTTTTTTATTATACGAGGTCTTGCCCCTTATTGATAATTAATATTATAGCAAAATTTACTACATTTTGCAAGAGGCTTATGGTTTGCATCAATCATTTTGTGAAGTATACTTGCCGTGAGTTGTTTTTATTTGGCCACCCCTCACAGAAGGCAGCACAATGACCATGACCCAGACAGAGAACGTGTACTCACTTAAACTCCGGACCAGCTGGTTCGGACGGCGGAGAGTACGACTGAACGATCACTACCAAGTAGTGCGGATCCAGGACGCCAAGCTGACGGCCACGGACGACCGCGACTGGGCACTCGACCTGGTCGAGATGGCGTACGGCCTGAAGCTCTTCAGCCAGGAAGACGCCAGACTTTTGGTCGGCATCGTTGAGCGTCGCGTGAAGGTTCTGCCGTTGACGCTCAAGGGCACACCGCTTGAGGCGCCCTACAACTGGTTGCTGAAGCAGGTCACGGCGACACCGATCAACTTCAAGATCGAAGACGGTCAGATCGTCACGGAGGGTCGTCCTCTCCTCGACGTAAGCCTGTCGCTGGAGAACGGCGAGCAGAGATCGCTCTACTTCGCCCCGGTGACGTTCTACTACAAGGTCCCCCAACTCTGAGCTTCGCTAGAAGCGTCGAGCCCTTCGATACGAGAAGGAGCTCCGCGTCTAGCGGAGCTCCTTCTCGTTTAAGACAACCCTCCATTTCTTGCCCCTACTCCCCTTATGCTTTATACTTTTAACAGCCATGACAAGGGTAAATAACTAACATATGGCACGCCTCCCACAGGTTGGTGGCGACGCGGGCAATTGGGGCGCCCTTCTTAACGATTTCCTTTTGCAAAGCCATACCGAAGAGGGCGACCTTAAAACCGACAGTGTTGGTGCACCGCAAATACAACCTGCTTCAGTTACAAATGCTGCAATTGCATTTGAAACAATTACCGAGAATAAATTATCTTCAGCAGTACAAGCGAAACTAAATACTACTGCTCCTGTAACCAGTGTCGCGTCAAAGACGGGTGACGTCAGCCTTTCTAAAGGAGATGTTGGACTCGCAAACGTTGATGATACGAGCGACGTTAATAAACCGATTTCGACTGCCACCCAGAATGCACTCAATGCAAAGGCAGATGCTTCAACTCTATCATCCGCACTTGCAACAAAAGTTAACACTGCTAGCGTTGGTAGCGCAAATGGTGTAGCGTCCCTTGACGGTAATGGCTTACTTCCAGATGCCCAAGTACCAACGAGGCTTTCCACGAACAGCCTTAACAGCACCATAGCAACCCAAACCACGCCGACATACTCAGCCACAAGTGACGTCACCGGGTCAATCTCTTTGGCTTCTTACACGAAATCAAGTGTCATACAGTACCGTTTAACAGGCAATATCACGATTACTACTCTGCCACCATCCCCTATTATTGGTCATACTCTCACGCTTGTTCTTACTCAAGATGCAACTGGATCAAGGACGCTCACACTTCCAGGGACCGTAAAGAAAGCATACGGCCTTGCCCCTACCCTCTCGACAAGTGCAAATGCATTAGATATGCTGCATTTATTCTGGGATGGTGTTTCATGGCACGTGTTCGTGGCCGGATTGGCAATGTCATAGAATGCAGATTCTGCCAGTAGATTCAACCTCACAACCAATTAAGAATTGGGCGACCGACCCAGCTTTTTATAACGATAATGTCAATGGCGCCACCGATGGTGCTTTTATTTTGCTTGGAGGAGGAGCTACTTATACAAGAGCCTTATCAACAACAGACGTACCAGCGGGAATGTACCGTGCCCGAGTTGATACTCTTACTTCTACAGGTAATTATGGTCGGAGATGGAGTTTTGTTTGGTCAGTGCCCTTAAATGTCGGTGACGTTATACGCATTTCCTATTGGAACAAAGCATCATTTGCTGCAAAGGCAAACCCGTACTTAGAATTTTCTACTGCTATAAATGGGTATGCTGGCGCTATATCGTCAGGACAAGTTCAGACACTCACGGCTGGGGTATGGACTCGCTTCACCTACACATACACTGTTGCGAACTCAAACTATAAGTATCTGCGTACAGTTGGTAATTATTCGAGTGCTACACCAGACGGTGCAATTGGCGACCAAATATGGCATAGCGGTTTAATAGTAACTATCAATCAACCCTTGCCTGAAGTATTTTGCGACGGCAATACGCCAGGATGGAAGTGGCTTGGAACTGCCGGAAACTCACTATCGGTTGGTTGGCCTTACATGCTTGAATCTGTTACAGGCAAACCGATGACCGACTTAACGGGCAATGACGTCATTGGAACAATCTCAGGTAATGCTTTCGACCCGTTTACTGTCTATCATGTTTACGACGCAACTGCGCCCGCGGCCGTATGGACAACCCTCTGGACGGTGTATGGCTCTGACGGAGTAGCTGGGTGGGCAACAACAGGTGGCATGTCGTATGGGCGCCGTAATGGTCTGGCTGACAATAGTTACTCACACTCACGATTTGGTACTGGTGCTGCTAATAATCAATCAGCAGTTGGAACCTCGGCAACCGCACCACGAAGAGGTTTTACTCAAGGCCGACATATAGCCGCGCAAACTGTAACATTCGGGGTGAGCGTTGCCTCGTGTACAACAATGATTGATGGCTTGGCGGACGATACTATTGGCAACCTATCTAAAGGAACTGGAATTGGACGCACAGGATTAAAAGTAAGATCCGGCGCCGCAAGTACTGAAGGTCCGGATGGATTAGCGCAAGCAACGCCGATTCGAACACTGTACTTCCCTGGTGATCATTCACGTTCAATGCGAGTTGCAGTTGCGAAATGGCTTGGTAATAAATACGGTGTTCCAATTCCATAGACACTTTTACTCAATAAAAAAGACCCTGCATTCAGGGCCTTTTTTATTTATTGGACTACTAGTAACCGCGAGCGTCAGGTACGCTTTTAGGTTCTACAGTTTCAGTGTCTGGGACAACTGGAGCTGGGAAAGCCTTAGGCGCTGGTCGTTCGTAACGAGGTTCTGGTGGACGAGTGTCTGGCTCTAAAGGAGCGTCGTTTGGCGCAGCATCTTGGCCACCGAAGCTTGGGCGTGGACCACGGCCCTGATTATTTGAGTTGCCGTTGTTACGGTTGTTGTATGGACGACCACCGCCGTTACCGTTGCCTTGACCTTGGCCTTCAGGGCGACCTTCTTGGCCAGCACCTTCTTGTTGGTGTTGAGGCTTACCGCCACCGCCAATTTCGTTAATCACAGGGATAACGATTGGAGTACGGCGAGTTTGGTCGTAAAGAACGTGTGTAAGTTCGTCTTTAATTTCCTTCTTCACTACATCGAGGTCAACTCGGCGACCGCTAAAGGTGCGAGCAACTTTTTGCTTCAAGTATTGGCGAATGATACCCATGAGCTCTTCACTATCACGGAGGTAAATAAATCCGCGGCTAATGATGTCAGGGCTCGTAAGGAGGCGGCCATTACCCTTGGCAACAGTAAGTACTACTACGAACATACCTTCGCTCGCCATGTGGATACGGTCTTTCAATACTACTTCTGAAACGATTGCTCCAGAGTCGTCGTACATTACACCACCAACTGGTACGCGGCCAGCTTTCTTAGCAGATTCGCTAGTGATTTCAATAACGTCACCGCTGTCACATACAAAGATGTTATCGCGTTTAACGCCACCGTCACGTTCAGCAAGAACAGCGTTATGTGCGAGCATGTGGAATTCACCGTGAATTGGCAAGTAGTACTTAGGGTTAAGAGCTTTAATAAGCTTTACGTGGTCATCGTAGTATCCGTGACCTGAAAGGTGAAGTGGGCCAATGCCAGTAAGGTGGGTTTTACCGTTTTGGATAACTTCACTACCCTCTCGCATCAAACCGTCAACGGTTCGAGTAACGTTCTTTTCGTTACCAGGAATGGCGTTTGAGCTAAAGACAACAATGTCAGAGTTCTTAATTTTAATGAACTTGTGTGAACCACTCGCCATACGGTTAAGTACAGCGCTAAATTCACCTTGTGAACCAGTACATACAATAGTTACCTTTTCGTCAGACATTTTAATGATGTCTTCCATCTTTACGATAGTGTCTTTAGGAACGGTGATAGTACCGGTACGAAGTGCAACTTCAACGTTTTGGATCATGCTGTAACCAGCGAAAGCTACCTTACGGTTGTGCTTTTTAGCTTCATCAAGAATAAGTTGCATACGGTGGATTTGGCTACTGAAACAACTAATAATAAGTCGGTGCGCAGCGTGCTTTTCCATCACTTCGCCCATGCTAGCTTGAATTTCAAACTCGCCGTGTTCGTGTGAACCTTCAGATTCACAGTTAGTCGATTCGTTCATAAGCATAAGGATGCCTTCTTTTGAAGCGATCTCGGTAAGACGTTCGAGGTCGAACTTCTTGCCATCTACTGGAGCATCTTCAAAACGCCAGTCACCAGTGTCGACTACAACACCAAGTGGTGTGCGCACAACGACAGCTGTTGCATCTGGGATTGAGTGATTCACACGAACAAGTTCGATGTTGAAGCTATCGCCAACTTGAACACGCTCGTGAGCTTCAGGATCGAGGATGTGAAAATCAGGTTCGAAACCACTTGTCGCCTCTTCCATGTTTTTCTGTACCATCGCCAAAGTAAACTTTGAACCATAGACAGGTGCAGGAATTTGGTGAATAAGGTGGCGTACCGCACCAATGTGGTCAAGGTGACCGTGAGTAAACACGATACCGCGGATTTTGTGCTTGTTTTCAAGCAAGTAGCTGATGTCTGGCACAATGTAGTTGATGCCTGGGTAATCAGAACCTGGGAATAGGAATCCCATGTCGATAATAAGGATGTCATTATCGTATTCGATAGCCATCATATTTTTACCGATACCCATTTCGCCTAGCCCACCGAGTGGGATAATGCGAAGCTTTGGACCTGATGTTTTAGCTTGCTTTTTAAAGTCGGCAACGCTAAATTGACGGCCAGCGTATCCGTTGTAAACAGATTTGTTCACTGGAATGTTAATAACGTGCTGTGAGGCACGAGCGTTTACATCGTCACTAGTACGACGCTGAGCACGGAACACTTCACCCCTACGAGTTTGTGTGTTCGCGAGAACAGTATTGTTTGATTTTGGTCGCGGTTGGTTACGCGGTTGTTTCGAGGTATCATCCCCTTGAGGTGTTTGGATTCTTCGTCCGCCCATATGTGTTTTTTCTCCTTTTCTTAAAGAAAATTTATGTATTTCATTTACTAAATTGATAACAAGGTTGAGAGGCTTTACGGATTGACTACAATAGTCTTAGTATCGATTGCCCTCTCTGAAACAGTGGTCTTATTGTAGCATACCAGAGGTGGTTTCGCAAGATGTTCAAATACATTGAATACTGCCCCTTCCCGGGGCCTGCCAAGTAGATACTCGGCAGGGCCACGGAAAACAGGCAGTTATGCGGCACTCACCTGCATCGACTCGGCGGCGATCGCTTGGTCGTACAGGTCAGCAACGCGGTTGGCGTCGGCGTACTCGTTGAACAAATTGTTCACGAATACACAAATGATGAGGATTCGAGCAGTGTCGTTCTTGTCGTAGCTCCAACCTTCGGTGGTGAAATGTGGTGCTGGGTAGTGAGCTCCCATGAGATAGTCGAGCGTTTCGGTGAGGAACACCTCGGCTTCACAGGTAGTGATCTCGAGGCCATTGTGATTTTTGAATTCTGCACAGATGGCCGCTTTGAGAACTTCTCGTTTCTCGAATACCGTGACATTGTTTGCGTTTGACACGACTCCCCCTTCGAGGTTTCAATCTAAGGAATCTCCTTAGAATAGTCGGTACTTATTATTATAATCCTATGTGACGTAGATGTTAACAGTCCACCCCTGTTATTTACAGCTACTTTTGGCGAATTATTTCTGGTACACCGAGAAAGTCATCAATAAGTGTTTGTTGCAATTTTCGATTATAGATAGTTGCCGCAGGGTGGTACATAGGAATAAGCGTAAGGTCTTGCTCGCCTAGTTGTACCTGCTGAGCCTGCCCGTGCACCTGCCCAATAATTGCTTTGGGCAGGAAGTAACTCATACTATGTCGACCTAACGTAATGACCACTTTTGGTTTAACGATTTCAATTTGTCTTACAAGATACGGCCAAAAAACTTCTTTTTCAAGTGGTTTTGGATCACGATTATTTGGTGGGCGGTACTTCACGATATTAGTAACATAGGTATCGCTTCGCCTAATACCCGCACCATCTAACACGTTGTTTAAAATTTTACCGGCCGCGCCGACAAATGGAATACCCTGCTCGTCTTCATCTTTTCCAGGAGCTTCTCCAATAATGAAAATATCTGTATCGAGGTTACCGTCACCCATTACAAGCTGAATTGCCTGTTGAGACAACTCTGGAGTGATATCTTTAGCTATAATCTCTTCTTCAAGAGCGCGCATTGCATGGGCTTTTTCGTGGTGTGCTATACTCATATCCTTCTCTATTTAACAGTGGTTACTTTAGCTTTTCGAGCTGTAGAAATGTCTCTGATAAGAACAACAAGAAGTAGAATTGCTGCTACTAGCATAATCAAGCCACTAGCGGCAGAGATAAGATGACTGACAATGAGTGGAATTCCAATGGCCGTCAACACAGAAGCTTCGCTCCCTGATGTGTCGCCAAAGTCTACGATCGAAAGTCCAAACAGAAGTACCGCTCCGTAATACGTTCCGAGTATATATGCCGCATTACTTGTGAGTGAGCGCTTTTTAGGGCCAAACCAAGCCAAAATTTCAACCGTAACATGGTATATAAATGCCAGCGGAGCCAAGCTGAACATAAAGATAAGAATATACCAGCCGCCTACTCCGAAAACAGTTCGCCCTAAAGTAAGCCACAACGGAACCAGAACAATTGCCGGTATGAGGCTCCAGAAGGCAATTTGACCCCAAGTGGTTGAGGATTTTTTAACTGGTTGAATTGTGGTTTTCGGCATAATACTTCTAGTATAACGCAATTATAATTGGACCACTTGTCCACCAAGATTCTTACGGAAGAAAGTATCGTGGGAGATATACAAGATCGCACCGGTATAATTTTTGAGTGCTTGTTCAAGCTCTTCAATGCTTGGAAGGTCAAGGTGATTGGTTGGCTCATCGAGTACGAGAAGTGACGGGCTATCTGAAAGCATATCAATTAATTGCAGACGCGCTTTTTGGCCACCACTAAGCTGTGAAACAGGAATATTAGCATCACCTTGGGTAAACAAGTAATCGGCCATGAGTTGACGAACTTTCGTATCCCCTACTTTCAAACCGCGTGATAAATAAATGTGTTCAATAGCTTCAGAAAGTGTTTTACTGAGCCACATATCAGGGGTCTCTTGTTCATACACACCAACTCGAATTTTCTTATCAACATCAATAACACCATTGAATACCTTAGCGCTAAATTCACTGTTGTGAACAGTTGAAAGTAAGGTTTTTACCATCGTTGATTTACCGGCACCGTTGCGGCCACGGAGCTCGAGAAGTTCACCTTCACGAATTTGGAAGGCAATCTTTTCGAATAGCGGCTTATCGTACCCAAGTGAAAGGTCGGTAACGTTAACAAGCAAACGACCAAAGCCCTCTTCGCCAGTCACGCCACTTAAGCGAATATTCTTCGCTTTGAACTTCTGATATTGCTCACCTGTTTTAAGGCCCATATCGGATACAGATTCGCTATCAACCCAGAAGGTTGGTTTTTCGGTTTTCTCAAGCTTCGCAAGTTCATCGCGTGAAGTTTGTTCGAGGCGTTTAAACCGCTGAATAGTTTGCGGGTGACGAGATTTTTCCTTGAAGCGTTGGTATTCAATAATTTTTGCTTTGAGGTTCACAATACGACGTTGCGTTAGTTCAAACTCGTTCATTTTGTTGCTGGTAGAGCCAGCATTCTGACGCAAGTAATCGCTGTAGTTACCCTTGTAGCTAAGGATAGTTTGGTCTTTTACTTCAAGGATACGGTCAACCTTTTCAAGGACGTCACGGTCGTGAGTAATAATCAGCATGGCTTCTTTTGCAGATACCATCCAGTTTAAGAACTTATCTTTTGCAACGTAGTCCATGTGGTTGGTTGGCTCGTCAATTAAGGCAAGCTCGGCTTTAGAAATCATTACTTTGGCAACTTCAACGAGCCTTTTTTGACCACCTGAAAGTTCACCTAATTTATCGTGCATTCGTGAGCCAAGCTGGAATGAATCGAGGGTCTTTTCAACTTCGTTTTCAATTGTGTAGTAGCCGAGTGCATCGAATCGTTCAAGAGCTTCAGAGTAATCGTGAATGAGCTTCATGTTGTCACCCATAGTCTCAGGGTAAGTTTCAAGAATGTGTTTCAACTTTGCGTAATGCGGAAGGTCTTGGAGAATATATTCCATTACCACCATGTCTTCAAAGCCGTGGTGCTCTTGTCGAGTGGCAATAACAGAAACGCCCTTACCTAATTGGAATTCGCCTTGGAAATCTTTATCTTCGCCCATAATAATACGGAATAAAGTAGTCTTCCCTTCCCCGTTACGGCCAACAATTCCTACCTTTTCGTCATCATCCACAAAAAACGAGCTGTCTTTAAAAAGGCGTTTGTCGCCAAAGGATTTTTCAGTGATAGTTGCGGTGATAATCATGTCAGTGGTCTATTATAACAGAGGTGTTAAATATTGATAAATATATGTAAATATTGTATAATGCGGCAACCACCCACGTGCCATTCGCCGTGAGGCGAGTTGTACATCCATTCCAGAGAAACGGACAGGCAAAGCCCATGAAAACAAGAGAGCAGTTGCGCTTAAAGCGCCTCGAGACGCTCAAGAGGCTGGCCGAAGAAGGCACTGGTCTCGAACAAGTCGCCATCCTCAAAGACGAGCTCAAACTCTTCACTACTGATAGTGCTGAGTCCCTCTGCGCCAACCTTAAGCGCGCTATCAACGTCTTTCTTCCGGTCGATCTTCAGACTGTAGCGCGTTGTGGCCTCGGCTTCGATGGCCTTGCTACCGGGATCAGCTTCGAAGATCGCCTCCAGTTGGCGGCCATCATCCTCCTAGCACCTGAGCGAGAAATACCCCAGCTGTGGGACAAGGCGATAGATGAAGTGGTCACATACTACGAGCTGGCTCGACGAATCAACTTGCTCGCTGACCACGCGCTCGCAGAAGACGACCGGGAAACTTTCATTCAGCTCGTCAGAGACCTGACAGCCGGACACCGCTACGAATAGCTGCCCTATTCGTCTGTTACCTGGAATGGATGAGGCCACGACATTGCGTCGTGGCCTTTCCAATTTCCTAAAGCTTTTGAAACTCTATTGTTCGATGTCGATAAGGCTAAGGCTCAATCGTCCGCGCTCGTCGATTCCAACAAGCTTTGCTTTCACCATTTGACCTTCAGTAAGAATGTCTTCAACTCGTTCAACACGTTCGTTAGAAAGTTGGCTAATGTGAACCATTCCGTCTTGGCCTGGCATGATGTTTACGAAGGCACCAAAGTCTTTAATACTCACGACCTTACCAGTGTAAATCTTGCCCACTTCAGCTTCTTCAGTAAGACCCTTAATCCATTCAATTGCACGGGCAATACCGGCTGGGTCTGCCCCAGCAACAGTAATGAGGCCGTCTTCTTTGATGTCGATTTCAGCACCAGTTTCGGCAGTAATCTTGTTGATCACTTCTCCACCCTTACCAATAACAGCACCAATTTTTTCTGGGTTGATCTTAACCTTTTCAATGCGTGGTGCGTATGGGCTAAGTTCGGTTTTTGGTGCAGATAGTGTTGCAGTCATACTTTCAAGAATGTGCGCACGGCCTGTTTTACCAGCCAAAAGTGCTTCGCGTAGGATTTCAACTGGAAGCCCATGAACTTTCATGTCCATTTGTAGAGCCGTAAGACCCTTCGAAGTACCTGCACACTTAAAGTCCATGTCACCAGCGAAGTCTTCAGCATCAGCGATGTCGCTTAGGATGTTCGCTTTGTCGCCGTCCATAATAAGACCCATCGCAATACCGCTCACCATTGCAGTAAGTGGAACACCAGCGTCCATAAGTGCTAAACAGCTCGAACACGTTGCAGCCATTGAAGTTGAACCGTTTTGGCTCATGATTTCAGTAACGCTACGAATGGCGTATGGGAAATCTTCTTCTGATGGAAGCACCGGAATAAGCGCACGCTCTGCAAGGTATCCGTGACCGATTTCTCGGCGACCTGGTGAACCAAGGCGTTGTACTTCACCTACTGTGTAGCCAGGAGCATTGTAGTGGTGCATGTAACGGCGTTCGCCATCGCTTGTTTCCATAGTGTCAACAATTTGCGCGTAGCTGAGTGAAGCCAAGGTAACGATGTTCAAGGCCTGTGTCATACCACGGGTAAAGATTGCTGAACCGTGAGTACGAGGCAATACCCCTACTTCACTTGAAAGTTGGCGGATCTCATCAAACTTTCGACCATCTGGACGAACTTGGTGTTCAACAATTCCCTTACGAACATCCTTGTGAACAGCAGCAGTGAAGGCTTCATCGTATTTATCGCGTGGGTAAGTAACAAAGTCTTCGCCTTCAAGTTCAGCGATCTTTTTCGCCATTTCTTCGTGGAAAGCCCAACGAAGTTGGTTGATCATTTCGTTTCGCTCTGGGTATGGCTTGCGGATAGCTTCACCGAGTTTTCCATCAACCCAAATGTTTGCAGCTTCTTGGAGTGATTCATCGGGAAGAATAAGTTTGTATTCTTGGGCAACTGGCGCAATTTTCGCAGCCAATTCTTGTTGCAACTTAATTGCAGGTTGGTAGTGCTCGAAAGCCCAAGCCAATGCATCGGCAACAATTTCTTCTGGCACTTCGTTCGCACCAGCTTCAACCATAGTAATACCACTTTCAATACCAGCAACCACAAGGTCGAGGTCTGAAGCATCACGCTCTTCAGGTGTAAGGAAGGCTTTGAACTCACCATTTACTCGGCCGATACGAAGGCCAGCTACTGGGCCATCAAATGGTGTACCGGTAAGCATGAGGGCGCTTGATGCGGCAATCATAGCAATAAGGTCTGGGCGGAACGCTGGGTCGAGGCTTAGTACACTCGCAACAACTTGAACTTCTTGACGGTACCCCTTAGGGAATAATGGACGAATCGGGCGGTCGATGAGGCGGCCAATAAGAATTGCTTCGTCGCTTGGGCGGCCTTCTCGTTTAACAAAACGGCTACCGCTAATTTTTCCAGCTGCATAAAACTTTTCTTCATAGTCGATACTTAGTGGGAAGTAATCCATTTGCACTGGGCGTGAACCAACTTGAGCTGAACCAAGTACAACTGTGTCGCCGTAAGTTACAAGTACTGAACCAGTAGTACGGAAACCAACACGGTTTACTTCCAATGTTAATGGACGACCTTCAAATTCAGTCGTTACTTTAATAATATCCTTGCCATAAGGGTTAATTGTTGGCATAAAGGACCTCCTTGTTTTAGTAACCCACTCTCTTCTTTGTTGCGAGCAAGTAACGGGTACAGTGGTTCGAAATGGTTTTTCGAAGCGCTCTATCCAGCACTTAGTCGCTGTGGGTTGGTTCTATTATAGCATATTGACAGGGGTGCGATTGAGTTGTATTGTAAAAGTCCATCGTCCACGAAGAAAGTGAGACAGTCATGTCCCTGGAAACATTGCAATGGATGGTGATCTGGACGTTCAGCATCCTCATGGTTGGATCTGCCGTATTCGACGTACAGAAGTACCTCTATGCAAAGGGTACTCATGCTCGGTACGTGATGGCGAGCCTAAAAAGGGTTTGCGACATCGGAGTCATTATCGCACTCCCGGTTCTCGCAGGCCTGGCCGCAGCCCAGCAGAGCTATGTAGTGGCAGGTATCGCAGGGTCGTTCTTCCTGATAAACCTGTGGCTCTTCATCCAGCGATTCGACGACGACGATCACTGGTTCAACGACCAGTGGAAGCGTCTGAAGCGTGGCATCAAGAAGCTACGTCAGAACCTTGCTAGCACAAACGTCCTTCCATCGCCTTCACCGGCCTAACCCCGCACTATCCAGTCGAAGCCCTGCTCCTGGAAAGGTGCGGGGCTTCGACTTTCATAGACTTTTTATTGCCTACTCATCAAATAACTACTAACTCTTAATGTCACGTCGTGGGAAGAAGATAAACGCAACAACCAACGAAACGATAATAAGCGCTACATAAAACGCTACATTCCCCCACTCAATCGTTCCCTTCGCAATATCTGGTGCTGGGAAGTAATGCAAGAATGAAAGCCATTCGTAATCTTTGAGCCAATCGACTGATTGAGCGAAGGTTGTTAACAAGAAACTGCCGATAGCAACGACTATTCCGATGCCAGTTGTGAGTGCGCGTTTTCCCGTGGCGCTACCAATGGCAAAAATAAGTGTCGCTAAAGCCGTGATAAGCAGCCAGGTAAAGAGCCCAAGGCGAACTAACACCATCTGGTCGAGTTCTTCACCAATAACAAATACGCCAACTTCAACCCCTACAACAACAGCCAATGAAGCGATGAAACAAATAACAACAATCGATAACCACTTAGCTGCAACGATCTTTCGACGGCTAATTGGAAGTGCAATTAAGGTACGAAGCTGACCCTTGTCTTCTTCAGCAACGGTTATACCAATAGCCAAAAGGATCGAGAGAATACTGGCAAAAATTGGTAATCGAATATCGAACACTTGGCTGCCAATATAGCCTGGAAGATTTTTCCAATCTTGTAAGTTCCCTACTAAGCCTTCTAAAGCCGGAGGAAGTGTTTTTAATAATTCATCAATCTCTCCACCACTAAACGATGGGAAGAAACTGGTCATCGCAAACCCCAGGAAAGCCAAGCCAAGTGACCATCCTAAAATGAAGAACCGTTTTTCAAATAGTGTTTTACGAAGAAGGTTAAACATTGCTCACCTCCTCATCTTCATACAGGTCTTCAAAGGCCGCTTCGGCGCTATGGTCGCTAATTGTTACATCCTGCAAATTCGGAAGCGTCCCAAGCCACTCTTGCAGGCGGATTGCTTTATCTTTATATAAGAATTGCAGCACGTAACTATCGGTACGTTTTTCATGTTCAATCATTTCAGCAGCTTTTGGTGGCACTACTTTTAGCTTTGTAACAACGCGAACTAATTTACCTGCACCAATTTCTAGTTCAGAGGCTGGAATATCTTTTACAAGTTTTCCATTCTTAATAAGCAGAATACGTGAACAGACATCGATAACCTCATTTAGGTAGTGGGATGACATGAAAATAGTCGTCCCCCTCTCGGATTGTTCGCGAACAAGGTCGAGGAAATGCTGTTGCATCAAAGGGTCGAGGCCACTGCTTGGTTCATCTAAAATTACCAATTCTGGTTCAGCCATAAAAGCTGCAATAAGGGCGATTTTTTGTTTATTGCCCCTTGAAAGTGTGTTGAGCTTTTTATCAAGTTGCGGGTTAAACTTTTCTACAAGATGCTTGAAAGTATCGGTTTTGGTTGAAGTTTTGTACGAGCGTGCCACGAATTCCAAATACTTTTTACCGGTCATGCCATCAAATAACGCCATATCCCCTGTTGCAAAGCCTATTTTACGGTGGCTTTTTGCAGCGTTTGGAAGCGTAAGAGTTTCCCCAAACAGCTTTACCTCGCCAATAGTCGGGTGAAGAAAACCAAGCAGCATATTAATTGTTGTCGATTTACCCGCGCCGTTCAAGCCAACAAAACCAATTACCTCACCCGGTTTAACAGAAAAAGACACGGCGTCGACAGCTGGCACGCCTTTATATATTTTAGAAAGATTTTTGATTTCAAGAATAGCGGTCATGCTTTGATTATAGTACTGACCGCTAAAAAAAGAACCCCGCTATTTGCGGAGTCCTAGTTTTGCAACGACAGCTTTGTAAGCTTCGAAGTCTTTTGCCTCAAGATATTTCAGAAGGCGTTTTCGGCGTCCTACCATCTGCACGAGACCGCGACGAGCCATGTGGTCGTGCTTGTTCACCTTAAGGTGTTCGGTGATCTCTTTAATACGCACTGTAAGTACAGACGCTTGAGCTTGTGGGCTACCAACGTCAGTTTTGTGCGTTTGCGTCAGGGCGAATGCCTGTGCTTTGTTTTCTGCAGTAATCATCGAGGGTGTATTGTATCAGAGTTTTGCACAGGTTTCAAGGGGGTACCCCCTTCTTCATTTTCTCAGCAAAAAAATACTCACATATAAGCAGACTAAAATGTGCTTATGCATTGACTTTTAATCTGTTAAGTGGTATAATTCATAACGATATGGAACTATTTGGGTCCACTTCGCACCGAGGGTTCTCTGTACGAAGTATTTTTACATTTGTTATCGTCGTGGTGGTCACGGCTTTTTTATGGGCACTCCTCGGGGGTCAGCCCGCTCAGGCAGCTGGCGAAGCAACTTGGAATGGTGCTTCGATTATGTACGAAGACGACCAATATATTTCTGCCGGAAAATCTAAAGGCACCGAATCACACGGTATCGCTCAAGACGCTTCTTTGTATGTTTTTGTTGAAGCCCCTACAAGTACATCTTCCGCTCCAACGATGCAAAAAGCGCACATCATCTATTTCACCCCTGGAACAGACCCGCCTGATGCAACCGGCGCTACGTACGTTGTTTACGATTACAACCCAGTAACAAAAGCTTACTCTAACCCTGGTGGTTCAGTTCAAATCTCTATCGACCCCGACACCGCTAGCGGTGGTTTTACCTCATGTGCTATTGATGGTATTGGCTGGATAGTATGTCCAATTATGCACTGGCTTTCAGTTGGTATGGACTCTGTCTTTAACGCCCTCTCTGGTTTTATGCAGGTACAGCCACTCCAAACAGGCAATACTGACGGTAGCCTTTACAGCGTATGGAACATTATGCGCGGTGTTGCGAACATCGCGTTTATCATCGTCTTCCTCATTATCATCTATTCTCAGCTGACAAATTTCCAGGTGAGCAACTATGGATTGAAGAAGCTTATTCCACGACTCATTATTGCCGCGATAGCCGTAAACCTCTCTTACTTAATCTGTGCAGTAGCAATTGATATCTCTAACGTCCTTGGGTATGCCATCCAAGATATGTTCCTCGATGTTCGTGATCAGGTGCTAGGTGGTAATGCGCAAGTAGATATCGCCAGCTGGGAAAGTGTTACTGGGTTCGTGATCTCGGGTGGCACAGCTGTAGCTGCTTTAGGAATTGGTGCAGGTGCTGCAATAATCGCAACCGGTGGTACAGCTGCGGCTGCGGCGTTTATCTTGCTGCCAGCCCTTGTGGGATTATTACTCGCTATTCTTGTAGTACTCCTTATCCTTGCAGCTCGCCAAGCACTTATAACTATTCTTGTTATTATTGCTCCGCTTGCAATCGTTGCGTATCTCCTTCCAAACACTGAAAAGTGGTTTACTCAATGGCGAGGCCTCTTCTTCACACTCCTCGTGTTCTTCCCTGCTTTCTCGGTAGTATTCGGTGGCTCACAACTTGCTGGAGCAATTATTATTTACAATGCAGATTCAATTAACATGTTGATATTGGGTATGATCGTCATGGTTGCACCACTTGTGATTACCCCCCTACTCCTCAAGTTCAGCGGTGGACTTATCGGCAATATCGCTCGTTTAGTAAACAATCCAAACAAAGGCCTTGTGGATCGTACTCGCAACTGGTCTAAGGGGCACGCTGACTGGCACCGTAAACGTGGCACAAGTGGAGCAAAATTCAATGGCGACCCAGGTGACCTTCGCAAGCGCAACGTTATGCGTCAATCAGCACGTTACCTTGATGGACGTAAATTACGCCGTGAAGATCGTACGAAAAACGCCACTACTGGTGCGCAGACAGCTTACGAAAACAGTAAGCTATACGGCAACAAGAAATACAATGTTGCGGCGCAAACGGCTGCATTTGAAGCTGAAAAGAATTCAACTCATGCTCACCACGAAGCACATGTTGAAGGCATGAAGCAGCGAAATACTCCCGGGAATGTTGTGTACCAACGCGCTAGGAATGCAGAAGTTGCAAAAGAAGGCCTCGAGGGTGCCCAGAAACGCACCGAAACATATTACAATAGCCTACGAACTACTCCGGGGACAGATTTAAACACCTCTATGACTAACCTTGAAACAAGCAAGAGTTACTACGAAGCCAGCGAGCAAGAGAAAGCTACCTACATCACCCGTCAAAAGACTTCACGAGTCACCGCTCTTGGTATTGCCGCCGAACGGCTCGAGACAGCCAAGCTTGTTGGTGAAGGGGCTCAAAGCCGCTACACTGCCTACGTTGATGAACTTAAGGTATCAAGCACTTCAGGTGTATCTGTAGCTGCTGTTTATGCTGAATCAAGCAAGGGACACGCCGAAGCTGCACAAAACCAATTGCAAGCATTCTTCGATGACCAACGTCGTAATGTTGGCAGTGAGCTTAACTTGAGTACTATTCGTGTCGAAGAAACTAAGGCTACTGCCGAAACTGCTAAATCACTTACAAGCGCATTCATAACTGACCTCAAAGCTGATGAAACTACTCAGCTTCACCTTAATACTATCCGTGCCGAAACAGCGAAATTGGCGTCACAAATTTCAGAAACTCGTCTCAGCCGTACTATCGAAGAATACAAGACTGGTGAGATTACTCGAACTGGCGAGCTCGATACACTCATGACCACTATGGTTAATGATGTTGCTGAACTAGCGGCTGAAGCTCAAGGTTCACAAGCAGCTCAAAATATTCAGAAGAAAAATATTGCCGAGGCCTTCACTGAAGTTGATGCAACAACAGGCGTAAGAAGCGCCCGTGCACAAGCTCTCCTTGATACCGCTGCGAGTGTTGACCAATACGGCGCCGTTCGAGCCGAAGCGGGTGCACTCTCAACACTTGAGAAGATTATTGGTGAGGCTCGAAGTAGCAACATGCAACTTATTGAAAGCCGTGCGCTTAAAGCCGGTAAGACCACTAAAGACTACGCCGTTAAGACATTGCTTCAAGAGCGATTGGATGGCACGAACCTCACCGAGTCTGAAGACCTTATTCGGGCCGCATTGGAAATTGCCGGGCAAGAAGCGCAAATTCCAATCCTACGAAAGATTCGTCGGTCTGGAAACTTCAACCAACAAGACGTTTCAGCTATGCTTAGCCGTCAAAGCGGTGTGATGAAGGCCAAGGGTGGATTCGACCTTCAGGCAAACCCAGAGCTAGCAAATGTAAGCGAACAAACGATGGACGCAAGTATTGCCGGTACGCTTGGTAGTGTTGCTCCTACAGACTTCCCAGGACTCAAGTTTGCTGCAATTGTTGATTACGCAGCTCGCATTGATGATATCGTCACGAATGCCGAGAACGAGACAGATCCAAACTACGGACCTGCTGGGCGTGAAGGTCTACAGAAGACATACTTCAACCTTACTATTGCCCTTAAGGATACTGACTTGATTCGTGAGCTTGGTGATAACTTGGCTCCTTCAATTGATATGCACAAGCGACTCCACAGTAAGTTCAATAATCCTGATGCGATTATTGATTACGACAAGATTGACCCACGTAAGGCCTAGACTTCAATTGGCATAGCACCAACCACACTCCACTCACCTACCTTGGTGCGGCGAAGTTCAGAACAGTAAGCACCGGTTTCTAAAACCTTTCCTACGTCTTCAGCTAATGTACGGATGTATGTTCCGCTACTTACATGAACGCGAATACGAACGTGCGGGTATGCGTATTCAAGAAGCTCTAGGGAAAAGATAGTTACCTGACGTTCAGGCATTTCAACTACTTCGCCTTTACGAGCTAAATCGTAGGCACGGCGGCCGTTGATTTTAATAGCGCTAAACATAGGCGGGCGTTGAGTTATCTCGCCTACAAACTGGCCTAAAGCAGCTTCTAAGGCTTCCTTTGTTGGTTGTTGGTCAGAAACCTGAGTGAGCTCGCCTTCAGGGTCTCCTGTAGAGCTGGTAGCGCCTAAAGTAATCGTCGCTTCGTATTCTTTATCAAGCTTCGAGTAACTACTGGCATTACGGCATTCTTTTCCAGTCACAATAATCATAAGGCCCGTTGCAAATGGATCGAGTGTGCCAGTATGCCCTACCTTAGCTTTTTTACCCAATTGCTCAGAGAGTTTTCGACGGACGCGAGCAACAACACCAAAACTGGTAATACCAGCTGGCTTATCTACAAGGAGCATTCCGTCTTCAGTCATGAGCACTAATATAGCACCCTAACCAGGAATCTTGAACTGACCTGGATCGTTTGAAGAAGGTTTTATTGGCGTTTCGATTGGTTCAAGCCCGTAGGCAGAATCTGGCGCTGGGAATTCAGGTGCAAGAATATCACCAAGAATTTCTGGCTGAGGCGCCGGAGCGGCGGATGTAAACGGAGTTGGTTCAGCAGTATATACCGAAGAGGCAGGAGGAGGTGCTAATGGACCTTGTGAAAAGTCTGGCAACGGTGGAGGCAACGGTAGCCCAAGGTCAGCCGGAGCAGCTGGCGCTACTGGAAGTGGCGTAATCACCCTTTCACCGCCCATTCCGGAAGTTGGGGTAGCAGGCGCTGACTCACCATTATCACTAAAAGCATATGCTGAGTGAACTTCTTCTTCAACTTCATTCACTCCTTGTGAACCAGGAGCAACGTCGGGTGTTCCAGGGAATCCAATAGGGTCTGCACTTAATGGATTACTCACCTGTTCTGTTTGCCCCAAATACGCGTGCGACAAGATGGTTTTGTTCTGATCACTCATCGCTTCACGGTGAGCATCTTCTGCCGCCTGTTCAGTAGTCGCGTTTAATGTTCCGCCGAGTGATGGTTCAACTTCATCTTCATCAACAACATACACATTCGCAACAGTTTCTGATACTGGCTCAGCTGGTGTAGGTAAAGACGGGAGGTCAGGAACGAGCCCTGGAATAGTTATACTAGGCTGCGGTACCGGCTCAGGTGCTGGTGCTTGCGGAAGTTCTTGTTGAGGCACAACAGGCTCTTCAACTGCAGGCGCGTATACGGATGCTTGCTCCGGCTCAACTTCAAGAGATGTCGCACTGTGTTGCGCATGTACTCGCTCATCAAGCTCGGCAAGGGTTTCACCGTCATGATCAATCTTAATTTCGTCTTTATGAATTGAGATATTTCCAAGGCTGCCGTCATCGGCAACTTCGTTTATATCTTCTTGAGGTGCTTCTACGGCCGTTTCTACAATTGGCACACTCTCTTGTAACTTGGTTGCAATAAGCTGTTGGTCGGCACCGGCTGCCATAAGCAGCGCAGCAGTAGTCATAACCTTAGATGTAGTGTGTTGATTACTAAAGCGTTCTGTTTCAGCCACGATACCAGTTAACAGTGCAGTAGCAATTTGCGCATCAATTAACGGCTTCTTCTTATCTTCTTTCAGTGCTTCACCAAGTCCGGCAATCATTTCACTAAGGCTACTTGCCCCAGCATCATGCCAATCAATGCCACCAAGGTCGCTGGTTTGATCACCAGCCGAAACAGTAATGACTGTTGCATCGTGCAAAATTTGACCATGGTTTTCAAGCGCTTCATCAAGGTGTTCTTGGCTATCAACGCCCAAAGCAATAACAAGTTCAACGTTATAGTCACCTTGACTAAATTCAAGGTCGTCTTTAGAAATAGTCGTTTTATAAGGGGTAATAAAAATCTTAACTGAGTCGCCTTCTACTTTATAGCGAAGGTGGTCAGCTTTTTCTTTATTCAAAGCAATAATGAAATCTCGAAGACTATCGGTTGTTTCATCAAATGTTTTTTCAGGTTCCAAGAAAGCAATTGCCGGAGGTACTTCCCCACTAAAGATAGCGGTCGCGTACTTTTCTTGTTTATCGAATAAAAGGGTTAAACCTAAAGCAGCCGACAATGCGTCGACAGACGGGCTATTTGAGACCGTTACGAGTATCTTCGAAGCTTCTTTTATCTTCTCGACAACTTGCTGTTTTGCTTTTATGTCATCCATGATTTTTCTTTTTGGTCCATTATTAACTAGACTGTTTGCCTCACTATACCATAAGGGTTTTTAAAGCGTCAACAAAAGTATCGCCTACCCTTTACTTTTCTTGTGTTTTCCTCTATAATTACCCCTTGACTAGACATAACAATCGTTAAGAGTAAATGAAAGAACCAAAGGAACTACATGCCAATTATCAAATCCGCTATTAAGCGAGCCAAACAAACTATCAAACGACGCGAGCGTAACATCGTAACAAAGCGTGATTTTCGTGATGCTATTAAGGCATTTCACGCTGCACCATCTGCTGCTACTCTTTCAGCTGCACAAAGTGCAATTGACACTGCAGTAAAGAAGAACGTTCTTGAAAAGAACACTGCTTCACGCCGTAAAGCACAACTTTCTAAGATCGCTAAAGAAGCTGGTGTTAAGTTCACCGGTGCTAAAAAAGCTGCTGCAAAGCCTGCTGCAACTAAGGCTGCTCCAAAGGCTGCTGCTGCAAAGACTGCTGCGACTAAAACTGCTGCAAAGCCTGCTGCTAAAACTACAGCTAAAGCTCCTGCAAAGAAGCCTGCTGCTAAAAAACCAGCTGCAAAGAAGTAATTTACTCTTACTGTTATAAAACTCCCCGCTTCAATGACGGGGAGTTTTTCTTTTGTGCTTTATGCAAGATCAAATAAAAGTCGTTCAATCAAAAGCCACGGCTCTGCCCTAGAGATTTTCATATCCGCATCGGTTTGTGCGAACTGTCGCATAATACGCGTGACGCCTGGCTTGCCTAGGCGCTTGGCATGTCGTGCAAGTTTAGAAGCAACAAATGGATGGATAGCAAAATCTTTTTGAGCGTTCTGGTTATCATCAGCGTAGGTTACGGCTGCCAAAGAAAAGGCTTGAGATGATAGTAGAGCGAAAGTTGCGTAAGGGTCTTCCTGAAGTTCAAGTGTATGAAGGATATCACGAAGCGCTTCCCTATCACCATTGAGTGCGGTTTCAAATAGCTCAAAAATATTTTCCGTTGGGTTCGCGAGGATTGTTTGATTAATTGCCTCCGGAGTAATCTCATCAAGTAGCGCCAGTAGCTCAAGAGCATTGGCTAAAAGCCACTGGTCAACGCCTACCCTATTTACGATATGCCGAGCCGTTTTCTTATCTAAACTAACGCCTTGAGCCTTCGCACGAGCTTCGAGCCATTGTTCGGCTTTATTTGTATCGCGATCTGTCCAAACAGGATGTTCTTGTACCCTTGCTGCTTCTTTTAGGGCTTTATACGAAACAGTGCGTTTGTCTGGTTTTGCATCAACAAGTACAAGGTGCACATCGTCGGATACTCGTGAAAGCCAATCTGGAAGTTTTTGCCACAATGAACTATTCGAGGAAAGATCGGAAATAATAACTAATCGCTTGTCGGCGAAGAGAGTTCCTCCCATTAAAAGGTCTGGTAGTTGGCGTAATTCAAGCCCAGCGCCGTCGAAACGTTCTGGTGTACCGTCGAATTGAGCCACAATAGCCTGCACGGCTTCGCGGATTTCAAAACTATTTTCTCCCGTAAGTAGTGTAATCATCTTATTCAAGTATAGCCTAGATAACCTGGCAGAACGGACAAGTATGCGTTCCCCTACCAGCTACCCGTGATTTTTCTATAGTTGTGCCACAACGAGGGCACGGTAGACCTTCACGCCTAAATACTCGAGCGAAGTCCATATAACTTCCCTTTTTACCTTCGGCGTTTACATAGGTACTATTCGATGAGCCACCTTTTTCAACCGCTAAATTCATTACGGCGCGCATTTCTGTATACAGGAGCGTCATTTCGTCTTTGGTCAGTGATGAAACCAAACGCTTAGGGTGAATTTTTGCACCCCATAACGATTCATCAGCATAAATGTTACCGATACCCGCTACTACCGATTGATCAAGCAATGCAGCTTTAATATTTGTCTTAGGGCGTCGAGCCAGTCGTTGAATAAAATCAGTGGCCGTAAAATCTGAACTGAGTGGTTCGGGCCCTACCTTCTGCATAAAAGGAATGTTCGGAATTTCAATTGTTGGAATAAGGCGCATCCAACCAAACTTTCGCTGGTCATTAAAAAAGAGCGTAGTTCCATCTGCGAAGGTTAATGTTACTCGAGTAGATTTGTCTGGAAGTTCGTTTACTAGGCTGTCATTAGGGTGTCCGGCACCAAAACGAGTCTCGCCCACAAACACCAATTGACCAGTCATCTTAAGGTGAATGAGTAGTGAATAATCAGTCGAGAGGTCGATCATTAATACCTTGGCACGCCTTCGTACATCGGTAACGGTAGCTCCGATCAAAAATTGCTTCACATCATCAGCTGTATTTGGAAAGCCTTTTTCGGTATCATGAGCTTCACTCTTAATTACCTTGCCGATAATTAAACTAGAAAGCCCACGACGAACAGTTTCAACTTCTGGTAATTCAGGCATGGAAACTCCTATAGAGAAACGTTATGAATCATTGTTTGAGCGTTAGGAATCTGGTTGATAAACAAGTTACTCAATTGAGTTGAGTTCGCCTCTAGGGTACCTTGTGAGCCACCGCAGGTTGAGGTCCAAAGCATTTCAACAGGATCACCATAACTAAGGATACTGAATTCAGACAAGCGCCCGGTTGCACATACACCTTCTACATTACCTTCATCATTGACTGGTTGGTTGCCGGCAGTCATATTTGCAAGATTTAAGGCGTTCACAAATTCTGTATACGCAGCGGTGTTATTCCCAAGGTTTTCTTGTTCAACTACAGTGCCTAAGTACCCGTTATAAGTAGTAATTTGGCGACTCGATGGTGAAATGACAATGGTATACGAGTGGAAATTTTCTTGTGCAACAATTGGTCCACGGACAGACATGCTGACGCTGCTGGAATCAGAGGTGCTCAAGAGGGATTGTTCTGTAGTGTCAGTGATAACCCCTGTTTGTGAATCATTGAAGAACAATGCGCGCGCTAATGAGATAACCGCAACGATTGCGATAATAACGATAACAACAACTAAAATAGTCGGAAGTGTTCGGTTGGTTCGATAATTAGCCATGGATCTACCTTAGTCCGTTTTCTCACCCCTGTCAATGAGAGTATTTAAATCTGTTATTAGCTGTTCGTTAGAAATAAATTGAATTGCCTGCATGCCGGTTGCTCGTGCACCATCACAAAACTCTATAATATCGTCAATCATGACGCATTCTTCAGGAGCAACGCCAAGCCTTTCAGCTGCAATTTCAAAGATTTCAGGTTGCGGTTTTACAAACCCTTCATCCCCCGAGGCAACAACTGCGTCAAAAATTGTATCCAGCTGGCCAGGTGCAAACCGAATATCCAAACGTTCACGACTATTAATATTGCTCAGCATACCAATTTTATAATTTTGCTTAAGAGTAGTGATGTACTCTAGAAGCCCTGAGTTTGGAACTTCAACTTGGTTTTGTTCTTGTAGAAACGCTTCCGGTGTCATTCCAAACAGAGCGCTAATTGCCTCTGCCGTCTCTTCTCGTGACAAAATGCCCTTATCAGAAGCATGATTAATAGAACGGATATGATCGGCTTTTGCAGGGTCTTCTGCTTGAACCTGCATTAAGTGTGTTTTATAAGCGTTCCCAAGGATTACTCCGAAACAATCAAAAATTATAGCTTTAATCATTATAAGTCTCCCCAACTTGTCCCTGAATGGACATCAACTTTAAGTGAAATCTTTAATTCTGGCGCAACGCCTTCCATGATCGTCTTCAATAATTCAGAAACTTTTTCAGCGTTTTCCTTCGGGCATTCTACCAAAATGCTATCGTGAATTTGCAAAATTTGTTTACCTAAATCGCCAATTTGCTCGTCAACTTGTAACATAGCTCGCTTCATCAAATCGGCTTCGGTGCCTTGAATCGGCATATTCGCAGCTGCACGTTCAGCTCCAGCGCGAACCATGAAGTTAGAGCTCGTAATATCAGGTGTTGGACGACGGCGACCGTAATAGGTTTCAACGTAGCCTTCTGTACGAGCTTTTGTTAACGTATCGTCAATAAACTTTCGAATCGGTTTACGAAGGTCAAAATATTGGTCGATGAAATCTTTTGCTTGAGGGAACGACATACCAGTCGCGGCCGATAACCCGTGTGGGCTCATACCGTATAGTACGCCGAAGTTAATTACCTTCGCCGCTCGGCGCTGATCTTTTGTTACGTCATCCATTGGAATGCCGTACACTTCACTAGCGGTTTTTGTGTGAATATCAACGTCACCATTGAAGTCGTTAATAAGTGATTCATCGTTGGCAAGAATAGCAGCTAAACGAAGTTCGAATTGTGAGTAGTCGGCGCTTACCAGTACGTTATCACCCTCAGCGATGAAAGCTTCACGAATCTGCCTCCCCTTTTCTGTGCGAATCGGGATGTTCTGTAAGTTAGGATCAGTGCTACTTAAACGACCTGTCGCTGCTACGTCTTGATTGAAAGTTGTGTGAATACGGTTGCTAGCATCGACAAGCTTTGGCAGAGAGTCAACGTAAGTATTTTTAAGTTTAGCGAGTTCACGCGTTTGTTCAATGAGTTCAATAATCGGGTGTTGGCCACGAAGTTTGTCGAGTTCTTTTTGGCCAGTACTGTAGCCTGTTTTACCCTTTTTAATACCTTGGGTTGGAAGTTGTAGTTTCGTAAATAACACTTCAGAAAGTTGAGCCGGGCTGCCAATGTTGAACTCGTTTCCAACCATTGTATACATTTCTTGTTCGAGTTTTGCGTGCTCTTTACCTAGCTCTTCACTTAATGACGCAAAACGTTCTGGATTGATTTTTACCCCTGTTCGCTCGATCTGGAAAAGCGTGTATGTGAGGGGGAAATCGTAGTGGTATGCGATGTCTGCGAGCCGTGGTTCAGCTTCAAAAGCTTTCTTTTGGGCTTCGTACACTGAAATTAGCCCGGCTAAAATTTCCAGCGGATCATCGGTCGTATCGCCAATTAATGCAGCTACTGACCTATCTCGAGCCAATGGGTCAAGCAAGAACGCACCTTGGCGTAAATCGTGCACATCATCGAATTTAGCAGCAGCGCCTAATGTATCGAGCGCATGGTATAACGTTTTAGCATCGTAGCTCACGGTTCGCGCCATTACTAAGGCGTGCCAAAAATTGCGATCCACTTTTTTAATTGCTTTCTTTGAAGCGGTTTTTCCATCGTGTGAGATCCACACATCATCGCCAAATACTTCAACGAAAACTGGCCCATCAATAATAAGTGGGGATGGCCATTCAACTTCTTTCAAAGGTTCAATATCCGATTCTTCAAGGTCTTCGATAATTTCTTCAACATCGATTACCTCATCACCAATCTTCATGTGCTTCGGAAGTCGCTTAATGAGCGAGCTAAATTCGTATTTATGGAGTACTTCTAAAATCTTATCAACCCTGGTTCGTTCAATACTTGCTTCGTCCCAATCAATTGAAATTGGGGCATCGCAGTAAATACCGGCGAGCTCTTTGCTCATGTATGCTGATTCTTTACCATCAGTGAGATACTTTTGCTGGGCACCTTTCACTTCATCAAGATGTTCGTAAATACCATCGAGAGTTTCGTAATTCGTAAGCAATGTCTGCGCAGCCTTTGGACCAATCCGCGGAACGCCGGGGATATTATCGCTACTATCCCCTACTAATGCCTTGTAATCGATGAATTGGTTTACTTTAATGCCGTACTTCTCTTCAAAAGCAGCGTCATCGTAGCGTACGAGGTCTGTACTGCCGGTGCGAGTAATATACACCCCAGTATTGCTATCGATCAGTTGAAGCAGGTCATAGTCGCCCGTAATAAGGCAGGCTTCAACATCGTGCTCTTTAGCTTGCACTGCAAATGTACCCATAATGTCATCGGCTTCATAGCGATCAAGTTCGTAGAGCGGCCAGTTAAATGCATCAAGCACTTCTCGAAGGATAGGAAGCTGCGCATAAAAATCATCCGCGGGCCGTGTACGACCAGCTTTATACTCGGGAAAAATTTCAAGACGCTTGTCGGCACTCGTGCCTTTAATATCCCAAGCAACAGCTACGTAATCTGGTTCGAGTTTCTTAATAAGTTCGATAGCAATGGATGCAAAGCCGAATACACCACCAGTTGGTGTACCGTCAGGCAAAGAAAGCCCTGGCATTGCGTAATAGCCTCGGTAAAATACGGACTTTCCATCAATAACTGCCAGCCGTTTTGTCATACTATTAGTATAGCAGTCTAATCCCTTGTAAGCTCTTTATTTCGAGCAACAAGATTTTCATCAACAGCCTTTTCTTTTAGCTTCCTCAAAGCCTTTAATACTACAGCACTGGCTAGCCCTTCGCTTATGCCGATACGCTTTGCAACTTCACTGTAAGCGAGCTCAATACCATTATTATCAATCCCAAATCGCAACCTCAATACCTGCACTTCTCTCAGGCTCAGTCCCTCCATTAACTCTTCGATGAA
Organism: Patescibacteria group bacterium; assembly: GCA_040386175.1. Classification (GTDB taxonomy): domain Bacteria; phylum Patescibacteriota; class Saccharimonadia; order Saccharimonadales; family Saccharimonadaceae; genus Microsaccharimonas. The sequence goes on from JAZKFY010000007.1 coordinate 43,669, forward strand.
ATCACGGCGTTCGTCTTGCTGAATATTATAGTGAACTTCATCCGTAAAAATAGGGGCCGACCTATCAACGACCCTGTCACCAAGCTCAATATTCTCTTCATCGTTAATAACTTGGTTAAGCGATGCAGGATAGGTAATACGGTCAGTCTCAATCATTTCTTTGAGTTTATTTACAGGAATATCCACTTCATCTGCAATTTCATCGAGGGTTGGCTCTTGTCCAAGTAAATTCGTAAGGTTGATTCTAGCGATAGCGATTGAAGTAAGCTTAGCCTGTACTTTAGCTGGAACTCGAATTTCACGGCCCAGGTCTGCGGATGCGAGTAGCAAAGGTTTTCGAATGAGCCAAGTGGCGTATGTAGAGAACTTAAAGCCTTTTTTGTGATCAAACATTTCAACGGCCCGGACAAGCCCTTCGTTTGCCTCTTGAATCAGGTCTAGAAATGGCACTCCTCGGCCGGTAAACTGCTTTGCGTTAGAGATTGCAAGACGAAGGTTTGAGTGAATAAAAAATTCTTTATCTCTTTGTCCAACCCGAACAAGATATTCAAGGTCGGCTTTTTCTTCATCAGATTGATAGCTTTCATTGTCCAATCGCTCTTGGGCAAATACTCCTACCTCGATGGATTTTGCTAGTTCAACCTCTTGCTGTTGAGTAAGCCTAGGGGGCATCCCTAATCGTTTAAAATAATCATTTATTGGATCGGCGGTCAGGCTAACATCCTTAAGTTGCTCAACAGGACGATCTTCAACAATTTTAACGACTGTTGCACCAGCTTTTTTGCGAGAGTCGTGTAAGGCCTTCGCTTCTTCAAAAGCTATGACGTTATTTTCAGGGGCATCGACAACATCGAAGTCATTGTCAGAATCTTCTTCAAATGCTCGTGATTGTGCGTATTCCATATTTAACTTCTCGCTGTTACTAATTGCATTATCATAATGAGTTACAGTGTGATGCGCAAGCACAACCTCGTTTCATCTGTTACAATACCCATATGACACATCACGAAAATCTAAAAATCCTCGCCTTTGTTGGCCTCACTGGATCGGGGAAATCTACGGCTGTTGAATATTTTACTGAAAAAGGCTTTCCAAAAGTTTACTTTGGAGGCGTTATCCTTGATGCGATGAAAGAAGCTGGTATTGAAATTAACGCAGAGAATGAACGAGCTTTCCGAGAAGAGTTTCGCGAAAAATACGGTAAGGATGCTGTCGCATTAAAGATCGCTGAACAAATTCACCATCTTGCAAACTCGGGTCAGCATCGTATTATCGCCGATGGAATCTATACCTGGACTGAATACATGGTAATGAAAAAAGAATTTCCCGGTGAACTCATGCTAGTTGCATTAGTTGCACCCCGACATACACGCTACCATCACCTTAGCCAGCGCCCAGTACGACCACTCACCGCTACTGAAGCTCACGACCGTGATATTGCAGAAATTGAGCACCTAGAAAAAGGTGGGCCAATTGCGATCGCTGACCATTATGTGATTAATGATGGGACGATGGAAGAATTACAAGAAAAACTTCGCGTCGTTGCAAAAGATTTAGATTTTTAAGCAGCTTCCCCGTTCTTTTTGCTGTTTTTTCGAAACTTCTCGCTCATTACTTGAAGCTCTGCATACACCTGGGGTGGATAATGACGACGGGGGCGGTTGTTTATTTTTTGCAAGCGCATGTCTGAAATTTCAAAATAAGGCTCAATCCTCATTCGCACCCACATAAAGCTCCTGTCTAAAGCTATGGCCATTGCATCTTCAGTCATCCAATCTCCGGCTGGAGGATATTCATTCGCCAAAGCTTCGAGAGTTTCAAATACCTCAGGTGGATAGTGCGGCGCAGCTCTTCCTTCGATAGTAAGGCGAGTTTCTACTAATTCAGCATACACGGTTAGCCTTGAGCGCACCCAGTCTATATCTTTGTTTAGCCTTAATGCCATCGCATTATCAGTCATCCAACCTTCAGCTGGAGGATATTCGTTCGCTTGAGCCTCAAGAGATTCAAATACTTCTTGATGGTATTTAATTCGACCAGAGATTTTGGGCGCTTTGTATTGACCATAGTCCTTAACTCGCGGAGTTGCCCAGTCCTGTGTCTTACCTAGTAGTCGTGCCATCGTTTTTACTGCATATCTTTGCGCTTCAAGTTCTTCATAATGTAGGTTTTGAGGAGCAACTTTTAGAGTCTCGCTTACTGACCATTCGTCAATATTCATTTGAACCGCAATATCAGATACCAACTGACCGATTAACCTCCGTGTAACAATTTCCGCAGAAAGAGGATCAAGCTGTTGGTTGACAAGCTCAGTCACCTCACTTAATGTAAGCACTTTAAAGGAACTGTCAGAATCATGCAATATAGTAGCAATTTTCATGAAGTAGTCGCGGTTACCTTTGATTAATTTACCTGGTCGTTCCAAATCCATAACACCATAATTAAGCCACTTCAAGGTGTAAATAGCAAGCATAAGCAAAACCCGAGCACATGCGTCTCGGGTTTATTTTTGCTGCAAGATTTTATCTTAGCTTAGGTATTCGTGTAGCTTCTTTGAATCTTTGTGCTTACGAAGTTTCGCAAGTGCCTTAGCTTCAATTTGGCGAATACGTTCACGGGTAACGGCAAATTCTTGGCCCACTTCTTCAAGTGTGTGACTTTTACCGTTTTCAAGGCCAAAGCGCATCTTGATAATCTTCTGCTCACGATCAGAAAGTGTTGAAAGAATAGCTTGTACTTGTTCTTTCAAAAGTTGTGAGGCAGCTGATTCTTCAGGAGTTGCAGAGTCTTCGTCTTCAATGAAGTCTCGAAGCACTGAATCTTCGTCGTCACCATCACGGCCTACACCAGCATCAAGTGATGTAATGTCTTGCTTAATCTTCATGACATATTCAACCTTTTCCGGTTCCATTTCAAGCTCTTTTGCAAGCTCTTCGATGGTTGGTTCACGGTTAAGTTCTTGAGTCATACGACGTTGAGTACGAAGCAACTTGTTAATTGTTTCAACCATGTGCACTGGAATACGAATCGTACGAGCTTGGTCGGCAATAGCACGAGTAATCGCTTGGCGAATCCACCATGTTGCGTAAGTTGAGAATTTGAATCCCTTGTCTGGGTCGAACTTTTCAACAGCACGAAGCAAACCAGTGTTTCCTTCTTGGATAAGGTCGAGGAAATCAAGTCCACGGCCGCTGTAACGCTTAGCGATTGATACAACCAAACGCATGTTCGCTTCAGCCATCTTGTCTTTAGCTTTTTTCTCACCGGCAACAACACGTTGCGCGAGTGCTAGCTCTTCTTCAGCGTTAAGGAGTGGGATCTTACCAATTTCACGTAGGTACAAACGAACGCTGTCATCGCTGGCGTCATCAAAGTATTGCTCTTGGCTAAGAACATCTTCATCAGTATCAATTTCTTCTTCCTCTAGGTCTTCGGGAGCTGGCCCAACGATATCTAATGGCAACGCATCTGCATCAATGGCAGCTGCGATCTCTTCTGCTTCTTCAATCAAAGCGTCGTCTTCAACGATTGCTTCTTCTTTCTTTTTACCTCTTGGCACGGGGTATCTCCTTTATAAGTTCGTTTAAGGCATGTCGTAAACGGCCTGCTTCTTCTTCGCTACCTTCATCTTCGGCAACGCGTAAAGCGGCAGTTAGTTCATCTTTTTGGGTTTGCTTGTGTTCTGTTGCGATAATGCGGACGAGGCGGGCTGCTTCGAAGTAACGATCTTCGTCACTCCACTCCCCATACCGTGCGTCGGCCTTTAATAGTAGTATTTTGACATACGTATCCAAATCTTGCAACTCCTTAGGGGTTGACTGTACTGTTTCGGTTGAAGACTGAATGAATGTTAAGACAACTTTTCGATCTTCGTTTGAAAGCATTTTTTCGTTTAATTCAGCCATAAGTTCACGGACATTTGGGTCAACCAGGGCTAATGCGAGTAAGTTATCTTGGTAACTGTATGGATCGATTACTGTATCGCCATGGTATTTCACCTCTTTCAAAGCTGGGCCGGTATCGGCTTCTTCAGAGTCAAATTTCTCGCGCACTGTTTCAAGTGTTGTCGATGTATATTGAGCAATCTTTTTCAAATAAAATTCTTGTTCAACTGGGTCTCCCAGCGCACGAACCACTGCCAAAGCAGCTGTTGTGAACCGGCGTTTACCAAGAGCTACAGACATATTCTCACGTTTCGTGTATTGGGTAAGGAGCCAATCAACAACCCCTTCAGAATCATCAATCGCCTTCTGCCAAAGCTTCACATCTTTTTGAATAAGTTCGTCAGGGTCTTTTACATCTTCGGGCAAGCTAATAATTGTTAGTTCAACACCAACAGCCTGTCCAATAGGAATCGATCGTTCAGTCGCAGCTAAACCAGCCGCATCGCCATCGTATGCCAAGCGAACATTCGGGCTTAATCGAACCAATGCCTTAAGGTGCGGCTCGGTCATAGCTGTTCCTGCAGTAGCAACTACTTGGTTAATACCCGCTTGATGGCTACTTACTACGTCTAAATTACCCTCAACGACTACTGTATAGTCATTCTTGCGAATGGCCTCTTTAGCCTGGCTTAGCCCAAACACGTGACGGCTTTTATCGTAAAGCGGGCTTTGTGGCGTATTAAGATATTTCGGTGCATTCGGTTCATCTTCTAGAATGCGGCCGGTAAACCCAATCACCTGCCCCGACGGATCCATCAATGGCACCATCATACGACCACGGAATAAGTCGCCGCCAAAACGATTTGTTAAACCACCTTGAGCAAGTTCATTTCGAGTGAAGCCTTTTTTTGTTAAGAACTGAACAAGCGCATCACCAGAATCTGGAGCGTAGCCAATTTGGAATGTTTGCACAATTTCTTTGCTTAATCCGCGTTTATTGAATACGTACTCTAAGGCACGGTTATTTTGTTTTAAGCTTTCTTGGTAATATCGAGCAGCCCATTGATGCGCATCAAGCAAACGGCGCTTCAGTTTTGCAAATTCTTGATTACCTTTCGAGTCATAGTCGGATAGTTCAATCCCCGCTCGACGTGCTAGCAGTTCAAGTGCTTCACGGAAATCAACACCCTCAACTTCCATTACGAAACTAAAGACATCGCCCCCCTTATTTGAAGAAAAGTCATGCCAAATATTTTTTTCTGGGCTCACGAAGAAACTAGGTGATTTTTCACCAGAAAAAGGACTAAGGCCTTTAAAGTTTCGCCCAGCTCGTTTCAACTGAACGTACTCTCCAACCACGTCTTCGATGTTCAGCCGAGACCGAACTTCTTCTTTGGCATCCTGCATACCTTGATTATAGCACTCTTTACCTCTGTTATTGATTGTGCTTAAATGGAGTGAATGAATCCACAACAACAACTGCCTCGTGATTATCTCGATCAGATTGCGCCTCAAGCGCCTAAGACCTCTTTTGTTCTAGGAAGAAAGCGCCTTATTTTACTTGGTGCAGTGGCTGCTATTATTGTCGTTATTCTCCTTTCAGCAATCGTCGGAGCAATTGGAAACTCGAAAAAAGAACCCTGGGAACGTCTTGCTGCACGCTTAGCTGCAACAAGCGAAGTTACCCAGAGCTCTGAAGGTAAAATTAAAAACAGCCAGCTTCGATCTACAAATAGTAATATCAAGATTTCACTTACAAACACCCAACGCGACCTTGAGGCACCGCTCACAACTGCCGGCATAAATGCCAAAAAACTTTCTGCTACAGTCGTAACCCAAGAATCGAGCGAAGCAATGCTTGAACGACTTGAAGACGCTCGCCTAAATGCAAAATACGATAGCACGTATGCCCGAGAAATGAGCTACCAGCTCGCTAACCTTCTTACCCTTCTAAGCCAAATGTATAACTCAACCTCAAGCGAGAGTAATAAAACTTTTTTGAAGAGTACCTACGATAGCTTCAAACCGGCATATGAAACTCTTTCAGAGTTTAGCGCTTCAAACGAATAACCTAGGCTGAAACGAGTTGATAACTTAGGTTCGCTAAGTCTTTAACTTCTTCGTCATTTAACTGACCGGTGCAAATAATTGTGTTCCAGTGTTTCTTGTTCAAGTGGTATCCAGGAACAACTGTTTCGTATTTTTCACGAAGTGTTTCGGCAAGTACTGGGTCGCATTTCAAACTGACTCGAAGTGGCTTACTGCCATCTGCAATTAAAGCGAACATCTTACCTTCACCAGATTCTTTGTCGCCAAATTTATATACACTCGTTCCTTCACCAAACGGAAAATCAAGCCACGTGCTTGGGAAACTGAGTAGATATGTTTCAAGTTCTTTATGAGTCATACTGTTATTCTACAGGCTACCATAGGGAGCTTTCAACTGTGACATTGTTAAACTCCATTGTAAACGCTGTTCAATAGCCGCTTGTTCAGCAGGCGTAGCAGGTTTTACAATCTTATTTGCATCACTCGTACCAATAACACCAAACGAATAATTTATTGGGAGTTTCTTTAATTTTTCAGCTTGTTGCAAACAAGTATCTTTAAAACTTGCGCAGCTTTCACCAAGCGCTAGCCAGTCCTTTAATGCATCGGATGAAGCTTCAGTGCTCGACATCACCATTCGAATTGCCGCCGATCGTGTAAGCTCGGTACTCCCCTGTTGATCAAACATAAAGTTACCCATTGAATACACGATAAGGTTACCGTTGTATGATTCAGTTGTTTGCACCCAGTGTGGATGGTCACCAATTACCATATCAGCGCCGTGGTCGATCATTGAGCGATAGGTTTGGGTTTTTAGCTGGTCGGGTGCTGGCGTGTACTCTGCCCCCATGTGAGGCATTGCAATGACCGGCATAACCTTTGAATACTTTTCCATTTCAGCCAATGTTTCTTGTGGAGGAATTTTAAAGACTCCGTGAAAACCGCACATCGCAACAGGAAGCTTTTCTTTCTTTACGACGTCATCATCATACGTAACGCTAAATGGAAACGATATAACCTCACAAGCATCCTCAGCAAGGTAAGGGTCGTAATGGCCAAAGTACTGAACCTTATTTTCATCAAGATGAACACGCGTTTCAGCAAAGCCCTCGGCTCCCCTATTATCGGTGTGGTTATTAGCGAGCGTTACAACATTAAACCATTTGGCGAATTCGGTTAAATATTCAGGTGGGCAGTTAAACGAAAGGGTCGCCTCTTCTTGCTCGACGGTTTGCGTAAAGCCAGCAACCGTTGGGCATTCTAAACCAGTCACCCACGCGTCGTATTGTTCGCGGTTAAACTCGTTTAAACGAGAAAATGGATAGGCGGTTTTTAATTCGCTATCCATCGACCATTTATTGATGTTTCGCCCCCAGAAGCTATTACCGGTAAAGAGACTATTCGAAGTCATTGAAACCGGTTTTGGCTCAGGCTTAATAACTTCTTGAGGTTGGCTTGAGACTGCTTCTTTCGGCTGAGCGAATATCAAAAACCAGGCAACAATAGCAGTCAACAGCAACACGACAAACATGCCGCCAACAATCCACCACACTCTTGCCCGATGGCTTCGAAGCTTCATAGTAGCTTTATTGTAGCACTCGAACGGTTACTTAACTCTTTTCATGTAATACTGAAGTTCTTCGATACTTCCGCGAATATCACTAAGGGCGCGGTGTGCTTCAGGTTTTGCGAACTTCTTTTTGTACTTGTTCTCGAAGACAATTTTCCAGGCACTCACATCAAGCATGCGATAATGCAGGCGTTTATCAAGCCGGGGCCACTCATTCACAATAAACCGACGGTCTTGGTGAATTGAATTACCAGAAAGAATTACCTTTTCCTCCGAAGTAAACCATTTATCAATAAACTCGAGCAGCTCATTTTCAACAGTGCGTCCATTTTTTCCGGTCGCGTTTTGAGCGAGTAGGCCATCACGAGCGGCTGAATTTTTTTCCCAGAAATCACCGACCATACGTTTTTTCATAAGGTTTGGACCAACTTTTTTCACTGCTTCAAAAGTAGCCAGTTCTTTGAAGTCCCAATCAGTAACAATAGCTGCAACCTCAAGAATTCGATCTTTTTCTGGATCGAGCCCAGTCATCTCTAAATCAACCCACAATAGCCGTGTCGCTTTTTTGTTCGCTAGTTTTTTATCCACGAATTAGTCTTTCTTCTTGTCGAGTTTGTCGAGCCTAAAGATATTTACAAGCCAATAAATTACAAGTGCAGTAGCAACCAATGTAATAAGTGAGGATAACGCAGCACCCCAAAAGAATGTGGCTTCTCTTCCCCACGCCTCAAACGTCCAGGTTGCAGTAACGAGGGCATCTTGGGAACCAACAATGAATTGAACAACTGGGTTAATAAAGCCTTCAACAATTTTCTTAACAGTATCGCCAGCGGCAACACCGATCGCTAAACCAATCGCAAGACCAACAACACCTTGTGAGCGAATAAAATCAAAAAATCCGTTGACGTGCTTCTTGCTATCGCCGGTGACTTTAGTAATAGCCTTTGTTGTAATGTCTCGTGCTTTGTCTGCTTTTTTAACAGACTTCTTTTCAGTCGTGGCCATGATGAGTCTCCTTGTTTAAACTGCATTATTTTGTCTTAAGTATATCATTTCGGGGTTAAACACATCAGGAGGAAGAGGTTGCGAGACGGGGTGTGGGCTGAAAACCACACACCCCGTCTCAATCGCTACGAGCTAGGCGATCGAAAGGATCATCTGCTTGACGGTCACAATGGTCGGCTCCGCGAGACTGCCGTAGTGCGGAACCTTCACAGTGACATCGTCGGCTGTCACGCGACGTTCCGTGATCAGCTCTCGAACGAGAATCCAGAGAAGGTCGCGGTTCACTCCGGTAACCTTCAGGGCGTCACGAAGGTTCAGCACAAAGCCCGGTCCACGTTCAATGCAGACCAGGCCACACTCCTTGATTGCCGCAAAGGCTGCCTCCTTGAACTCCTCCCTCTGAGCGGCTCGGCGCTCGAGGTCTGATATTACCGGCTTATTGCTTTCGACAACACGTCGGGGCATTGCAACGTCCATCATTCCTCCTGAAATGTGCGTGTGACCGATTTGGCCACACAGGTACTTCACTAACGAAAAGCGCCGAGAGATTTCCCTCGGCGCGTATTTTTGTTAGCTGAATCAAAAACTACGACGTCGAGGACGCATCGAGCATGAGAACCATGAGGTTTTGCTTCGAATTGTATCGAGTTGTAGTCATGCGGATTATTATATGCCTGATTTAAAAATTCGACAAGTGTTACATGCGCTCAGGAACTTCAATTCCTAATAGGCCTAAACCGTGAGTAAAGATTTGGCTCACTTTTGTAAGTACACCAAGGCGAGCAGCTTTTTCAGTTTCCCCTACTCCACCAGTCGCAACTGGAGTCGCTTCGTAATAGCGGTTGAGTTCACGAGCAAGTTCGTAAAGATATCCAGCAATGCGGTGCGGTTCAAGTTCTTCGGCCGCGCGGCGAACAATTTCTGGATATTCCAGAAGGTGCGCAATAATATCTTTTTCAGGTGAGTAATCGTACCCCTCAACAAAATCAGTGCCGTTACCGTTATCGCGCAAAATTGCATTCACACGAACTGCGGCATATTGAACATATGGCCCGCTGTATCCGGTTAGTGCAAAGATGGTATTCCAATCGAACAAAATGTTAGTCCGACGATCCGACATAAAGTCGCTGAACTTAATCGCGCCCAGGGCAATCTTCTTAACGTCTTCTTCGGATACGTCACGGCCTTCAACAACTGCACGAGCCTTCTCTTCAGCTTCGTTCAGCAGCTCTTCCATTAAAACCACTCCTTTGCGGCTGCTCATTTTTTCACGAGTACCGTCTTCGTTGAGTTGGTCGATCGTACCAAACCAAAGGTGAATAGATTCCATCGGAAGGCCTAATTTCTTAGCCATCGCAAATAACTGTGAGAAATAAAATTGTTGCTCAGCACCAACAGCATGAATAACCTTATCTGGATTCCATTTGTCTTGGCGATATAGCATTGTTGCCAAATCTGTTGTTGCGTAGAGTGCAGTTCCATTACTCTTTTGAACAAGAAGTGGCACGTCAAAGCCAAACTCATCAAGTGGCACAATAATTGAACCATCCTCATTTTGAATAGCTACTCCGGTTTCGAGTAATTTTTGTACTGCTTCTTTTCCTTGTGGAGCGAAAAAGGCTTCACCTAACTCGAGGTCAGTTGAAATCTTAAGTCGGTCCATAACGGTATGGATATGATCGAGGGAAATCTTATTAAACCGATTGCTGTACGCAACCGCTTCTTCGTCCCCTGCCTCGAACTTCAAAAGCCAATCTTGAACTTCATCAGCAAGCTTCGTTTCGCCACGCTCAGCTTCTTCTTTCAGTGCCTTCTTGGTTTCGATGTACACGCGACCCAATTCATACACACCATCTTTTTCGAGTGCTTCGTCGTTACTAAACAAACGGAAACCAGTGATCCAAATACCCAATGGAGCACCGTAATCGCCGAGGTGATTATCGGTAACAACATTCCAACCAGTAGCTTTCATAAGTTGACGAGCTGCCCAACCTTGGTTACCTGGGCGTAAGTGCCCAACGCTATATGGCTTAGCCATGTTTGGGCTTGGGTATTCAACAATAACGGTCTTGCCTTCTCCGTCTTGGTTTTCACCAAACGTGTTGCTCCACTCGTTTTGTAACTTTTCCGCTAAAGCACTCGCGGAAATACGAACATTAATAAAACCAGGCCCAGCAACAGTAACTTCGCTAAACTCACCTGTTTCACGGAGTGCATTAGCAATTTCCTCGGCTACTTCCCGAGGGTTTTTACCTAAAGGTTTTGCGAGTTGCAAAGCAATATTTGTCGCATAGTCACCAAACTGAGGGTCGGGGCGACTCAGTTTTGGTTCAACTTCAACGCCATATAAACGTTGGGCGATATCTTGTAAGGTTTTTTCCATTGGACTTATTATAACAGAGGCGCGAGATTAGTTAGCTTGTGTTTGCTGCTGATCGCGAACTTGCTCCACCTGCATACGCATAAATAGAATCACTCCTAAGAACGCTATTGCCACCATCAACACTATTGCACCGATTATTCTAATCTTCTTCATACACCTAGTATACGCCGCTTTACTCTAGTGGAGGTGTTGACATTGTTGAAATTTGTAGTACAATATATCTACATTAATCAAGAGGTATAGACATGGCTCCCAGCGGCGAGAGTAGTATTGAACATTTGTGGACAGAATCTGAAGGCAACGAAGAACAACGTGGCCCATTGTTTGATATTCATACCAACCTTACCGATGCATTCAAGGACGTAAGTACTCTTCCCGGACTACCATCTACTGTCGAGCAACATGGCACCTCGCTCGTAAGCATCATTCAAGAAGTCGAAACACGAAGCACTCCTTATCTTCCAGAATCAAAAAATCGACGTTATACTTTTGAGGTAAAGACTCGTCAAAAAGCTGGCGGCGAAGTATCTATTGGCATACAAGGAAAGCCTGGTTCAAAAACAGCCCAACCAATTAACCCTCTTTATGAATATATAATTAACGCCGATGGTTCAGTGGTAAGAACGGATGAATTTGATGATGGTGAACCTGTTTCAGAAGAAGAAATTGAACTCATTAAAAAAGCATCTGACGTTCTCACTACTAAAATAAATGGTTCTGTTGCAAATATTCAAGCTGACATACTCCTCAAGGAACGCCGAGCCTCAGAGGAAAAACAACTCGAGATAGAAAGAAGTCGAGCGCGAGGACGAAGGGTTGTACGTGGCTTTGGTATTACCGCTCTCTCACTAGGTGTAGTTGCTGGGATTGGCATAGGGGGCCAATGGGCATGGACAGAATGGATACACAAACCAGGTGTAGCCGAAGAAGAACGACGAGCAGCATATGATGCCGAAGGATACTCAATTCCAGGAGATAGCATCGAACTCAACGATCAGACACTCATTACTATTCCTACAGCTGATTACGACGAAATTCCAGATTATAAGGCTGGTGAAAGCCTTGAAGGCCCTCGTCTCGTTGGTCTCGATTCCGACGATTGTGCTGTCGTTACCATCGAAGGCCTAGAAGGAAAATCTGTAAAAGTTGGCGTATCTCAATATAACCCACTCGCAGAATACTCAGTTACTGCGTATGCAAGTGGCAACGAGCTCCATGTTTGTACAACAGAAGAAGTTGACTCTGAATTAGAGACCGAAGATACAAAATTTGCCTTAGAGCTTGTTGAATCTAGCGACCGCTAGCCGCGCGAATCAACCCGACAAATAGTGGGTGTGCCCTATCCGGACGGCTCTTAAATTCAGGGTGTGCCTGAGTCGCAGTAAAGTATGGGTGGTCTTTAGCCTCAATGTATTCAACTAACTTTCCATCAGGTGAAGTACCAGAAATAATCAACCCACCTTTTTCAATGTCTGCAGTAAATTTTTGATTCACTTCGTAACGGTGCCTGTGCCGTTCAGTAGTTTCATTTGTGCCATAGGCTTTTTCAACAACAGACCCAGGAGTTAACACGGCTTCATAATTACCAAGGCGAAGTGTCCCGCCCGTAGATTCTTTGCCTTGCTGGCCTTCCATAATGTACACAACATTATTTTTGGTATCTTCATCGAATTCAGCACTGTTAGCGTCTTTCAATCCAGCCTTTCGAGCTGCACCGATGACGGCAACTTGCAGACCTAAGCAAAGCCCTAGGTATGGTTTCTTGTTCTCAAGTGCATACGTAGCGGCAGCAATTTTGCCTTCAATTCCCCTCTTTCCAAAACCGCCAGGAACTAAAATTCCATCGAGTTTATCAAGGTCTTCGTCGGTTGTATCTTCGGCGTCGATCCATTGCAAATCAAGGCCAACTTTTTCTTGCCACGCAGCAGCTTTCAGCGCTTCAATAACAGAGATGTAGGTATCTTCATTATCAAGGTATTTAGCAATCATACCAATCTTCACACTCTTTTTGTATTCAGCATTTTGCGCTTCAACCAACTTGGCCCATTTCGACAAATCTGGCTTCACGTGATTGCCTGTAAACCGTTCAAGTACCGGCCCAATACCACTGGCATAAATAGTGAGTGGAACTTCAAAAACGGTTTTAGCGTTAGCGAGTAAAATAACCGCGTCTTCAACCACGCCACTAAAGCGAGCAATCTTGGCAGCGATATCACCCGGTGCTGGATCGTCAGTACGAACCACAACACAATCAGGAACAATACCAAATCCACGCAAATCATTCAAAGCATTTTGTGCAGGCTTAGACTTAAATTCTTTACTCGTTTGAATAAATGGCACATACACCACATGAACATAAAAACAGTTCTCGCGGCCAACGCGGTTTGCGAAGTCACGAATTGCTTCCACAAAGCTTAGGCCTTCATAGTCCCCTACGGTTCCACCAATCTCAACAATGTGAACATCTGAACCTTTACCCGCTTCTTCAATTGCATCTTTAATCGCACCCGTAAGATGTGGCACAAGTTGCACCGTTTCACCATTAAACTTACCTGCGCGTTCATCGGCAATAAGTTGGCTTAAAAGACGGCCAGAAAGCGTGGCGTTTTTTTGCGTTAATTCAATATCAAGAAATCGCTCATAATGACCTAGGTCAAGGTCGGTTTCCGCACCATCTTTCGTTACGTAACATTCCCCATGTTCTCGTGGATTCAAAAGACCCGCATCTACATTGAGATACGGATCACATTTTTGAATTGAGACTTTTGCACCCTTAGCCTGTAAAACAGCCCCGATGCTAGCAGCGGTAATACCCTTACCGACGCCTGAAAGCACTCCTCCAGTTACAAAGATATATTTTTGTTTGTTCCCCATGCTAGTTCTGCACCTCCATGGGATTTTATTGTAGCATCTTAATTAACGATTGCGCTATAGGTGTGGTGTTGTAGTATTGTCACTACGCTATAGGTAGTGTTAATCGTAAATCACAAAATCAGCAGATACACCTTGGGCATATTGCTTTAATGGCAGTTCGCTCATCTCCCAGGCTTGTTGAACATGGGTAAGGATTTCCCAAGATCGCAGCACCTCTTCTCCGCTTGTAAATAATGCTTTACGGCCGGTAATCGCCCCGAGCAACACGCGCTCATAGGCGTCAAGTTGACGGTCTTCACTTACAACTCTACCTTCTTCGAAAGTATCTATCGTTCCATCTTTATAGTGAACAGCGATGAACGATCGTTTTTCATCGAGCGCTTTACCTGTTGTTAAGCGTAAAGAAACATCTTTCCAGTTTTCATCACCACTGCTTAACGAAACGCTCGCGAAGGTTTCAGTTCGACTACCCGGGTTTTCAACTTCATCTTGATAGCCTTGGTATTGAGCTCGAACACCGTCTCTAGGCAATGCTACCGTAATTGAATTAAGTGCCTGTAAACGACGCTTCGGTAAATCATCGTCGCTGAAGTCGGTAGACATTTTCATAAGAACTAAAGAAAGAAGCTGCATCAAATGCCCTTGAATAAAATCACGGAGTGCACCAGTTTGTTCGTAAAAACCAGACCGGCCTTCAATACCTATACTTTCTGAAGCAACAATCTCAATCGCTTTAATTGAGGCATTACCCCAGCTATGATGATGGTTTTCGGCATTTCGGCGCAAACGAATAATTTCAGCTGCTACTTCTTTTGCCATGTAGTGATCAATACGGAAGATTTGCTCCTCAGTAAAGTAGCGAGCGGTTCGTTGCAAGAAGTCACGAGCAGATTCAAGGTCGTACCCAAACGGTTTTTCAAAGAGTAAGTGAATATTTGGTGCATTAATACCCGCTTCTCCAAGCAAATCAACAATTTGTGCCGCCGCTCCCGGAGGTACCGAAAGATACATAAGTATTTGGTCAACATCATACACACCCAGAGCCTGTTTAAGGCCTTCGTAATCATTCAACTCCGCCAAGTCCATTGTGTGCAACGAAGTACGCTCAGCAAGCTGTTGATTGCTTGTAGAGTTTAAAACCAGCTCTTTAATATCAACCTCACGACGAGACACACCAAGAATCGTTAATTCTTCTGAAGGATTATCGGTAATAATGTGCGATAACGCAGGTAACAGCTTTCGGCTACTAAGGTCGCCGGTAATTCCAAAAATAACGAGAAGTGTTTTCATACAGTTTATAGTATACACCTGTCTGTGTGTATTTTACTATACATAGTAAAGCAAAAGCTCCAGGGTAGTTCCCCGGAGCTTTGTCTCTCAACGATCTTTTTTGACTATTGGCAGCTAATTACTGACAGCCAAGGCACATTGTAGCGTCAGCTGGGTCGATTGGTGCTGCAAATGAACCACGAGCAGCTGCATCGTCGTTTGCTTGTGCTTGAGCGTTTGCCATTGCCGCGTCGATAGCTGCAAGCTTTTCGTCTAGGCTCATTGTGTCTGAAATAATTGTTGATGCGTTCATGTTTATATATCCCCTATTAGTTACCCTTATTTTTGGTTGAGCATTATTTTGTAGTGCTTATGTTTATGTATTATACGCCACATATAGCGCTTGTCTATACATTTTTAGGTGTAAAAATACCAACAGTTTCCATACGATTTACCCCTGTTAATTTCACCAATTGGCAGCCTGTATGCTGTTGCCTGTGCATAAAAATCAGGAATTTTACCAATTTTTGCCACCATAAGATTCTTTGCTTCCGTTGTTTCTTCAACACCAAGCTTGGTTACTGAGCCATTAATATACACGCTTTTTGGCCCTCGGCTCACGTCTGGCGAGAACAAAGTCAGGCTAACGCGTGGGTCTTTTTCAACGTTTATTGAATGTTGGGCAGTTTCGTGCGAAAACCAGTACACTGCTTCATCATCAGAAAACACGTGCACTGGAGTTGACCATGGCGAGCCGTCTTCGTTAAGGGTCGCTACTGTACCGAGAATGTTTTCTTGCAAGATAGTTCGTGCTTCTTCATTCATAATGGTCTCTTGTTACTTTCCGCCGTTTACTTCGTAGCTAGTGTTAGTACTTTCGAAGAAGTTCACCAACTCAAGCGTGTCGTTGGCAGCTGCCATCCACTTCGCTGGGTTATTGACGTTGTATTCAGGTTCAAATCCAAGTTCTTCAAGGCGACGGTCGGTCATGTACATAACGTATTGGTTAACGTAGTCGGCGTTAAGGCCAAGAATACCAGTTGGAAGCATGTCGTTGTTGTATGCTTTTTCAAGTTCAACCGCTTCAAGGATCAAACCACGAATTTCTTCAGCGAATTCAGCTGTTTGGAGGTCAGGGTTTTCGTCAAGAACAGTAAGGAGCAAGTTAATACCGAATGTAAGGTGAAGGTTTTCGTCACGAGTAATCCAGTCCAAAAGGCTACCAACATTACGAAGGAGGTTTCGTTGGCGGAAGCTCATACCAACCATGAATCCAGAGTAGAACCAGATACCTTCAAGCACGATGTTATACGCTACAAGGCTACGAACAAAGTCTTTTTTGCCTTCAGTAGTTTCGATGTCGATGTTTCCGTTAAGGATTCGGCCAAGGTACTTGTTTTGGAAAGCAGCTTTATCTGCCAAAGACTTTTTACCAAAGCCGGCAGCATAAATTTCGTCACGATCGAATGGAAACGTTTCAATAATGTATTCAAAGGTCATGAAGTGGTTAGCTTCTTCCCACATCTGCTTTGAAAGGTAGATGTGTGCTTCAGCAGCATTCACGTAAGGGTAGATACCAAAAGCTAGTGACTTATTAATAAGCAGTTCGTTCGGGTTAAGGTAGCTAATAACTGTCTTAAGCGCGTGCTTCTCTTCTTCGCTAAGCTTTTCGAAGTCGGCAAGGTCGCGTACTAATTGCACTTCGTTTGGAAACCAAGTGTTTGCAACCGCTTGGTTGTAAAGGTCGTATGCCCATTGGTAACGAATTGGTTTCAATTGCAAACCGTCGCGAAGGCCGGTTCCTAAAATTCCATGTGAGTGATCGTTGCTTGTGTCTGCCATATTATTCTCCTAGTTCCTCTTCTAATGGTATTCCATTTTTCTTACAAAAGTCTTTGATTCGTTCGAGATGCTTTTCTACTCGGTGTACTTCGTGCAATGCTCGGTTCGCTTCCCTTTCGGCCTGGTCGTAAGTGGAAAGCGCTTCGGTATGCCGCTCGATATAGGTTTGCCGAAGGTCTGCGATGATTCTATGAATCTCGGCTCGATCCTTTTCATCAAGCACCTCTTCGGTGTGATGTGGTACGGTGCTTGTTTTTAGAACCATCGCGTTCCTCCTTTATTATTTAGCTTCGTTTAGCAAAACCAAAACCAGTTCTACCACCGGTAGTTTGTTGAATCTTCTCGGCTTTGTTTGATTTCACCGTTGTTTGCTCAGATTGGTGTCGAGGCTTAACGTGTAGGTAGTAAGTTGTTTTCAGACCACGCTTCCATGCTTCTAGGTAAATCTTTTCGTATTCATCAATATCACGAGTATCGAGGTACATATTACGACTAATCGCTTGGTCGACCCATTTTTGCGCACGGGCAGCTACTTCAATGAAAGCGTATGGAGAAAGCTGGAAGCTTGTCTTGTATACGTCTTTAAGGTGCTGTGGAATTGCATCAATCTCTTGGATATCGCCTTGGTTAATAAGAAGGTCATCCTTCACTTGATCCCAGATGCCAAGACCCTTAAGGTCACGTACTAAGTTCTCGTTTACTTCAAGGAACTTACCGTTCAATGTTGAGCGACTGAAGATTTGTGAGAATTGAGGGTCGATACCAGGTGTTGTGCCAGCAATGTGGGCAATGTTAGCTGTTGGAGCAATCGCCATAAGTGTTGCGTTACGCATACCCTTCTTTACCTTAATGCGAAGCTTGTCCCAATCAAGGCGAGTTTTGCGGTTCACATTCACCTTCACCTTACGGCTATCAGCCAAGGTATCAAGAGTGTCGATAGGAAGAATTCCTTGGTTCCAACCACTTCCCTTGAAGTTAGGGTAGCTACCAAGTTTTTTCGCAAGGTTAGCTGATTCATCGATTGCGTGGTAACTAATGTATTCAGTAAGTTGGTCAACAAGGTCGTACGCTTCTTCAGATTCGTAACTAAAGCCAAGTTTTTCAATAACGTCGCTGAAGCCCATAAAGCCAAGCCCAAGTGCACGTGTAGCGCTGTTTGCGTTCATAGCCTGTGGTACTGGAAGTTCAGTGATATCAACAAGGTTATCAAGCTGACGAATAGCGCTTCGTGAACTTGCTTCGAGGCGGCCCCAGTCCCAAGTCTTATCAGCGTTAAGGTGTGCGCTTAGGTTAATACTTACCAAGTTACATACTGAAATGTTGTCGTTATCTTGTGGCAATGTAATTTCAGTACAAAGGTTTGAAATGTGGATAGTACCAGTATTGTTGTTCAAGGCACGAACGTTAATAGTGTCCTTCCAGGTAAGCCATGGGTGGCTCGTTGCTTGAAGCTGAATAAGAATTTGACGGAATTGTTGGCGAGCAGAGATTTTGTCGAAACGACGAATCTTTCCTTCATTAGCCATTTTCACGTACTCTTTGTAGCGCTTCGAAAAATCATCACCGTAAAGTTCAGTAAGATCCATCACATCAGCTGGGTCAAACAAGTACCAGTCTTGGTCTTTTTCAACACGGCGCATGAATTCGTCACTAATGA
>JAZKFY010000008.1:0-37772 GCA_040386175.1 Patescibacteria group bacterium
GTACGTAAAATCGCCAGCGGTATTGGTGTAGAAAAAAGCTTCCTTATTCACAGCCCATTGGTTGAGAAGATTGAAGTTGTTCGTCGTTCTAAAGTTCGTCGTAACTACCTTTCATACCTCCGTGAACGAAGTGGTAAAAGCGCTCGTCTTAAGGGTGTTAACTTTGACCGTGAAGGTATCAACAATGTTGTTGATGTTCACGCTGAAGAAGAAGCTGCTCGTTTGAAGGAAGAAGCTCACATTGCTGCTGAAGCAAAGGCTGCTGAAAAAGCTGCCGAAGAAGCTGAACTTGTTGCAAAGCAAGCTGAAGTTGAAGCTCGTCACAACGAAGCGTAGTCACTCACTTTTCTTAAAAACACCCTGGCGAATGTCAGGGTGTTTTATTTTTGAAATGAAGATGGGCCTCGCGCGATTGCACGAGGCCCATTCTGTCGTCGGTGCCTTATGCAGGCACATTCGCTGGGTTGGGGAAGTCGAGTTCGAAGGTTCGCCCGAACGGGCCATTCGCTTCAAAGGAGAAGCCGCCGATCTCCCACGTGAGCATGAATGCTGTGCCGTCGATGAAGACAGGGAACGGAAGCTGGTCCAGAAGAGCCGCAACCCAGATGGGCTCTCCTTCGTGGAACACCACGGTAGTGGTGGCTTCGTTGGAGTTCATCGTCAGCTCGAACTCCAACTCGTACCAGCCGTTGTCGAGGCGCCGGAAGTAGATCGCATCTACCGGCATGGGGAAGACGAGCATCTGACTCAGAGAAGGGGCGGTTGTTGCGTCCAGCTTCTCCATTTCGACTCGCATACCTATCTTGAACATGTGCTTTCCTTACGTCAGGGACAGAATATGTATATTATATCATAATTTGTTAATAATTAAAGTGGTATGATAGAAGATATGATTCTTGGGATTGATGAAGTTGGTCGTGGCCCATGGGCGGGTCCGCTGGTAGTTGGAGCAGTTGTTTTAGGCGATGCTCAAATTGAGGGTCTTACGGATAGTAAAAAACTTACCGCCAAACGTCGTGACGCTTTGGACGTTCTTATTCGCGAGCAGTCAGCTGGTTGGGGGCTTGGATGGGTGCACGCCGACGAACTCGATGAGCTTGGGTTGGCGGAATCTTTACGCGTAGCCACTATTAGAGCTGTTGAAGCGGTAAACACTCCGTATAACGAAATTATAATTGACGGCACTATTAACTTTTTGAAAGAAACTACAAAAGGCAAATACGTCACAACGCTCGCTAAGGCTGACTTATTAATACCAAGCGTTTCGGCTGCGTCTATTATTGCGAAGGTTGCCAGGGACACTTATATGGCCCAACAAGATGAAGTATATGTAGGGTATGGGTTTGCAAAACATGTTGGATACGGAACGGCTGCGCATAGGCAGGCGATTGACCTTCATGGAATAACTCCATTGCATCGAAAGTCTTTTGCGCCAATAGCGAAAATTGTTGGAACTCAAACCGATGCTGACAATTCGGCAAAAAATGAGACCCAGAATACGAAAACTATTGGGGACGAGGGCGAGTCTAAAGCAGTTGAATATCTTGAGCAAAATGGTTATAAAATTAGTAACCGAAACTGGAAAACGAGATGGTGTGAAATTGATATCATCGCGTCGTTAGATGACACGCTCTATTTTATTGAAGTAAAGACTCGAAAAAACGGCCTTGCAGGTGATGGGTTCGACGCGATTACAAAAACAAAATTACGACAAATGGGGTTTGCCGCTGAATATTACTTAGCAACACATCCGAAATACAACGGCGCTGTTCGACTTGCGGCCATTTCAATTACAAATGACAAACTCGAATACTTAGAGATCGAGTAGGGCTTGAATAACACTTGGTTCGTCACGCTTAATAAGAGCAACGCGACCTTCAAGCTCAGTAATTCCGAGTTGGATATTTCGCTTTATAGCAACGTTATCTAATTGTGGTTCAAAGAATGCTTTGTATTCCTTAAGCTGAGTTTCGGTTAATAGGCCGCTAGCAATATAACGTGGGAACATATCGAAGTGGTTTTCTTTCGCGAAGGTGTCTTCAAGCCATGGCCATTCATCTTGGATCCATTGCCACATGTAGCTACGACCGTAACGGTTTCGAATTAGCCAGGCAAGCCAGTGGGTGAAATCTTGATGACGAACAATCTTAGAATCTTTGATTACAGTAGTCAGCCGTTTGATCTCATCAATCTTAATAGTTGAGGTAAGTGCTGAGGCAATATCATCACGAAGTTCACTATGAGATGTTTTTACATATTCTTCCAAAAGGGCATCGATAACTGATGAATCCTTTGCTTCTCGAATTGCATTTGCAAGAATGCTCGTTCGAAGTTCGGTGTCGAGTTTTTTGATTGGGCTACTTGCATATAATTCGTTTGCTTTAGTAATCGCGTCTTTATTTCGACTATAGATAGCCATACTTACAATCAACGGACGTAACTTAGTGTCGTTTTCAGATTCACCATCTTTAGCATCCCAGCCAAGGCGTTCATATTGCTCTTTTGAAATTTCACCAGTTAGTTGACGAAGTTTTTCCTCAGCTTCTGAGCTTGTTTCGATGAATTTCTTTAGTTCATTGATCGCAATACTCATAATGCTCCAAACCGATTCTTCAGTTTCGTGAGCATAGCGCTTTAAGAGCGGGATTAAGTCTGCGGTAGAAATAATTCCGGCTTGTGCGAGTAAAGTCTGTTCATGCAGAAGGTGTAAACGGTCGATGGTCGGCATTGAATCAATGTTATCAAGCACGAGTGACATTAATGTATCGTCATAGTGAGTAATAAAGTGAGCAGTTCCACTTTTATTGAAGGTAAGTGGCTTTGTGCTTTTATGTTCAAACTGAGCCGTAACCTCTTCCATGATTGCTGGAGCTTCTTTGCAAGAACTATGAAGTGGAATTGGCCAAAGCTTATCAGAAGGTTGGTGTGGGCCAATGAAGAATTGTTCTTGTTCAAGAGTTACGGTAGTGCCGTCAATTGAAGCGTGAACTACCGGGTAGCCAGATTGCGTCATCCAAGATTGCATGAATGTCGCTACATCAATACCAGAAGCTTCGCTTAGCGCGTCCCATAAGTTGTAGGCGCTTGTATTGCCGTATTGGTGCTTCTCGAAGTAGAGTTTCAAGCCTGCGCGTAAGTTTTCTGTGCCAAGGTGCGCTTGAAGCATCCGAAGCATACGTCCGCCCTTTGCGTATACGATCGAAGGGTCAAAGACACTATTAATTTCATCTGGGTGATTAACTTCGGTTTGAATTGCCTGAACGCCATCAAGTGCATCACGACGGAGGGCGCTTAGTACAGAACTACTGGCATGTTCAAGCCATACATTCCATTCTGGTTCGAGTGCATCAATGGCGACGTATTCCATCATGTCGGCAAAGCTTTCGTTAAGCCATAAGTCGTTCCACCATTCCATTGTCACAAGGTTGCCAAACCATTGGTGGCTTAATTCGTGAGCAATAACGAGTGCTACGTATTCTTTTGTTGCTATTGAGGTATTCTCGGGGTCTACGAGTAAGGCGATCTCACGATAGGTAATAAGACCCCAGTTTTCCATTGCACCAGCAGCGAAGTCTGGTAAAGCTACGTGGTCGGATTTTGGAAGTGGGTAGGGAATACCGAAGAACTCGTTGAAGAAATCAATCGTGCGAGTTGCGATATCAAGTGCGAAGTCTAAGTTGTTTGCGTCATGAGCCAAGGTTGACCAGACATTTATTTCAACGCCACTTTTTGTTTTGGCAGTTTTCTTTTGGAGTTCGCCAACAACCCAAGCAAGAAGATACGAACTCATGCGTGGAGTAGTGTCGAAGGCGGTAACGAGTTGATCGTTTTCGACTCGTTGCCATTTTACTGGCATATTACTAAGAACGTTCACATCTTGTTCGGTAGTGAGCGTAAGGTCGAAGGTTGCCTTGGCTGACGGCTCATCAATACAAGGGAATGCTTGGCGGGCAAAGTGGCTTTCAAATTGTGTGCCGATAAGTTCTTTCTTCTCGCCATTTACCTCGTAGTAGCCAGGATAAATACCACTCATTGTATCCGTAATCTCACCATTAAAGATAACAACAACAACGTGTTTGCCAGCAGAAATATCTTTGTGAGAAATAACGAGTTCGTCATCTGGAGCAAATTCAAAGCTCGCTTCTTTTCCATCGAAAGTTGATGAAGTAATCGTTAGGTCTTTACTGTGAAGACGAATGTCAGCCGCATTTTCTTGAACAAGGCCGGTAATACTTACAGTACCTGTAAAAGTTCGGTTCGGTCGGTCGAGGTTAATAGAGAGTTCGTAGTGTTCTGGATTGAATAGGTCGATAAGTTTTAAGACTGGTTGCATTACTTTATTGTATCAAAGTTAAGAATTGACTGGCATAGTAGAAGTATGCGTAAACGAAGATCGATCTTAGTTTTAGTCGGAGGAGCTATTTTACTGGCCCTTTTAGCAGCAGCGATGCCGAAAATGGTGCAAGAGAGTTTGCCAATTGATTTTACGTACCCTTGGGATTCTTCATCAAGCGAAGTAGTTAATCCTGAGCCTGGCTCGGCCCTCGCTACTTTAAATGAACTCGAAGTGAAGGGGAGAGCTCCAAAAACAGGCTACACCCGCGCGCAATTCGGTTCTGGCTGGGCGACGATAAATGGTTGTAGTACTCGGGAGATTATTTTATACCGTGATCTTACTAATGTCTCATTAAGTGATGAATGCACAGTTGCATCGGGAACCTTGAACGATACCTATACGAACCAGATAATAGAATTTTCGCGCACAGATTCAAGTGTGGTTCAAATTGACCATGTTGTAGCACTTTCTGATGCTTGGCAGAAGGGAGCGCAACTGTTAACTGCTGACCAGCGTGAACAACTCGCAAATGACCCACTTGAGCTCATTGCTGTATCTGGAAAGGCTAACCAAGAGAAAAGTGATAGCGATGCCGCAACGTGGCTGCCGTCAAATAAAGCATTCCGCTGTGAATACGTCGCACGGCAGATTGCTGTAAAAAAGAAATATATTTTATGGGTCACAGAAGCAGAAAAAACTGCAATTCAGACGGTTCTAAAAGAATGCCCAACCCAATCTCTACCACTGTAGTCGCGTTGTGGTTATGGTTAAGATGTGATATAAAAATTATATGCATTCGTGGGCATTAAAACAAAAAAATAATTCCGGTTTTACTATCGTTGAGCTACTCATTGTCGTGGTCGTTATCGCAATTTTAGCTGCAATTACTATCGTTGCGTATAACGGCATTCAAAATCGTGCAAAGGCAAGTGCTGCCCAAAGTATTGCTTCTCAGGCTGCAAAGAGGCTTGCGACACTCGCACTTACAGCGGGCGATGCCTACCCGCAGGACGAGGCAGCCTTTTTAGCAGCTGTGGGACTTAATGAGGACGGTGCAACAACCTACCAGTATTCATCTTCGTCTCCCTTTACCTCGTATTGTCTTACGTCGACTACTAACAAGCTTAGTTATGTCGTCACTTCAACAAACCAAACACCAATAGCTGGAGCGTGTCCTGGGCATGACTTGAATGGTATACAGCCAATTACGAATTTACTTGCAAATACGAGTGTTGAGCTTGACCAAAATGGTCTACAGAATATTGGCAGCACGGGCGACAGATCAATCAACCGCGTGCCTGTTGGTGATGCTAAAGCTGGAAGTTATGTACTAAGACTTGTTGTTGGAGTGTCTGGAGGGGTGGCAGGGTACGGATCGATGTCGGGGACAATACCACCAGGACGATATACTGGATCGGTATGGATTCGTTCAAATGTGGCACTTGCAATCAATCCTTACTTTGAAGGTACTTCTGTAAGAACAGCCATTTCACAACAAGGAGCTACATTGGTTCCTGGCGCATGGACACGTCTTTGGAAAACAGTAGATGTTACCACTGCTGGAACGATTAAAGTAGGCTTTTTAGGTGGTGGTGCGGGTACTACGGCTCAAAATAATTATGTTGAAGTTGATGGGTTTATGTTAACTTCAGGTGATACTGTGTACGAATTTGCCGATGGAAGTACTTCAAACTGGGTTTGGACCGGAACACCTAATGCTTCAACATCATTTGGGCAAGCTTTATAAAAAGGGTCTCTCCTTGATTAATTATGCAGCTGTGTTATTATTAAGGTAGTACATTTCCGGCCGGCAGGTCGGATTTTTTCATAAAGAAAGGAAATTATTATGGATGAACTAAACCTAAAACAGTTGACTCTCGCTGTGCGAACTATCGCTGATGAGAAGAACCTTCCCGAAGAAACCGTCTTGTCTGTTATTGAGCAAGCAATCGCTGCTGCATGGCGCCGCGACAACGGTGAGCGTGACCAAGAAGTTCGCGCTGTTCTTAACGTAAACGACGGTACTGCTGTTGTATTCGTTGGCCGCGAAGTTGTTGAAGTTGTGGGAAGTGAAGCTCACGAAATTAGCCTCGAAGAAGCTAAAAAAGAGAAAAAAGACGCTGAACTTGGCGACATTATTGAAAATTCACACGAAGTAACAAGCTTTGGCCGTGTTGCTGCGCAAACTGCGAAGCAAGTTGTATTACAACGTCTTCGTGAAGCTGAACGCGAAGTTGTTCTTGCTGAATACGAAGACAAAATCGGTACAGTTGTAAACGGTACTGTACAACGAGTTGAACCCCGTGTTGTTCGTGTTGAAATTGGTAAAGCGAGTGGTATTATTCCACAAAGCGAACAAATTCAAGGTGAATTCTACAGCGTAGGTAGTCGTATTAAGGTATTTATTAAAGACATCGAACGCGAAAACCGTGGACCACAACTTATTCTTAGCCGTGGTAACGAACAATTCGTTGAATACCTATTCCGCCAAGAAGTTCCTGAACTTGAATCAGGTGCAGTGGAAATTAAAGCCATTGCTCGTGAAGCTGGTCGTCGAACTAAGCTTGCGGTCGCAAGTACTGTTCCTGGCGTTGACCCAGTTGGTACATTCGTTGGTGGCCACGGTACTCGTGTACAGGCCGTTATGAACGAAATTGGTGACCAAGAAAAAATCGACATCGTTACTTTTGATGCAGAGCCAGTGCAATTCATTAAGAACGCACTAAGCCCAGCTGAAGTAAGTAAAGTTGAAATTAACGAAGCCGACAAGCGTGCGAAGGTATTCGTAAATGAAGACCAACAATCAATTGCAATTGGCCGTGGTGGTCAAAACGTTCGTCTTGCAAGTCGCCTTACTGGTTATGAGCTCGATATCGAACAAGCAGTTGCCTCAAAGCCTGTTGAGAAGCCAAAGAAGAACATCGAAGATAGCCTTCTCGATGCTGTAGAAGAGAACACTGAAGAAGAGTAATTCTAAACTTTTTATAGAATAAACACCGTACAATTGTTGCGGTGTTTATTTTATGCTAAGCTTTTCACAAGCATATCAACGTATGCGCCAACAATTCGGCAACAACCTAACCTGAGTAGCTATTAATGGCCAAAAGCATGGTTGAAAAACGCGTTAACGACTCTAATCCCGTCATTAGGTCTCGTTAACGCGTCATGTTTGGAAACTTTCATGGGTCCGAAAGGGCCACCTGGTGGCGGGTTTTGTGTGTTCACTCGATCCGCGCCAGGTGACCAATCGACTATAAAAAATAAATTAGCACTCACTTGCGTCGAGTGCTAATTTTGCTATACTAGATACATGAAAGCAACGTTACTCGCAAGTAGTACTTGGCTTTTCACTATGGAGGATAGATAATAGATATATGTCAGATGACTTTAGCGATTTCATCTCCCACTTAACCGATAACGCTCGGACTAGTCTTCATCATGCAACGCTCATTGCACAAGGGTACGGTAGTCCGTATGTTGGTACAGAGCACTTGTTGCTTGGTGTAATGGCTCAAGGAGCATCGGTAGGCGCGAAGATTTTAGCAGATGCAGGCGTAACACTCGACAAGGCTCAATCGGCTTTAAGTGCAGTGCCTATTACAAATAACTTCACTGCAGGTATTATGACCAAAAACCTCAGTGAAACCGCTAAACTAACCCTTAAAATGGGTTGGGATGTTGCTCAAGAGTTCCGTCAAGATTATCTCGGAACCGAACATATTCTTTATAGTATTCTCTCTCAAAAGAATGCACGCGCAACCGTTCTGCTTCGAGATATGAATGTCGACACAAGTGAGATTTTATCCGAACTTGAAGAGTACCTCGATCGAAATAGTGAAATTGGTAATGGTGTCGAAGAAGCTGAAAAACCTCGCAAGCAAGCTGGCCAAAAAGGTGCACTTGGCATTTATGGCACTGACTTAACGGCACGTGCTAAAGCTGGTCTACTCGACCCAGTTATTGGGCGTGACGAACAAGAAGATCGTCTTGTGACTATTTTAAGCCGTCGTACAAAAAATAACCCAGTACTTATTGGTGAACCTGGTGTCGGTAAAACGGCAATTGTTGAAGGCCTTGCGCAGCGTATTGCTAGCGAAGATGTCCCAGAGCACTTACTTGATAAGCGCATTATTCAACTCGACCTTGCGGCAATGATTGCCGGTACAAAATATCGTGGTGAATTTGAAGAGCGTCTAAAAAAGGTGATGGCTGAACTTCAAGAACAAAAGAATATGATTATCTTTATTGATGAGCTCCACCTTCTTGTTGGTGCTGGCGCGGCTGAAGGTGCGCTTGATGCTGCAAATATGCTCAAGCCAGCCTTGGCTCGTGGTGAAATTCGTCTTATAGGTGCAACAACGCTAGAGGAATATCGAAAACACATCGAAAAAGACACTGCCTTAGAGCGACGTCTTCAATCAATCGTTGTTCCAGAGCCAAAACTCAAAGATACTATCGCCATTTTGAAGGGTCTTCGAAGCTACTACGAAAAACACCACGGTGTGAGTATTAGCGACGATGTTATTGAAGATGCGGTATACATGGCGGATCGTTACGTGAGTGAACGTTTTATGCCCGATAAAGCCATTGATGTTATTGACGAAGCAGCTGCGAAGGTACGGGTTAAAACAGGTCACAAGCCAAGTAAGGTTCGTGACTATGTGAAACAACTCAAAAACCTAAACGAGAAAATGGAAGAAGCGGTGACCGCTGAAGATTACGAACGAGCTGCTTTGTATAAAACTCGTATTAGCCAGTTAAGTCAGAAACTCGACGAATCTCGTGCCGAGTATGAAAAGAAGACTCCGGTTGTTTTGACTGATGATGACATCGCCCAGGCAATTGCTCATATGACAGGTATTCCAGTAAAGCGTGTTCAAAAATCGGAAGCGAAATTACTTCGTAACCTTGAATCTCACCTTGAAAAGCACCTTATTGGGCAAACTGAAGCGGTTGAAAAAGTCGCTCGGGCAATTCGCCGTAGCCGTAGTGGCGTAGCGAGTAGTAAGCGCCCAATTGGTTCATTTGTATTTATGGGTCCAACTGGTGTTGGTAAAACAGAACTTGCGCGTGTATTAGCCCGTGAAGTATTTGGTAGTGAAGATTCACTAATTAAGATCGACATGAGCGAATTTAGTGAACGCCACAATACAAGCCGTTTGCTCGGTGCACCAGCTGGATATGTTGGATATGACGACGGCGGACAGCTCACCGATAAGATTCGTCGCCAACCATACAGCGTTGTGCTGTTCGATGAGATCGAGAAAGCGAATAGTGAAGTATTCCATATTTTGTTACAAATTCTTGAGGACGGTAAGTTAACTGATGCCAAAGGCCGTACAGTCGATTTCTCAAATGCGGTTATTATCCTTACCAGTAACTTAGGTGCCGACCGTATGATGAAAGAATCAAGCCTAGGGTTTACAGTAAAGACGAAGAAGCAAGAAACACACCTTGAAGAGGTACATAATGAGAACGCGTTAGCCGCTCGCGAAGAACTCGATAAGATTATGCGACCAGAGCTCATAAACCGTTTCGACGCCATTGTTACGTTCAAGGCACTTACTCGAAAACAGGTGAGCAAAATTTTTGAAAACCTTGTAAGTGAGTTGCAAGATCGACTTATTCATAAGGGAATCCATCTTGTAGTTGCACCTTCTGCTAAAAAGTTGATAATTACAGAAGGATATGATGAAAAATTTGGCGCCCGACCACTACGTCGAGCGATGCAAGATATATTAGAGCATCCAATTGCAGATGGTATTCTTTCCGGAGAATACGAAAAAGGCACCGTATTAAAAGCAACTGCCGTGAAGGGGAAATTAGCGGTTCATGTCGACATCGAAAACTAGTCGCGTTTGGTCATCAATAGCATTCGCCCTCAGTATTATTACTGTCGGCTTTGCTATTTGGCTGTTTATGAATAGGCAATTTGCTCTCGACCAAGTAACGGTTTGGAGTTACGAACCAACTGCTTCTGTCGAAGAGCTAAAAGATAAGGTACAACTGACCGAGAAAGGCCAATTTATCTTTTACGCAACCAAGCCAGCGGTTGCAAACTCAGAAGAGTTTAATAGTAGCTGCCCACGGCAGGAAGCGGGAAGTCCGATTCTTGGCTGCTATACAACCGATGGTCGTATTTATGTATTTGACGTAACAAATACTCAGCTGGATGGAATGAAAGAGGTTACCGCTGCTCATGAAATGCTTCATGCGGTATGGCAGCGATTAGACTCATCAGAGCAAGCACGGTTAACTACGCTTTTGCAAACTGCTTACGAGAACAATATAACTCCAAAACTAAAAGAACGCATGGAGTACTATCAACGGAACGAGCCAGATGCTATTACGAACGAGCTTCATTCAATTATAGGTACTGAAGTAAGTGATGTTGGGCCTGAGCTAGAAAAATATTATGCCCAGTACTTTGAAAATAGGCAGACTATTTTAAGCTTCTATGCAAAATACGACACCGTGTATTCCACTTTATATGACCGGGCCGACCAATTGTTTGCCGATATGGAGGCATTATCGACCAGTATTCAAGAGCAAAGCAAGCAATACGATGCAGATGTGGCGCAGCTTACAGCCGATATTAATAGCTTTAATACTCGAGCGAACAGCGGTGAGTTTAATACTGTAAGTCAGTTTAATGCTGAACGAGCGACATTAGTACGGCGATCCGCTCAACTCGAGGTGCAACGAGATGCGATTAATGGTAGTATCGCGACGTATAACGTTATGTACGAAGAATATCAAACTATCGCTTCGCAACTCGAATTCCTTAATAGCAGTATTGATAGCTTTAAAGCACTCGAAGAAACACCGAGCGTTTAGCCGGTGATATACTAGACTAAATGGCTAAACCAAAATCACAATTTGTATGTCAGAATTGTGGCGCTGTAACGGGAAAGTGGGCCGGGCGCTGTGAAAACTGCGGGGAATGGAATACGCTCGTCGAGCAGATGGCTTCGGTTGCACAATCAAATGTTGCTAAGGCGGGAAGTAGCGGCAAAAAACTTGCAGTGCAATCTATTTCTACAATTAGCGGTGATGCTGATGGATCTCGAATTAGTACTGGGGTTGAAGACCTCGACATAGTACTAGGTGGCGGCATTGTTCCCGGGTCAGTTACATTACTTGCTGGCCAGCCTGGTATTGGTAAGAGTACTCTGCTTCTGCAAGTGACGGCTAATATTGCCGCTCATAATTCAGTGCTTTATGTGAGTGGCGAAGAGTCGGCAAGTCAGGTTGCATTACGAGCTGGCCGCTTAGGTGCGAATAAGCACGACAAGCTAAGTTTCGCTTCATCTACCAGTGCTAATGACATTGCAGCAACAATTTCTCAAGATGGTTATTCATTAGTTGTTGTTGACTCGATTCAAACTATGTCACTTGATGAGATGACTAGTGCACCAGGAACTGTAAGCCAAATTACTAACAGCAGCAATGTACTTATTAGGGCGGCTAAAGCCGCAGGCTCTGCGGTTATTTTAGTGGGACATGTGACAAAAGAGGGAAGTATTGCAGGTCCTAAAGTTCTCGAACACTTAGTAGATGTTGTATTGCAGTTTGAAGGTGACCGATATGGTGGCTTTAAGGTTGTACGCGCTGCAAAAAACCGTTTCGGTTCAACCAGCGAAGCGGCAATCTTTGAAATGTTCGAACAAGGCTTACGGGTCGTTGAGAACCCATCTGCGACGTTGCTTGCCGAGCGACAATCTGCTGACGGTTCGGTAGTCTTAGCGACGCTTGAAGGCACTCGTCCGTTGCTCGTAGAGATACAGGCCCTTGTAAACCCTACCAATTTCGGGTATCCTAAGCGTACTGCAAGCGGGTTCGATTTAAATCGGCTCAACCTACTCGTCGCGGTGCTAGAACGACGCACCAAACTGAATTTATCCGATAAAGATATCTATATCAATGTAGTAGGAGGCCTAAAATTAGGCGATCAAGCAGCAGATCTAGCGGTATGTATGGCAATTGCCAGCGCCGCTGCCGGACGACGTATCGATGACGACATCGTTGTGTTCGGAGAAGTGGGACTTGGTGGTGAGATTCGATCAGTCGTGGGGGTTGATAAACGAATCGCCGAAGCCAAAAAGCTTGGATTTAAACACGCAATTGCGCCTAAATCAGCTCAAAAAACAGCATTTATTACTCCGGTAAGCGACTTGCGCACTGCGCTCATTGATTACCTACAAAAATAAGGAACACATGGATATACTTATTATCGTTCTGCTATTTGTTATAGCAGCCGAAGCAACCTATTTAACTTACATTAACTTTCAAAAGCATGGCCGAACCAGCCAATCGCCAATTTTTGTGGACACTTCTGTTCTCATTGATGGACGAATTGTTTCAATTGCACAATCAGGCTTTATGTCTCGTACACTCTACATTCCACGAAGCGTTGTAGGTGAGCTACAGTTTCTAGCAGATAATGCAGATAGCGAAAAGCGCGCACGTGCTCGTCATGGCCTTGATATTATTAACGAACTTCAATCACTCACGACCGTAAAAACTGAGATTTTCGCCGATGGTACTCGTGCTGCTGAAGGAGTCGACAATCGATTACTTGAGCTTGCCAAGAAGCACAATGGGTCAATTTGTACGATCGACTACAACCTAAATAAAGTTGCTGTTGTTGAAGGCATTGACGTATTGAACGTGAACGACCTCGCTAAAACATTACGAATGGCTTATTTGCCAGGTGAACACATCAGTATTGAGATTACTCAAAAGGGAAATGATTCACACCAGGGTGTTGGACATCTTTCTGATGGTACGATGGTTGTCGTTGAGCAAGGTGGCCAATTTGTTGGCAAGAATGTTGAAATTGAATTTATCCGTAGCCTACAAACGGCTGCCGGTAAAATGATGTTTGCCAAATTGGTAAATGCACCTGAAAAGAAATCATCTAAGAGCCAAAACCAATCTAAGCCTATTGGTCAAAAGCCAGTACAAAAGGCTATTCAAAAACCTGCTCAACCAAAGCAAGTTCGCAATGAGCCGGTACAAGCGCAAGATAAACCAGTTCAACCTAAGAATGAGCAACGCTCAAGCACTCCTAAGGCTCCACAGCAACGCCAACAGCAACCAAGGAACAATCAGCAACCTCGCAAACAAAACCGCCGCAAAAGTCCTGAGGATAGCCTCATCGAACTAGCGAATCGATAAAAGATATTGAACAATTAAAAACCTCCGAGATAACGTCGGAGGTTTTTATTATGCAGTAGGCTAGTTACTTGTTGAAGATGAGTAGTAGCCGGAGTCGGTTACTGTGACCGAGATTCCCGAATTGCCTCCGTTGTACGGAGCTTCATAGTTGTTGCCTGCCTTTGTGAAGGTGAGTGAGTTTCCGTTAGCCGAGCCGGTGACAGTGATGCCTGATGCACCAAACGTACCTGGAGTTACCGATACTCGAACCATTCCACCGTTAGTGTTGACGATAGAAACAGTCGGTTTTATATCGCTACATGCGTGAACATTATCGTCACCATTTGCATCGTAGCCTTCGGTGTTCATGTAGGTATCTTTTTTAGTTACAGGGTCGGTGTATTTGATAACATTGACTTCTACACGAGCGCCTTCTGGAGTACAGTCGGTGGCCTTTTTCTTAGATACTCGGTCGAAAGTAAGTTTCGCGTTTGCTTGGCCTTGGGTTTTATTCCACCATGCAGGGTATACTTCAATTCCAACTTTCTGGATACCAGTAGGGGCACTAAACCAATCACCAGATTTCCATTTACCTTCCGGAGCGTACACTTCTTTGTGAGCGAATTCCATAACCTTAGCAATGATTGGACTACCAAGTGATGAAGTACCTTGCTTAAGGATAGTTGTATCAGGGTTACCAAGCCATACTCCCATAGTGAGTGCAGGGCTGTAACTTAGCATCCAAAGATCCTTTGCATTACCACCCTTGTCGGATGTACCAGTTTTCGTAGCTGTCTTTACGCCTGGAATTGCTTTCGCAGCGTAGTTACCAAGTGAAGCGCTTGCGTTAGGGTCGGTAAGGATATCTGTTACGACATAGGCAGATTGAGGATCGATGATTTTTTCACCTTCTACATCAGCCCACTTCTTAAGTGTTTCGCCTGAGCTATTTTTCACTTCAAGTACAGTTGATTGTGGTTTATAAACACCGCCACGAGCAAGTGACGCATATGCATTCACGAGATCGACTTGTTCAACGCCACAACCACCAATAGCTGATGCAAGTTGGGCGGTGCGGTCGTCACCAATAGTACAGTAACTTTTCGCACCCATGTTATGGATAGTATCTAAGGTAGGTTGTACACCAGAAATGTACATAGCCTTTACCGCAGGGACGTTACGTGAAGTTGCAAGGCTGGTTCGGATACTCACACTCCCACGGTACGTACGGTCGGCATTTTGAAGCTTACCACCATAAATAGCATCGATTGGTTCGTCGGTAAGGATACTACCACTTCCGTAGTTTGGCATTCCATCCGGCTTTTGCTGGAATAACTGGGCGTATACAAGTGGCTTAACAGATGAACCTGGTTGAATGTATGCGGTGGCAGCGTTGTCTTGGCCATAGCCTTCGTAGTTAAAGTCGCGGCTTCCCATAAGGGCGACAATCTGACCAGTTTGCGAATCTTCAACGGTTGCTGCACCGTTGCTGAAGCCGGCAATCACAGGAGTTGCTGAGGCGAACATAGACGACATAGCTTCTTCAAGTTTATTTTGAATTCGAATATCGAGGGTTGTTGTTACCTTGAGCCCACCACGACCCACAGTTGCTTTACCAAGTTCTGTTTCAAGTTGTGAGCGCACCATTTGTACAAAGTGTGGAGCTTTAATACCTTCGTATTGGCTAACTTGAGGTTTTAGGCTATCGAGAATAGGAACGGCAATCGCTTCATCGTACTGAGCTTGAGTAATGTAATTTACTTCTTTCATCGCATTTAATACGAGATGTTGGCGATTAACGAGCCCTTCGTGCCCAGCGACATTATATGGGTCGTAGACAGACGGATTTTGAGGGATAGCGGCAAGTAAGGATGCTTCAGCCAAGGTAAGATCTTTAGCAGACTTACCAAAATACGTTTGAGCACCAGATTCAGCACCATTACGACGCCCACCGTACGGAGATTCATTTAGATATAGGGTAAGGATTTGGTCCTTATCGTACATTCGTTCAATTTCAATCGCTAAAATAAGCTCTTTAATTTTACGCGGGATACCACCAAAGCCACGATCGGATGCTTCGTCAGCAAAGAACACTTGCTTCACAAGTTGTTGAGTAAGGGTTGAACCACCCTGTACTTGGCCACCAGTAAAGTTATTAAAGGTTGCGCGCAGTGTACCAGATACACTTACGCCACTGTGGGTGAAGAAATCACGGTCCTCAATTGCAACTGTTGCTTTTTTAAGGTTATCGGAGATATCCTCACTCTTTACAACGAGCTTATAGTTACCATCACCCTTGTCATCCCAGAGAAGTTGGCCGTTACGGTCGTAGTAACTAGTAACGGTAGATTGAACTCGTTTATCAATTTCACCTGGGCGAATTTGGTCGAGGTCTTTTCGGAAGTAAGCAAATAGACCTCCAACAAAGAGGGCAAGAAGAAGTACTGCCACACCGGCAATCTTAAGAGCCATAAATGCACCTTCTTTACTGAACCAATATGCCCAGAAACGTTTCGGGTGCATACGGTATAAGAACCGCTTCACAGGATGCTTCGGTAATGTTGCAAGATACTCAGCCTTACGCCTTGAATCGGCGTCTTTTTTGACTTTTCGCTTTTGCGTTAGGTTGGAATACACGCTCAGTTTGCGCGTTGGTTTTTTCTTACTCACTAATCCTCATTCTCATAAGCAATATACTCGTTTCATTATAGCACGTGAAGACAACTACAAGGCCAATTTATTTCTTGTTTCAGACGATAAAAAACTCTTCACACTAGGGGTAAATATACCATTGTTTGCTGAGAGAATGATGAGTCGTGGATAGCGAGTAAGATGTTTGGTATACTACTGAGGTAATTTAAGAGAAAGAGAGAAGGCATGACGCTATCTGAA
Source organism: Patescibacteria group bacterium (assembly GCA_040386175.1). Taxonomy (GTDB): domain Bacteria; phylum Patescibacteriota; class Saccharimonadia; order Saccharimonadales; family Saccharimonadaceae; genus Microsaccharimonas. Next base: position 16,388 of record JAZKFY010000008.1, read on the forward strand.
GAGTTGACCTGGCGAGGCTTCGTCAACCAAATGACATACACCGACATCAAAGCGCTAGATAAAGGCCCGATTTCTTTCTATTTTGGCGTGGATCCTAGTGCAGATAGTATGACTATCGGTAATTTTGCTGCCGCTATGATGGTTCGACACTTTATTGATGCTGGTCACAAGGCTTACTTATTAGTAGGTGGGGCAACTGGTATGATTGGTGACCCAGACGGCAAGAAGGACGAACGAAACTTATTAAGTCTCGATGATATTGCTCGAAACAAAGTTGGAATTGCTGAAGAATACAAACGAGTATTTGCCGGTAAAAACTTTGAGATTGTCGATAACTACGATTGGTTCAAGAATATGAACTACCTTGAATTCTTGCGTGACGTTGGCAAGCATGTTCCACTCAGCCAGATGCTTGGACGTGAATTTGTACAGTCACGATTAGGTGAAGATGGCTCAGGAATTAGTTATGCTGAATTTAGCTACTCACTTATTCAAGGCTACGACTTCCTTGATTTATACCGGAACCACGGCGTTACATTGCAGCTTTGTGGTGCAGACCAATGGGGGAACTCAATTGCTGGAGTTGACTTGATTCGCCGTATTGAAGGTGGGGAAGCGAACGTATATTCTACACCGCTTGTGATGAATAAAGCGACTGGTAAGAAGTTTGGGAAAACCGAAGACGGTGCTATCTGGCTTAATGAGAATAAAACGAGCGTATACAAATTCTACCAATTCTGGCTTAACTCTGACGATGCCGGTGTCGTTGATTATGCAAAAGTCTACACATTATTAAACCAAGAGGCGATCGCAGAAATGCAGCATCAAGTTGAGGCTAACCCTGGTGCACGCGAAGCACAAAAGACCTTAGCGCGTGAAGTAACCAAGATTGTTCATGGTGAAGAGCGGACTGCAAGCGTAGAACGAGTAACTTCAACATTGTTTGGTGGTGGTTCTATTGTTGATTTGAATCAACAAGACCTCGATGTGCTTGCTGGTGAAATCCCAACCGTAGCTGTTGGTACGAGCATTATTGATGCGTTAGTTGCTAGTAAAAATGCCGCGAGTAACGGTGAAGCTCGACGCCTTATTGAAGGTGGAGCTGTATCTGTAAACGGTGAGAAAATCATTGCTGATTATTTGGTTGATACGCATGCTCTTGTTAAAAAGGGTAAGAACAATTTCATCCTTGTTCGTTAGAATAAGGGTATGAACTTAGCAACCTCACTCGAAAAAGTAAAAGGTGTCGGTGAAAAGACAGGTGCGCAATTTGCTGCGGCTGGCCTTTTAACTGTCGGTGATTTAATTACCTTTTTACCTCGTGCTTATGATGACTTTTCGCATGTGACTTCAATTGCTGATATTGCTCCAGGCAAAATTACCATCAAAGCTCGTTGTGAAAGTATTAGTACTCGGCCTGTTCGCCGTGGAATGCGAGTAACGACAGCAACGCTCGTTGACGATACAGGTAAAATGCAAGCCGTTTGGTTTAACCAACCGTATCGTGAGAAGCAACTTAAAGACGGTGATGAATTCTTCTTCTCTGGTGAGTTTGAATTTAGTTACAACCGATACCAAATAACAAACCCTAGTGCCGAGAAGGTAAGTGATATGCCGGTGCAGACCGACCGAATCCTGCCGACGTATCGAGCCATCGCTGGGTTGAAAACTAATTTAGTTCGTAAGATATTAAATGAACTACGGCCATTAATGACAATGATTTCCGAGACTTTGCCCGAAAGTGTTGTGAAGCCAGAAAAACTTATTAGTTATGGCAATGCATTATTAGGCATGCATTTCCCCGAAAGCCGTGAAGATATCGAAAAGGCCCGTGAGCGTTTAGGGTTTGAAGAATTATTCCAATTACTCCTTGCCAGCCAGTTAAATAGAATTGAAAATGCCAAGCTTGATGGATGGAAGATTCCTTTTGAGCAGTCAATTGTTAAAAGCTTTGTTGAGAAGCTACCATTTAAGTTAACTGGTGCACAGCGAATTGCAGCGTGGGATATTTTGCAAGACTTTGAAAAAAGTACTCCAATGAACCGTTTGCTTCAAGGTGACGTAGGTTCGGGTAAAACCGTAGTTGCTGGATTGGCGGCTCGCCAAGCTGCCCATGAGGGATTTCAAACGGCGCTTATGGCACCAACCGAGATCTTGGCGAATCAACATGCGGCTACACTCGACAAATTACTCGCACCTTTTGATGTAAAAGTCGGGCTCCTCACGGGAAGCGTAAAAGGCAAAGCGCGCGAGGCATTATATAAAGCAATTCGCGAAGGTGATGTCGATGTGATTGTTGGAACGCAAGCCGTCATTCAGTCGACGGTTGTATTCCACAAATTAGGTTTTATTGTAATTGATGAACAGCACCGCTTCGGAGTGAAGCAGCGTCAAGAACTACTTAAAAAGTCGGTTCGCATGCCGCACTTATTAGCTATGACAGCGACACCTATTCCTCGAAGCCTCGCATTAACAGTGTACGGCGAGCTGGATGTTTCGGTATTAAATGAGAGACCTGCGAACCGAAAGCCAATTATTACTAAAATATGGTCGCCAAATAGCCGTGCGCAACTATATACATTAATAGATGAACAAATTAAACTTGGTCGCCAAGCCTATGTTATATGTAACCTGATTGATAATAATCCCGAAAACGACTTAAAAAGTGTACAAGCCGAGTTTAAGCATCTTCAAGGGTCGGTATTTAAGCATCGTCGTATTGGGTTGCTTCACGGTAAGCTGCCTTCTTCTGAAAAAGATGCGGTTATGTCGGCTTTTGCCAAAGGTGAACTCGATATTTTAGTCAGCACAACTGTGGTTGAGGTGGGTGTTGATGTTCCGAATGCTACAGTAATGCTTATTGAGGATGGTGATAGGTTTGGATTGGCCCAACTTCACCAACTACGAGGGCGTGTAGGTCGAAGTGAACATCAAAGCTATTGTTATATTGTTCCCAGTGGATCAAATGCACCATCGCAGCGTCTAAAAGAGATCGAAAAAAGCGAAGATGGTTTCTACTTGGCGGAAGTTGACCTTAAATTACGTGGTCCAGGTGAGATTTATGGCCGCGCGCAACATGGTGCCTTGAACCTTCAAGTTGCAACTCTTGGTGATACGAAATTAATTTCTCGGGCTCAGCATGCAGCTGCAAGGTTCGCAAAGTCGGGCGACAGTCTGTTACACTATACTCAGTTAGCTCATCAGGTTGAAGTATATCAACGCCTGACGACTTTAAATTAAAACGTTATGTATTCAGGAACAACATTCAGACATCATTCAGGAAATATCGTTGGTGCTCACCAGCGTATTAATAGAGTTGCTAAAAAACATCTCATTCATCATATCGGGCGTTTGCCATTCTTCCCAAGTATTAAAACAATATTACATTTCGAAGGAAGAAACGGTCCTGATGGCATAAAGAGCAAAAGTCCGTCAGTTGATGAGCCTGCTCACTATATATTACCTACAGCGGGTATAGATGACCCGTTAGTAACAATGATTAATGATCATATCTATAACTTATCAAAAGCTTTAGAGGCAGAAGATGAAGTTCGCGCTGGTTTTGAAGCGGCCTGGCTTTCACATGCAATCGTTGATGGTTTAACGCCTGCACACCAATACCCATTTACCGAAAAAGTTGAAGAACTTTGGGGCAAGCCTCACCATGAACGTAAAACGACTCGCGAGAAAATTATCGTAAAGGGTAATAGCCGAATAGATACACTTTCAAAGAACTGGCAATACTGGGGAGCGAAGGGATTATTTACGGCTCACTTTACCTACGAATGGGGTGTTGCAAGTTCAATGACTTCTGCCCGATTTACTGATATTGGTATTACCGAAAAAGATTTATCACGAATTCGCCGCGAAGGGTATGCTCCATACTTCATAGAATCAGTGAAAGAAGTTGCCGCGCTTAACTCATATGAAGAATTCCTTCGTACTGGCTGGTCGGTTCGGCTCGGTAACTCTACTCGCAAAAAACTTGCACCGCTTATTATGAAAAATGTCTGCCTTGCTTGGTACGCTGCCCATAAAGGAAAAATATAATGAATATCCGTATTATTGCAGGTTGGCATGGTAGCCGAATTATAAAAGGTTCTGGTACGCGTAGAACTCATCCAATGAGCGAGCGTATTCGTGGCGCAATCTTCAACAGCATTGGCCGCGAGATCGATGGTGTGCGTGTTTTGGATGCATTTGCTGGTAGTGGCGCTTTGGGCCTTGAAGCACTCAGTAGGGGGGCTAAAGAAGCGGTATTTATTGAGAAAGATCGTGTTGCTCAAAAAGTGATAACTAAAAACATAGAATTACTTCGTGAAGAAGAGCGAGCCCACCTTGTGCGCAGTACTGTTTCTAGTTGGCTAGGAACGTATGACGGAGAGCCATTTGATATTATTTTTGCTGATCCTCCGTACCATGACCCACAGCTAAATACTGCAATTGAATTACTTGGCCATTTAAAGCCAGATGGCCTCATGATACTTTCGTACCCTGGAAGGGGTGAAATGCCTCCTGAACTTGGAGAAATTGACGTAGAAATACGCACCTATGGTGAAGCGGCATTGGCCTTCTATCGACGCAAGGATTAGTTGATTTACGTTAAAATTTACTTATCCACAGAAATAATAGTATTTAGGACTATTAAAACTCAATGGGCTTATGGTATTATCTTAAACAGGTAAAGGTGAGGTGCCCACCGAATTAGGAGATGTTGTGGTGGACATTCGTAGTACGGAGATGCGGCTCTTGCGTTTTACCAAAGGAAGAAGCGCTTCGGCGTTTCTTCTTTTTTTTGGTTTAACACCTTAGATTGACACTTCGAGGACGAAAAGTTAAAGTATAAACAGTATAAAAAGTAACAAATTGAAAATAAGTTAAGTATATGGCGCGATTACCGCAACCAGGAAGCGACGCAGGAAGTTGGGGTTCAATCCTCAATGACTTCTTAACTCAATCTTTAACAGCTGAGGGTGAGCTGAAAAACAATATAGTTGGGGCTCCTCAACTAAAACCTCAATCTGTTACTGCATCTTCAATTACAGATGGAAACGTCACAAACTCAAAACTGGCAGACGGTTCAGTTACAAGCTCTAAATTGAATGCAGGAAGTGCTAGTGACGGGCAAGTACTGACCTATACCGGGGGGAATCTTTCTTGGGGTTCACCTTCAGGCAGTGCAACTGTCACTGCTGATCAAGTTACTGAAACTGCATCAAATAAAGTCTTGACCGCTGCCGAGCGCACGAAACTCGCCGGGATCCCCTCTGGAGCAACGGTGAATGCGACTGATGCGCAACTTCGTGACAGGTCAACACACACAGGCACGCAGACATTATCTACTATCTCTGGCGTAACTGCCACGACAGCCGAATTGAATTATCTTGGTGGAGTTACTTTATCGATACAATCACAATTAAATAATAAAATTTCTGGTGTTGCGTCTACTGACAATGCGATCGCACGTTTTAACGGTACAACCGGTGCTGTTCAGGATTCGTCGGTAATCTTGGATGATACAGGCAAGCTTGGTATTGGCGTCCCCGTTCCGACGGAGTCGCTTCACGTAGCTGGCAACGCTATTATTTCGGGCACTGTTAATGGCCGAACCATGTCAACCGATGGTACAAAGCTTGATGGAATTCAAGCTGGTGCACAGGTGAATACTGTTACGCCTACAAACTCTGTGACACTTACGAACAAAACCCTAACAACACCTATCATTTCTGATATAAGCAATGTTGGACTTATAACTCTTCCTGCTACTACTACCACTCTCGTTGGTAGGAGTACTACGGATACTTTGACCAATAAAACGATTACTTCGCCAACGTTAACTGATCCTGTGATGAATGCCACGACAATCGTAACCGATACCACTACAGGCTTAAAGATTGGTACAAACTCTACGCAAAAGCTTGGTTTCTTTAATGCAACACCTCTCGCACAGCCAGCTGCAACTTCAGACTTAGGGAGTGTATTGTCGGCGCTTGGGCTTCGTGCAGCAGGTACGGCGTATCCAATAACAACATCGGCAGCTGTATCGTTTACGGGCACGGCTACTATAACAAACATAGTAGCCACCTCTATTCGCGCCGGTGCTGCAGTCAGAACTGGAACATCCTATGCTTTAGGCACGACAAACACCAACAATAACCTTATTGATGCTTCTGCGGGCGCATTTACCGTAACACTCCCAGCGACAGCTACTCTCGGTCATTACTTTACGATTAAGAAAATAGACTCCTCACCAAACGCAGTGACCATAGTAGGAACTTTTGACGGGGCAACTAACTATGTCCTATCAAAACAATACGATTCAGTTACCATAATGAGCTCGACTACGGCTGGTGTTTGGTATATAGGCGTACCAGATTTGCTGAGCGAGAGAACTGCAATAGCAACACTTAGCGGAAAGTCGATAAGCGGTGATTCAAATACCATAACAGCGATTCATCAAAGTTCGGTAACTAATTTAACTACTGATATTGCCGCTAAAACCAACGCTACTACAATCGCAGCTAATGGGATGGGTGTGGTTGTGCATGGAGCGGTGGCCGGTACTGCACGACCTACTGAATTTGCGGTTATTACCTGGATTGGCTCAGTAGCTCCAACAAATGCAGTCACAAACGATGTCTGGATGTATAAGGCATAATGTCACGCTATTCAGAACTCATGGCGGTACAGGGCGCAACGCATTATTGGGAATTAAATGATGCATCGAATGGCGCTCTAGCAACAATCGGTAACGTCAATCTAAACGATAGCGGAACACTAATATACCAAGAACCAGCGGTTGTTGGTACTGGTATTCGCTTTACTGAACCAAGTTCATATCTTACAAGCGTATCTACTTCCCAGGTAAACTTTAATAATAGCCAGCCATTTAGCTACAGTTTTATGTTTATGGTTTATAGTTTTGCGACACCACAAGGCTTGTTGAGCAAAAGAGTTGCAGCGAGCTCGAGTACTCATTTTGCAGCTTTTATTTTCACCTCAAACCATTTATTCTTCGATCTTGGAAGTAATCAGACACGTTGGGACACTGGGTGGACACCCGATGTTAATACTTGGTATCACATTGCTTTTACTTTTAACCCTGCCGACACCAATAGGTACAGGTTATATGTTAACGGAGTGATGACCGCTACGACTCAAGTTTTTGTACCAAACAGTTCGGGTACGAATGCGCCAATATTTATAGGAATTTTAGGTGGCTCAACTTCAGGTATCGGCCGATCGACAATTGATGAATTTGCTATATTCACAAATAAACTATTAAGTGCAGCCGAAGTCGCGGCGCAATTTGGGACCGCTTTCCCCGTGACAAGAGTATTTAACGGTACTTCATGGGTCGATGCCGACAAGCGAATTATATAACGTTGTAAATTCCACCGTTATTGACCATGGAGGACGGATTTACTATACTTAAGTAAGTTATTTGGCGGGGCAAGAAGCGTGACGCCATAAATAAAAAAGGAACTAAGTGAGATTATTTAAAAAACGGCAGGCGAAACCTGCCCCGAAAATCATGTCCGAGAAGGACTTAGAAGGTATCGATCCTCAAACCTATCACCGCCGTTGGTGGATTTTAGCTGCAATGTGTTTGACATTGCTAGGAGTAATGCTTGCAAACACAAGTATGAATATGGCATTGCCAAAGATGGCTATCGACCTTAACCTTACACAACTTGACCTTACCTGGGTTGTGAACGGATACACTCTTGTATTCGCCAGCTTGCTATTCATTGCTGGTGCGGTAGGCGACCGTTATGGACGAAAGCTTATTATGCAAATTGGCTTGGTTATCTTTGCGGTTGGCTCAATTTACGCTGGGCTTATCGCTCAAACTGGCACGGAGTTGCTGGTTGCACGGATCATTATGGGGCTTGGTGGTGCATTTGTTATGCCAACAACACTCTCAATTATCAACAACACTTTCCCTCGAAAAGAACGTGCTCGTGCTGTAGCTATTTGGGGTGCGGTTGCTGGAATCGGCATGATGTTCGGTTCAATTATTAGTGGCATCTTGCTCGAACACTTTACTTGGCACTCACTATTCTATTTCAGCGCAATCGTGGCGATTATTGGTTTAATAACTAACCAAGTCCTTACACATGAATCAAAAGATGAAAAAGAATCGCCAGTGGATTGGCTCGGCGGTTTATTTTCAGCGGTCGGTATTTTCGGTATCGTATATGCGCTTACCGAAGGTCCATCAAAAGGTATTACAGACGGTTTAGTACTGGCTGGTACTGTTGTAGGAATCATTTCCTTGATATTATTTGTACTCTGGGAAATTCGTTCGAAATCACCAATGCTTGATATGAAACTCTTTAAAAACCGAGCATTCTCGGTTTCAAGTCTGACACTCACCTTAGTTTTCTTGGCTATGTCCGGTGTGTTTTTCTCGATGAGCCAATTACTTCAACTAATCTTGGGCTATAGTGCCTTGGAGTCTTCATTATTGATGATTCCATTAATGCTACCAATGATGTTCCTTGGTCCATTTATTCCTAGCGTTGTGAAGAAAATTGGTGCACGTAATGTGATTTCTATCGGTCTTGTCATGACTGCCGTAGCCTTTCTTATTATGGCCACATGGACAAAAGACATGACGTACTGGCACTTATTTGGAGGAATGTTCTTAATGATGGCTGGTATTTCAGCTGCGATGACACCTGGTACGAACATTCTCATGGCCTCAGTGCCTCGCAACCGTTCAGGAATGGGTTCAGCCATGAATGACACTACTCGTGAACTCGGTAGTGCGCTAGGCGTTGCGGTACTTGGTGCGGTATTAAGCGCTGCATACGAGAATGAGATTCGTGATACCGCCGCCCAGTTTACCGGCTTAGTAAAAGAAGGACTCGAAAGTTCACTTGCTGTTGCACTTCGCGTTGCAGAGAACCTTGGGCCTGCCGCTGGTGGTGTAGCTGACGCAGCTAAAGATGCCTTTATGACCGGATTGTCACATGCTGCACTCGTTGCTTCGGCAATTATCTTCTCGGCTGCGATCATTGCCTTAGTTGGATTGCCTAAGACACACAAAGAAGGCGACGACACTATTTAGAGAGTATAATAGTGGTATGAGCGACCGTGTGCAACTTATCAAAGAGTTAGACAATATTATCGCTAACACAAGCGTTTCTACTGAAGTGCGATCCGCAAAAATTGTTGATGATTTATTAATACGGTATGCGGATATCTATGAAAACGACCCAACCTTTCACCAAATAGGTGATATGGCCATTAAAATTAATTCTTCCAGAGCTACTCAGGGAGAAGATGGGGTTTGGTGGGGCGAGGTTATTCATTTGGTGCATAGGCTTGGTGATAGTTAGTCATGTAGTCTAGAATGAGTATATGAATAAAGATATCCTCGACTACAATGACAAACTCGATTCACCTGATATTGAAATTGTTACTTTGCTTGCCACGGAGATCGACCAGGCTCTTTTTCCTTCAGAAAGCAAACTCTACCATGCACACCCTGCTTGGTTTATAGACGGAAACCCACTAGTGGGATACTCAAAACGCAAGAATTCTATTCAACTTCTTTTTTGGAGTGGTCAATCATTTGACGAACCCGGCCTTAAGAATGAAGGCAGCTTTAAGGCTGCCGATGCAAATTATACTAATGTTGATCAGGTTAATGTTGATGACCTACGGCGCTGGCTTAAGAAATCTATCAGCATTCAGTGGGATTATAAGAACATAGTTAAACGCAAAGGTGTGTTGGAAAGGCTAGTATAGTATGGAGCCAGTTACAGTACGAATAACCGTTGAAGCACCGCTCGAAGACGTATGGGAGTATTGGACATCACCCGACCACATTACTAAGTGGGCATTTGCTTCTGATGATTGGGAAGCCGTGGATCCCGATAATGATCTTACGATAGGTGGTAGGTTTAACACCCATATGCAGGCAAAAGATGGGAGCCAAGGCTTCGATTTCTCAGGGGTATATACTGCAGTCCAGCCACTTGAACGTTTAGAATATGACCTTGATGATGGTCGTCATGTTCGCGTTGAATTTGACGAAGTTCCAGAAGGAGTCGATATTATTCAGTCATTTGACCCCGAAGAAGAGAATTCAATTGAATTTCAAAAACAAGGTTGGCAGGCATTTTTGGAAAACTTCAAGAAGCATGTCGAGCACGGCTAGTATCTGTAAAATAGGTTTTTTGCTCGAAGAAGCGCATAATAGACAAGACGGCTCCATTAAAAGAAGGCTCAATTTTGAACAATTCACGAGTATACACAACGCAGAGGGCAAAAGATTTTCTTAATTCACCCGAGGGTGAAGAGGCATACGCAAACCTTCTACGCATGGTAAGTGATGTGCAGTACAGCACTGAACCAACTTATTCCCCAAGTTCTGAAGATGGACGACTACTGTTTATCGACAAACACATGAACTACCTATGTTCACACACTGGTGTGAATGCAATGCAATATGTTTCAAACTTACAACTTATTACAAAAATTCGCACATAAATAAAACGACCCGATAAGGGTCGTTTAAATTTCAATTTGGTGCGCGCGAAAGGACTTGAACCTTCACGCCTCACGGCACTAGCTCCTAAGGCTAGCGTGTCTACCAATTCCACCACGCGCGCATTACATTTCATTATATCAAATTTCACCTTAAATTCCACTATATTTCTGACATATATCGTATCTGCTTGTGCTAATATAGAAACAAGTACCAAAGAGGACGGGGAAATGAATAAAATTGCAGTATATCTGAACGAACATTTACTAGGTGAAGTAAACAGTTCAAAGGCTCTTCGCAAACGCTTTTCAACCGATGCAAGCGTCTTAACTATTACGCCGGAAATCGTAGCATTTCCTCGGGTTACAAACGATGTGCGCAAAATCGCTCGTTTTTCTTGGCAGTTGGCTGAAAAAGGTCATGTTTTGCCTATTACGGTTCGTGGTTTTGGTGGTGACACTACTGGTGCCGCTATCGGTAAGGGTGTACTTATTAATACGACTGCGTATCTTAATAATATTATTCAAATCGCTCCTAAGGATCGCCTTATCCATGTTCAGCCAGGTGCGAGCCTCGATTCAATCGACGCAGCATTAAAATGGCAAGGCCTTGCGTTGATTGGTTCAATGCGTCGTGAAAATCGTTCAGCTACCGTAGGCGGTATTATCGCTAATGATAGTTTAGGCGTAAATAATTCACTCGGCACCTCAATTGAAAAGCTTGAAGTGGTGCTAGCGAATGGTGACCTTATCGAAACTGGTAAAATGAGCCGCCGTGATTTAAGTAAAAAACTCGGGCTTCAAACTTTTGAAGGCGAAATCTATCGTAAACTTGAAGGCCTTCTTGAAGACAACGAAGAACTTATTAAACAAATTGCTGCCGATACAACTCCAGATAACACTGGGTATAAAGGTATTTCGAGCGTGAAGTCCAAAGATGGTTCTTTCAACCTTACGCCATTGCTTATTGGTAGCCAGGGTACACTTGGAATTATTTCAGAAATCGTTCTAAAAACTGATTTTTTCAGTAATGATAATACGCATGCTGCGGTTGTCGTTGATTCACTGCAAACTGGCCGTGACCTTTCCGACCGCCTACTTGAGCTTGATCCTGCTGAGTTGAATGTATATGATGGTGAACTTTTCCGTCGCGCAGCCAAGCAGGGTGTTCAATTTGCTGCTCTTGGCGACGTAAGTGGCATTGGTGCGGTTGTGTATGTTCGCTTGAATGACATCCGAGACCGTACTCAGTCTACGAAATTAAAGAAACTTCGTAAGTTATTGAAGAAGGCTAATTTTGGTGCAGTTGACTCAACTGAACGTGCTGAAGAAGAATTCGATGTTATTACAGGTATTACCCGGAGCCTACACTTAGGCGCAACCGACGAAGCGATTTCAGTTCCACTACTTGACGGTGCCTACGTGCCTTCAGACCGCCGTGAAGAATTTGAAACCGGCTTTGCAGAACTTGCCCACAAACATCACCAAGAAATGCCATTAGCTTTGAATGTTTTAAATGGAACTTATGAAGTATTCCCAATCTTAAAACTTGACTCGGTTAGCGATAAACAGAAGTTGTTCAAACTATTAATCGACTACGCAGCACTTGTTGATAGCTGTAGGGGTGCATTTACGAGCGATGGAGCAGAAGGCCGTTTGAAGGCGAACGCTGCTTGGTCTACACTCGACGAAGCACACGTTGCATTGTACGAACAACTTCGACAAATCTTTGACCCATTCAAAACTCTTAACCCTGGTGTTAAAGAAAAGAATGACGTGCGAAGCCTTGTTTCACAGTTACGCACAAGTTACGACCCATCAGATCTGATAGCTTAACAGTATTTTCACTTAACAACAGATATAAATTGATAGTTATCCATTATTCTGTCATAATAAGATTATCGTCGAGAACTTTCTCCGATGAAACTTAAGTTCTCTGTTAGTTTTCGCTCCACCCAACCAAGGGAGATAGCCGTGATGTATTTGACTGTGTACTACACCCTCACCGTCGTCGGGCTTTTTTCAAAAACGCTTGCCGGACGATGGGCGATGAACCTGTTCAACAAATACAGGAATGTTCGTCGTTCACAGGGTTGGGGGTATCGACCCCTACTGCGTAACAGATGGCGTGCAATCAAGAATGCCGCTACTGATTGGATCGACGAGAGGTCTGAAACCAGGATGTGCCCGTCCTGCGCGGCATCTTTGTTAAAGGCGAAGGGTGACGAATTGTGCCCACGTTGCACAGACGCCGCTGGTAAGTGGAATGCCTACGGCAGATACCCGGCCCGAAAGAGCTCACCTCCGAGTGTGGGGCTCAGAACCTGAGACTCAACGAACCTCACTGATAGAGAACTTGCCCGAGCGGTGACTGAGTGCCAAGTCGCTCGTTACTGCTCGGCAGTTCCCAGAGTTCATAAAAATTTATGAATTGTGGGAACTGAAACAAATCAAAAGTATATTAGGTGTTAACACTGGTATAATAGTGAGATGCAAAATACTCCTATTGGTGTTGGCCCACACCCTGAACCTTGGCCAAAAGGTCCTCAATACGATACGTTACTCCTGAAAAATGGTGATGACCGGAATGTACTCGATAAATATCGCTACTGGAAAGTAAGTGCTATTAAAGACGATCTTGATTCAACCCGAGTTCCACTTGAAATCGCTATTGAAAACCTGACACGTGATTACAATATGGGAACGATCGTACGTTGTGCAAATGCTTTTAATATTCAACGTGTTCATATTATCGGTCGTAAGCAGTGGAACAAACGCGGTGCAATGGTTACCGATTTATACATGAACATTCTTTACCATGACGACGTACAGGCTTTTAAGGCTATGATGGACAAAGAAGCTCGCGAAATTATTGCAGTTGATATTGTAGAAGGCGCGAAGCCACTTGCAGAAGTAAGGTTAGCAGAGAAGTCAGTACTTGTATTTGGCGCTGAAGGTCCTGGCCTAAGCAAAGAACTTCTATCGGTCGCAACTCAAACAGTTATGATTGAACAATTCGGCTCAACCCGCTCTATAAATGTAGGTGTCGCTGCAGGAATTGCTATGTATGCCTGGGCACAGCAACATCTGTTGACCCGCTAGGGGTAGCGTGCCATACTTAGAGCATGGAAGACACCAGACAAAGTATTGAACTGGTGCACGTCTTGCGACACTCACTTCGGCCGAGCCCAGAACTCGAAAAAGCATTAAACACATTTGTAAAACCGGGGCTTGAACAACCTCGGTTTTCTGTTAGGATGCTGTCATCCTTTGTGCTCGACTCATCGACAAATCATTCAAGCGGAATATACAGAGCAAGGCAAGATATAGAGCGGGGGAATACTGTTGATTTTGAACTTGGTCCACACCTCGCTGCCCAACGTTTAGCAGGCGGAGCATTGAAAATATTAATGCGAATTGATGATAGTATCGATAGGTTTGGTAGGGATGTTAACGGAATTAGTTATCTTAAAATGATGGAAGATACGAGAGCTCGCATTCCCGAAGCGAGAATCGAAAAAGATATTGATTCCCGTAATTTTACATTTTTCGCAATTATTCCAGGTAGTCACGCTCTCTCCGATGGAGAGATAAAAGAGCCCGGGGTTGCGTTGCTTCGTGGCCTTAAATCTGAATCAACAAAAGGTCTGTATCAAGCGAGTCTCGATGGAATTCTGGGTACTAACGAGGAAAGGTTAGTTATGCCCGAGTACGAACAGCCCTTAGAGCAAGCATCTTAACCATTGTCACCACCCCTCTAACATGCGACAATACTTAGCATATGGCTACATTATCTTCACAACCCTATAAAGGCACCCGTGATTACTATCCTGAGCAAAAACGGCTTCAGAATTATATCTTCAATACATGGCGCACTGTCGTCGAACGTTTTGGGTATGAAGAATATGGCGCTCCTATTTTAGAACCGCTCGAAATCTATGCGGCTAAAAGTGGCCAGGAACTTGTAAACGATCAAACCTATGTATTCACTGATCGTGGTGACCGGACTGTAGCGATCCGCCCAGAAATGACCCCGACAATTAGCCGTATGGTAGCAGCGCGTCGCCAAGAACTTGCCTATCCTGCTCGGCTTTATTCAATTGCTAACTTTATGCGTTACGAACGCCCACAACGAGGCCGTGAACGAGAATTTTGGCAGCTAAACGTTGATTTGTTTGGAGTAGATGAGATTGCAGCTGATGTTGAAATCATCGCTATTGCTGACGCGATCTTAAAAGAATTCGGTGCTACTAAAGAAGACTACGTTATTCGTGTAAACAACCGAAAGTTTATTCACTTCATGATGGCGCAATACCTTGGGCTTGATATCGTAGCGGCTGGCCAAATGACAAAACTGTTTGATCGTCGCGGCAAAATTACAGAACAAGATTTTGATGATCAAGCTACATTAATTTTAGGCGACAATGCTACCGAGCAAATCCCAAAAATTAAACAAATTATTGATGCTAAAACAATCGAAGAACTTCCTGAAGAACTGCAAAAATCACCATCGCTTGATGAAATCAAAGCTGTATTTAAAGGTCTTGAAAAACAAGGTGTGAGTAGCGCTATTTTTGATGCAACGCTAATGCGCGGGCTCGATTATTACACGGGCACAGTATTTGAAGCATTTGATACACACCCAGAAAACAGCCGGTCTCTCTTTGGTGGTGGCCGCTACGATGGTCTTGTTGGATTGTTTGGCGCAGAGCCTTTAAGCGCGGTTGGTATGGCTCCTGGTAATACTATGATTGAAAACTTCCTCACTATACATAACCTTATTCCAGAAGATCGTTCGCTGACTGATGTGTATATTGTAGTTGTTGGGACTGTACTGAATGATGCATTAGAAATTGCTACACAACTTCGTTCGGCTGGTGTAAATACTGAAGTAGATATTACAGAACGTAAACTCGATAAACAAATTAAGACTGCTTTAAAAAAGAAAATTCCTTACATTCTTTTTGTAGGAGAGGCTGAAGTAGAACATGGCGAGTTCACCTTAAAAGAACTTGCGAGCGAAACTGAAGAAAAGTTGATTGTTCAAGAAATAATCGATAAGCTTGCGAACTAGATCACCTCTGTTATACCCTTTGGGCTTAACAGGTCCTCATTCGCTTTAAGGTGTAAACCCCTTAAACTCTCATTTCGTCTCTGTTATACTTAGAGGATATGAAGACGACTGTAAAAAACCTATCCGAGACCAAAGTTGAAGTTACTATTTCTGTAGATGCTAAAGAACTTGCTGATGCTGAAAAAGTAGCCCTTACCAAACTAAGTAATAGTGTAAAAGTTCCTGGCTTTCGCAAAGGCAAAGTTCCTGCGAGTGTAGCTGCGAAACATGTTGAGCCACAAGCTTTGCAAGAACAACTTCTTGACGATGCTATTTCTAAGGCTGTTGCCGAAGCATTCTTAACTGAAAAGATCCAAGCACTTGAACGCCCTACTGTTGATATCAAAAAATACGTACCAGGCGAATCACTTGAATTTGTAGCTGAAGTTGATGTACTTCCTGCCGTTACTTTAGGCGACTACAAAAAACTTACTGCTAAAGCCGAGAAGAAGTCGGTTACCGCAAAAGAAGTAGATGAGATCATCGAACGAATGCGTACTGGTATGGCTGAGAAGAAAGAAGTAACTCGTGCAGCTAAAGATGGCGACGAAACACTTATTGATTTCGTTGGTAAACGCGACGGCGTTGCGTTTGACGGCGGAACTGGTACTGACTACACGTTGAAACTTGGTTCTAACCAATTTATTCCTGGTTTTGAAGAAGGTGTTATTGGCCACAAAGCTGGTGAAGAGTTTGATGTTGACCTTGAATTCCCTAAAGACTACCATGCTGCTGATCTTGCTGGTGCAAAAGTAACCTTTACTGTTACCTTGAAAAAGCTTACCGAGCTTGAACTTCCAAAAGTTGACGATGACTTTGCTAAAAAAGCTGGTCCATTCGAAACAGTTACTGAACTTAAAGATGATATTAAGCGTGAAGTATCAGCGCAAAAAGATAAAGAATCTGGTGAAAAACTTCGCGATGATTTGATTAACGAGTTGATTGAAAAGAGCAATGTTCCAGTACCTGAAATTCTTGTTGAAGACCAAATGCGTTCAATCGAACAAGATTTTGCTCAAAACCTTACATACCGTGGCCTTGACCTCGATACATACCTAACGGCAAACGGCTTCCCTAACGAAGAAGAATGGCGTAAAAAAGAAGTGAAGCCTGCTGCGGAACGTCGCACGAAAGCTGGGCTTGTACTTGCCGAACTTACCAAAGCTGAAAACATTACTGCAACTGATGCAGAAATTGACGAGCATGTTGGTGTTCACAAACAACAATATGCAAACAACCCTGAAGCTTTGAAGCAATTCGAAACTGCAGAAGTTCGCCGTGATATTGCAAACCACTACTTAACTGAAAAGACTATCGAACGTTTAGTTGAGTTGAATGGTGGCATAGCAGCTACTGGCCATAGTCACTAGAAAAGGAAAGGACGTCGCAAGCGACGTCCAGTACCTTTTCAACTCCTATCTATCTCATCGACGCTTTTTGGCGTATTTTCGGGCCCCCGTTCCAGCCTTTGCTCGTTGCTCGCGCTTCTGCTTTTCCAGCTGCGCTTCGCGTTCGGTCACGTAGACACGTTCACGCTGGAGCAACTTGAGTGATTTGAGCCAGATGAAGGCAGCGAGGCCGGCACCGAGGCTGTACATGAGCACGTCCACAGGGTCGAAACCACCGATACCAAAATCGGTAAGAGTGACTCCGTTGCGTTCGCCGATCATGTTAATCACTCCGCACATAACTTCATATCCAACCGAGAGCAGATACGTCACCACCAGCATTCTGAGTGCGGTTTTGATGTACATGATTCGGTCGATAATCCATTCGGCGTAGGAAAGGCTCGTCTCGTTCTTGGTGTACTTTGCCTCGACTCGGCTCATGAAAATGAGCGCGAGAGCGACAGGGAAACCAAAGTCTCCCAACCACCAGCGAAGCCAGTCAGGCCCGAAACCAGAGAACTTGAGGAACAGACCAGCCCCGTAGCAGTAACCGATCGCGCACACCAGGTCGTGGTACGCGTTGTACAGACCACTGCGAAGCCGGAAGCGCTTGATCGCGCTCCAGAGACGGTAGATGATGGCGATGGAGAACAGGACGAAGCCGATGAAGAACACCCAGACGGTGTAGGGCCACATGAATTCAGGAATCAGGGGGTACATTTCAATCCTTCGAGATCGATAGTGTGTTGTTAAGGTATTCGCATATTATAGCATATTATATTGAAAAAGTAAATACGCATATGCTTGAATTAGCACTCACTTGCAACGAGTGCTAATTTTATTTATAATGGATATATAAATGAGGGAAATCTATGAATAAGCCAAACGGATATCTTGTTCCAACTGTCATCGAGCGTACCAGCGAAGGCGAACGCGCGTTTGATATTTACTCACGCCTTTTGAAAGACCGCATCATCTTCTTAGGTGAAGAGGTGAACGAGCACACTGCTAACATTGTTGTTGCTCAGCTTCTATATCTTGCATACGAAGATCCGAAGAAGGATATTAAACTCTATATTAATAGCCCTGGCGGAAGTGTATACGACGGCCTTGGTATTTACGACACTATCAAATCTATTGCACCAGACGTACAAACGATTGGAATTGGACTACAGGCAAGTATGGGTGCTTTCTTACTATCTAGCGGTACAAAAGGTAAGCGATACGCCCTTCCCAATAGCCGTATTATGATTCACCAACCTTCGAGTGGAACACAGGGTAAAATTACAGACCAAGAAATCTCATTACGTGAAGGTATTTATTTAAAGCATCGTTTGAACGAGATTCTTGCCAAAAACACTGGCCAAAAACTATCTAAGGTAGAAAAAGACGCTGATCGAGACTTCTGGATGAGTGCTGATGAGGCAAAGAAGTATGGTCTTATTGATGAAATTGTCACTAAGGCCTAGTATTTAGCTCTTCTAAATACGCGCAAATTATTGTATAATATTTTTATCCCTATCCAAAGACGTACAAAGGAGCATTATGAGCATGGGCGAGCCTGTGAGCATGAACGCAGCTGACGCATCGAACTTCAGCGAGCATTTTTACGAGCATCGAGAGCAGCGCTGGGAGAAGTCCCGGGCTAACTACAGCCGGCGTCGTGCAGGACGTTTTCTGAAACCCATTTTTGCACTGTGGGTGATGATCGGTATCTGCATCGTCGAGCCGGTCGCTCTGCTGTCGGATTTTGCCTACGCATTCCGCAACAGGAATCGCTGACCGCTGATCAAGGTGTATGTTAGAGGGATTGTCCCCGTAGAGTTGTGCCGCCCGTTGATTATTCGCGGAGCCGCAACCTACGGGGGTATTTTATTTAAAAATGTCTTCAAACTCTATTGATTATTTACGAAAAAACATGCATACTAGGTACTAAGAAGTAGTGTAGCCCTGGGTAACTATGTCTTTATGACCGTCTGCGAGATTGTTATTGATATGGACATTGTATAGCTTTACGGACCTGGCAGTCCCGTGAGCACCAGAGGTTAAGGGAATCTTCCGCGCCAAAGAAACCCCTAAATATCAAACCCACCCCTAAATGCGAGGACAATATAGCTTATGGCTAAAGGTACATCTAATACCAAGCGTGTCTTTTTTACAAAAGATGACACCGCACTCCCATTACCAAACTTAATCCAACACCAACGCGAAAGCTGGAAAGAATTTGTCGAGACCGGTCTTGGCGAAATCTTTGCAGAACTTAACCCAATCGATGACTACACCGGCCAAAAGCTGGCTCTTCGTTTTGGTAAGTATGCTTTCCAAGATCCTAAAACATCAGAAATTGATGCAAAGGAAAACAATCTTACTTTCGACGCTCCGCTTCACGCGATCGTTGAGCTTACAAACAAAGTAACAGGTGAAGTTAAAGAGCAAGAAATCTACCTTGGTGACTACCCATGGATGACTGACCGCGGTACTTTCATTATTAACGGTACTGAGCGTGTTGTTGTTTCTCAACTTATCCGTTCTGCTGGTGTATTCTTTACTGCCGACCGTCTTGCAACCCGTAATAACTACGGTGCTAAATTAATTCCTGGCCGTGGCGCGTGGCTTGAATTTGAAACCGCATCTAACGGTGCTATTTACGTTAAGATTGACCGACGTCGTAAACTGCCTGTAACGACATTGTTCCGTGCCCTTGGGTACAACAAGACAACTGAAATCAAAGCTCTCTTTGAAGACGTTGACACCGGTGAAGTTAAATACGTAGACGCAACTCTCGATAAAGACCCAGCTCGTGGAACAAACGAAGCACTTATTGAAGTGTACCGCCGTCTACGTCCAGGTGACCTTGCAACTGTCGACAACGCACGTTCAATGATTGAACGTATGTTCTTCGACTTCAAACGTTTCGACTACTCTCGAGTAGGCCGTTACAAGCTTAACCAACGTCTTGGGCTTGAACTTCCAAACGTTACTGAAAACCGTGTTTTCCAAGTAAGTGACTTGATTGCTATCGTTAAGGAAATTATTCGCCTTAACAATACTCAAGACCTTCCAGACGACATCGACGCGCTTTCAAACCGTCGTGTAAAACTAGTTGGTGAGCTTGTTGCTCGTCAATTCCGCGTTGGTATGCTTCGTATGCAACGTAACGCTATGGACCGTATGAGCATGAGCGACATCGAAACTGTTAGCCCATCTCAACTTATTAACGCTCGTCCAGTTGTTGCAGCTGTTCGTGAATTCTTTGCGAGTTCACAACTTTCACAACTTATGGATGAAACAAACCCACTTGCAGAGCTTGCTCACAAGCGTCGTCTTTCATCAATGGGTCCTGGTGGTCTAAGCCGCGAACGTGCTGGATTTGACGTTCGTGACGCCCACCCAACTCACTACGGACGCCTTTGTGCTGTAGAGACACCTGAAGGTGCAAACATTGGGTTGGTATTGAACCTTGCTGCCTACGCTCGTATTAACGAGTACGGTTTCATTGAAACTCCTTACCTTCGTGTTAAGAACCGTAAGGTTACTGACGATGTTGTATACCTCGACGCTTCACAAGAAGCTGTTGAAGTTATTGCTGACGCTGGCGTTAAGCTAAGCGACGACGGTACATTTGCTGACGAACGCGTTTCTGCTCGTAACGGTTTGCTCCCAGAGCAAGTTGATGCATCAGAAGTTACTTTCATGGACGCAGCCAACAAACAAATTCTCGGTTCAACTGCCGCACTCGTGCCTTTCGTTGAAAAGAACCGTGTTGACCGTTCATTGATGGCCGCAAGCATGCAGAAGCAAGCTGTGCCACTTCTACAGCCTGAATCACCAGTTGTGGGTACAGGTATTGAACACGTTATTGCTGAAAACACGAGCCAACTTGTTGTTGCTGAAGGTGCTGGTGAGGTTATCCGCGCTGATGGCGACGAAGTACAAGTGAAATACAAAGATGGTACTAAGTCTTACCGCCCTGTTCACTTTATTAAGTCAAACGACGACCGCTCAATCAACCAAAAAGTTCGCGTTAACCGCGGCGACAAGGTTAAAGCAGGCGACACACTTATTGAAGGTGCTTCTGTAGCTGATGGCGAAATCGCCCTTGGTAAAGACCTTCTTGTAGCCTTCATGCCATGGTCTGGTTACAACATGGACGACGCGATCGTACTTTCACGACGCCTCGTACAAGACGACACTCTTACAAGTGTAAACATCAAAGACTACACAGTAGAAGTTCGTGAAACTAAGCTAGGTCCAGAAATTGTAACTCGTGACATTCCAAATGTATCTGAAGAATCACTTCGTCACCTAGACGAGAACGGTATCGTTCAACTTGGTTCTGAAGTTAAGGCTGGTGATGTACTTGTTGGTAAGATTACTCCAAAGG